>JBBTVI010000035.1:0-7020 GCA_038063315.1 Patescibacteria group bacterium
TCGCGGTGTATATGCGGAAAGAGAACCGCGAACGCGAACACGCCATCTGGAAAGATATTGAAGATATTGTGGGGCGAGAGGTTGATTTGGTGGTGTTGAACCGCGCGGGAATACCACGATATTTTTCAGCGTTCCGCGTCGCTTTCCGAAGAGGCAAAGGGAGAATGAGCACTGCAGTAGACGGAGGAAGTGAGTAAGATCATCTTGATTTAGAAAAATGCCCCGTCTGAGGATAGGGCATTTGTCGTGAGAAGAATGTTGATTGCTCGGACTACTTTTGCTTTATGATCGGGCGCAGAAAATTTGACACGGATGCCGCTCCGGTGGTAATATAATGGTGGGTCCGGCGTTTCGACGGCTTAACCGCAAGGGGACAGCCACTCAGTTTTACTGATAGGGATGCCGGGCCTATTAAAGCCCCGCCCTCTGTTATGGAGAGGCGGTGTTTTAATTTTTGAGAACGTGGCAGGCATGGCGCTCGGGCGCAGTGTGGAAAATAACGAAAAGATGAAAGAATTGGCGCGGTGATGTATGATACGATGATGACTATCCGTTATCCGCTATCGCCGGAAGATCTTGAGGCGTATATTGCCGCGGTCGGGCCTCTGAGAGACGCTTTTGATCTAGTGGATGATCATATTATCGTAACCGACGCAAACGGCAATATTCTGTATGCCAACGAGGCGGCGGAGCGAAAAACCGGTTTTTCCGCCGTGGAGATGATGGGGAAAAATCCCGGTGACTTGTGGGGCGGCGCGATGCCGGACAGTTTCTATGCCGATATGTGGAAGCGCATCAAGGAGGAAAAGCAGCCCTTTGTCGGAGAGGTAGAGAACACGCGTAAAGACGGCTCGCGCTACTGGCAGGAACTGCATATTTCGCCGGTTTTGGATGAGGCGGGTACGGTGAAATTTTTTATCGGCATTGAGCCGGAAATTACGGATCGCCGGCGGCGCGAACAGTTCCGGGAGGAATTCGTTTCCATCGTCGGGCATCAGGCGCTGACGCCTGCGACCGCGGTCCAGTGGTTTTTGGATTGGCTTCTCCGGCGCGGCGGACTGACGGATGAGCAACGGGGCGCCTTGGAGCAGGCGTATAAAAACACCGCGGGGCTCATCCAACTTTTGCGCGATCTTTTGTTTCTCGCGCGTTTCGGCAAGGGGCATCCCAACCGCGCATCGGTTGATATGGCCTCTGCAATAGCGCAGGTTGTTGCGGCGGTGAAAGCGCGCCACCCGGGTGTGGCGCTGACGTTTGAAGACAAAGTCGGAGCGCCCGTTGCGCTCTACATTAACCCCACGCTTTTGGAGCAGCTGCTCGGGAATATCATCGGGAATGCCGCCGAATATTCGGATGTTAAGACCGGCGCGGTGGCGGTTCTTTTGGAAAGGATCGGCGGGCGTTATCGCGTGTCATGCCGCGACAATGGCATCGGCATTCCGCCGGAGGACCAGCCGCGCATTTTTACGCAGTTTTTCCGCGCCTCCAACGCCGCCGCGGCAAAAATGTCCGGCACCGGACTCGGCCTTTTTATCGCCAAAATGATCGCGGAAAACCTGGGTTGGGAATTGTCGTTTGAAAGCATCCGGGGATCGGGCACAACGTTCTTTATTGGCATTCCCGTTGACTGGAAAATGAAGAGTTGAAAGGGCTGATAAGTAACCCCTCACAGCCTGTATCAAGACCACCATTATCTGCGTCATTGCGAGGAGGCCTGCCGCAGGACGACGAAGCAATCCATAACACAGAAGCCCTGGATTGCTTCGCTGCGCTCGCAATGACGACGGAAAAGGATTGCCGCGCGCCCCTTCGACAGACTCGGGGTCGCTCGCGATGACGGCTGTGAGGGATTACGCTGATAATACTTGACTATTTTTGCCCTCGCGTTATAGTAGGTTCTTGGATGGATTCGGCATTATTTTGCCGGGTTTTACCCAATTGTGGATAAATACGCTTGCGTTGTATATGGGCACCTTTTATAATGAGAGGGTACAGCCATATATCAGTGTGGCGTCTGTTCTTTGACAATTAAAGTAGTATGGAAATATAGTGTCAGTAATCGGATAACCACGAATTTTTTCCGCGAGCGGAGCCGTATAAGGGTCGATCTCCGGACAGCTGAAACCATTTCAGTTGATGATACCGGGGAAAAATGGTCTCGCTCGAGATGTCCAATTTTTGTCTATTTGAAGTCGTGCAGCGTTAATAAAATAAATTAAAAATCACTCTTCGCTATCTGCAAAAACTGCTCCGGCGAGCAGCCGTCGACAGGCAGCGTTTCAAGAGTGATCAAGTGCAGCGAATACGATATGTTGAGATTTTTTGCCCTTCTCATATTTTGCAACATGCGAAGTGATGCAAAGGTTTCTGCATAAAAGTAAAAAATCATATTATGAGTACTTATATATACGGGGGTTTCCGCCGGACGCTGAAGAGTAAAATTACTCTTTTCGCCGCGACGGCAGCCCTGTCCGGAGTCGCCGCATTCGCTCCGATAGCGGCAATGGCTGATCATGATTCGCAACATACGATTGATCAGCTTTTGCAGCAGATTGCGGCGCTCCAAGTGCAGTTGAACTCGCTTATTGTCCAGCAGGGACCGGGTTCAGGTCCGTCCGGAGGCGTGCAATGCACATTTACCCGCGATCTTTCTATGGGATCCGAGGGAAATGACGCGCAGTGTCTTCAACGGTATCTGAATTCCGCGGGCTTCCAGGTTTCCGCCAGCGGAGCCGGTTCCCCGGGCAATGAGACGACATATTTCGGAGCGAGAACAAAAGCAGCTGTCGCGCGATGGCAAGATGCCAATGCGGCAGCCATCCTGGCGCCTTTGGGATTGACCACAGGATCAGGATACTTCGGTTCGGCCTCGCGCGCGCATTTTAGCGCGATGATGGCGTCAACTCCTCCGCCGAGTCCGACACCGGTTCCTGTTCCGACACCGACACCGATTCCGACACCCACTCCCACTCCTACTCCGACACCGGGTCCCACACCAAGTCCGACACCGGTACCGGCAGGAAGCGGGTTGACGGTTTCTGCGCCAACAAGCCAGCCCGCAGCCACGCTTGCTCCGCAGAACGCGGCGCGTTTGCCTTTTGTTAAATTTGTCGTGACAGCATCGAATGACGGAGACGTGACAGTCAGTTCAGTCACAGTGGAACGCATGGGCCTTGGAGCTGACTCGGCGTTTTCGGATATTGTGTTGTTGGATGAGAATAACAACCAAATCGGTCTTGCCAAGACATTCAACGCTTTGCACCAGGCCAAACTCAATGAAGCGTTTGTCGTGAAAGCAGGAACATCGCGCACAATGACTATTGGCGCGAATATGGGTACTGATCAGGCCGCTGAAGCGGGGGACCGGCCGAAATTCGGTATTGTCGCGGTTGACGCGGGAACAAGCGCGGTCAACGGCGTATTCCCGATTATCGGCAACGAGATGACGGTCAACAGTTCCCTGACGATCGGCACATTCGACAGCCCGACGCGCGGGACGGTTGATCCGGGCGCGGCGCGAAGCAATCTTGAGGTTGGCACCAAGGACTTTGTCGCCTCAGCAGTGCGCTTTACCACAGGATCCGCCGAGCCGATTATTCTTGAGAAAATGCGCTTCTATCAGGCCGGTTCCGCGGCATCAGGCGACCTGAAGAACGTGATGGTGAAAGTCGGAGCTACGTCGTATAACACGATGCTGTCCTCCGACGGAAAATACTACACCGCGGATTTCGGTACAGGAGTGGAAATCGCGAAAGGCGCAAATATTGAGATGTCTGTCCGGGTTGACGTGGATAGCGGATCGAATCGCACGATTGACATTGATCTCCAGCGCCGGACCGATATTGTGGCGCGCGGTAAGACCTATGGATATTATGTGACCGCCGGAACCAGCGGCTTGACCTCGGGTGCGGCGGCCGCAGGAGCGTTTTCATCGGATACTGAACCCTACTACAACGCTTTTGCGCATACGATTTCTGCGGGGTCTCTGCGTGTAGAGAAATCCAATACGGTCAGCGCCGGAAATGTGGCGATTGACGTTTCGGACACGAAACTGGGCGCCTTCGCTTTGGAAGCAAAGGGAGAGCCGATCCAGATCTCATCTTTCAAGCTTAGTTTCGTTTTCAACGGCACCGGCACATCATCCGATATAACGAACCTGACAATCGTTGATGAAAATGGCGCGATTGTCGCAGGCCCCAAAGATCCGTCATCTGGTGTTGCGACATTCACCGACACATGGACTGTTCCGATTGGACTTCATACATATACGGTGAAAGGCAAGCTGGACAGCACATTCACGAATAATACGACAGTCGTGATTTCCGTTGTGCCCAACGGCCATATCACGGCGCGCGGTGAGGTGACGGGTCTGACCCGGACGCCGACACCGTCTACCGCTGTCTCAGCTAACACCCAGACCGTTAAGACCGCTGGTCTCAAAGTGGCTGTCGCAACAGCGCCCGCAACGCAGAACGTGGTGCGCGGCGTCAACGGATACCACTTCTCGACTTTGCAGTTTGATGCGACCGACTCCGGTGAGGACGTACGCGTGACCGCAGCCGAAGTAACGCTCAACTCCGGAACAGGTACGGATGTTGACGACCTCAACACCTGCCAGCTCTTTGACGGCGCAACAGCGCTCAACACGGGTTCCAATGTCATAAATCCGTCCAGCAACGCTGCTGACGCGGATAAGGAAGAGACGTTTACGCTTGATACGCATCTCATTGTTCCGAAGGGAACCGTGAAGAATATTGATATCAAGTGCAACATCTCAGCCAATGCTGCTGGTGGCAATACCGTGGATGACTGGTATATGCTTGGTCTTTCCGACCATGATGCGACAACAACGGCAACTTCCGATTTCACGGTCTCCGGAAAGGATACGGGAGTAACGTTTACCGAGACCGTGACGGCAAGCGCCGCGGGCGTGATGACGGTTCGTCAGGCCGGCGTGCTCTCAGTGGTCCTTGATACATCGTCTCCGTCGCAACGCTTCGGCATTGCGGGTAAAACCGATGTCTTGCTCTCGGTGCTCAAGATTTCCGCAACGGATGAGGCCCTTCGATTGGATCGCATTGCATTAACGCTTTCGTCCTCTACCGCTTCCACATCGGACATTGCGAAAGTCACCTTGTGGGACGGCGCGACAAAAGTGGGCGAGGCGATCTTCAGCGGCACGGTAACCCGCGCAACTTCCACTTTGACAACGGACTTCATTATTCCGAAGGACGCAGTCAAACTGTTGACGATCAAGGGAGACCTTGCGCTTCTCGGGACGAACCAGGCGGGAACGCGCGGTCGGCTCGTCGAGGTGGATTACGACGGCGAGGCAACGACCACAACGCGTGGCGTGGGCCAGTCCTCGGGAACCACGATCAATCCGGCCAACGGTACAGACACCAATTCCAACGGCGTACGACTCGTCCGGTCCTACCCGACGCTTGAACGGCTCGCTGTTCCGTCCAACACTCTTGCAAACGGCGAGATGACGCTCTACCGGTTCAAGGTGACGGCAGATCCGGCAAAGGATGTGTCGCTGTATAAAATTTCATTCCGCGTCTCGTCCACAACGAATGCGACGACATCGAACTTCAGCTTGTACGCGTATACGGATTCCGGATTTTCTACTTCCGCGTATGCGGCAAACCCGATCAACGCCAACGACGTGGACTGTGTGGGATCGAGTTCTCTTGAAACAGGCGCCAATGATACCGATTGCGCGGCGAACAATCAGACCACGACTCCGGCAAGCAGCAATGCGTCTACATCTGAGGTCGTGATCTACTTCGATCCCGCGACGAACAGTGCTGCAGCTCCGAACGCCGAGAATCTGGTGATTCCGGCAGGAACGACTCGCTACTTCGAACTGCGTGGTACCGTTGCGCGATCCGCAGCTGGCGACTCGGTCTCCGTGGCGCTCCTCGGTGATGCGAGCTTCTCCAACACCACAAACCTGGTGAACCGAGAAACCGCAAGCAACGTGGACGAGAGCGCAGCGACCACATACGACAACTTCATTTGGTCGCCGAACAGCACCTCAACAACCGCAACGACGACAGACGACTGGCTGAACGGTTATACGGTACCGGGACTTCCGACAACGGAAATGACCCAGCAGACGTTTACGAAGTAAGCGTCGCATGCCAACCGGGCATTCCTTGTGGCTCGCATTGGCAAAACCCCGCCCTCATCTGAGGGCGGGGTTTGTTATTGGAGGGATTTGATCTTAGGTATATCAATGTTAAAACGTGTCTTTTTCTTCTGTCATTCCCGCGGAGGCGGGAATCCAGATTTTTTCCCTTCCAATTAAGACAACACCTGGACCCCCGCCTCCGCGGGGGTGACAACCGGAGAGGATTATGGCGTTGCTGAAGTCGTCGTTCTGTTTTAATCTTTCTATATCAAAAACCGACCCGTTGACGGATCGGCAAAGTTATGCACACCTTTTATTGCATTAGATTATGCTATATAATAACTTATATTATTAAAAAGTTATCCACACCGCTGTTTGCGGTGGGTCGCAGAATTTATTAAAAAAAACTTCTTTTCATTTATTTAACTATGACGAGCTTCAAAAAGTTTTCTTTGAAAAATGGCATTCCGGCGGTTTCACTCGCGACGGGAATGCTTTTGGCGATGGGTGTTACTGTTTTTGCAACATCAATCGGCACGGACGTGTCCGTGACCGGGGATCTGACGATCACATCGGGCGCGCGCGTCGGCGCCGATGCAACGCCGGGCAATATTACGGCGCTCGCAAATGATTCGCTGTTTGTCGAGGGCCAGTCGGAATTTGACGGCATTGCGTGGTTTGACGGGTCGCTCCGCGCCTCAAGCACGCTTTTGGTGACCGGAGCCGCGACATTTTACGGTAATACGACATTAACTGATGCGACAACCACGAATTTTGCCGTATCAAATTCTGCATCGACATCGCTTTTGACCGTCTCTGGAACTGGCACGTTTGACGGGTCGCTCCGCGCCTCAAGCACGCTTTTGGTGACCGGAGCCGCGACA
>JBBTVI010000035.1:7120-9525 GCA_038063315.1 Patescibacteria group bacterium
CGACAACCACGAATTTTGCCGTATCAAATTCTGCATCGACATCGCTTTTGACCGTGTCCGCATCGTCAACTCTAACCCGTCTTGGACTGAGCGGAGCTTTCTTCTCCACGTCCAATGCGACATCTGCGCTTGCCGCGGGCGTCAATGTGACGTCCGGATGTTTTGCGGTGAACGGAACGTGCGTTGGCGGAGCGGGCGCACTCATCGGCGGTTCCAATACGCAAATTCAGTATAACAATTCGAGTTCTTTCGGCGGGGCGTCGAACTTTGTTTATCAAAACAGCAGGGTGGGGATAGGAACAACAACGCCTGGCGCGCTTCTTTCTTTGAGCGCGGGCGATTTCATTCTATCGGGAGCGAATATAATTTATGCGTCATCGTCAACCTCGACTCTCATTGCCGGTTCAGCGATCGCATTGGCATACGCAACATCCTCGGCGGATATCCCATTTCTCCGATTTGATACGGCTAATACCCGTTTGGGCATCAGCACGTCTACTCCAACGGCGACGCTGACCGTCGGTGGGGCCGGGAACATCTATGCGGTGGGTGGATTGGGTATTGGGGTGGCGACGACAACCGCGGGCGCGATTGAGACAACGGGCAATGCGCTTTTCGGTGATGCGGCCGGAGATGCCGCTGCATTCAATGCGGCAACGATTAGATTCAATAATGCGGGGACAACGTCTATTCCGTCGGCCAACGCCGCGGGTTGGGCTATTGCAACGTCCTCGGCGGATGTGCCGTTTGTGCGCTACGATACATCGAATTATCGCATCGGCGTTGGCACAACGAGTCCCAGTTGGACTTTCTCAGTGGCAGGGGACGCGTTGGTTTCGGGGAATCTCCGGGTTGGAGCGAATAGCAGCGTATCCGGCATCATCCATGGGTTCTGCGATTTCGGCGCTATTGATGCGCAAACCACCATTGCCGCAACTACGACAGGCGCGGTTGCGTGCACCACGCAGGCGCCAGCTGGTCTTAGCGCCGGAGACAAAGTGTGGCTCACGGCTTCAACAAGCGCGATTGGCATCCTTCCTGGTACTTTCATCTATACCGGCATGGCGTCGTCCACGGCAGCGAATCGCATTCAGGCATTGATTTATAACACCAGCGGTGGCACGCTGACAATTCCGACGACAACCTGGCAATATCTCATTATTAAGTAATGCATCTCAGGCGGCACGCAATAAAAAAAACATTATGAAGCGATTATTTTCCATTGCCGTTCTCGCGTTGGGATTCCTGCCTTTTGCCGTTTTTGCGCAAAACGTCACCACAGGGAATGACGTGACGCTTGTTTTGCCGTCGGATGGAACGCAATATACGCTGAAAACAAACAGCAATTTCGATTCTTTGTTAGTGAATAACAGCGATTTCTCCTTTACGATGTCTGCCGGAATGTATGTGGATATCATCTCTCCGGATAAGAAAAAGCTGACCAATTCCAAGAATGTGGCGACTGAATGCGAGAGTAGCCAGTCGCGTGTCTATATCGCGCTTGATCCGGGTGCTACGAGCCAGACAATCACGGTGACGCCGAGCGGTTCCTGCACAACGCAGAGCAGCGGCGGAGGCGGCAGCATCGGCGGAGGAGGTGGTAGCGGAGGAGGGGGCGGTTGGACGCCGCCGGCGCCGCCACCAGCCCCACCGCCTGCTTCACCACCACCCGCTGTATCAACACCAATACCGATGCCTCCACCGTCCGCTCCGTTGACAATTGAAGAGATCCAGGCGCAGATTGTGGCGATCATGGCAAAGATTGCGGCGTTGCGCGCAGGGCAGGCGGCTCCGCCGTCAGGTGTTCCTGCGACGGTTGTCGCGCGTCCATCGCTTGTTGCACAAAAGGTATCTCCGGTGTTTAATTCAGGACTCGGCCGCGGCAGCCGGAATGCGGATGTCCGCCGGCTGCAAAAGCTGTTGAATCGCGATCCGGACACTACGGTTGATACAACGGGCGTCGGTGCGCCGGGGAATGAATCCGATTATTTCGGCGCATTGACCGAACGCGCAGTCCAGCGCTTCCAAAAAAAATACGGCATCGCGGGACCGGGTGTTGCGGGTTACGGATATGTGGGGCCGAAAACGCGCGCCAAACTAGCTGAGGTTTTCGGCGGGACTCCTGTTTCGATGGAGGCACCCGCGAGTCCTGATGCACGCATCCGCTCGATTCAACAGCAGATCCAGGACATTCAAAACAGGATTAATGCCCTGCAAAATCGGTAGTTACGGACTTCCTTACACTGATTTGTTTTTTCAAAATCCCCCTCTTTCCCCCTTTGCCAAAGGGGGATTAATGGGGATTTTTCTTCGTAACCCCTCACGGCCCTATCGCGACTCCCTCTACATACGTCATTGCGAGGAGTCAGACGATCCTTCGCGGAGTTTATCCTGAGTGCAGTCGA
>JBBTVI010000036.1:0-10783 GCA_038063315.1 Patescibacteria group bacterium
CCTGCCGCAGGACGACGAAGCAATCCAAATCCTGGATTGCCGCGCGCCCCCGCGCCAGACGCGGGGGCGCGCGCAATGACGGAGGTGAAGGAATACTCCAAATTAACTTAATTCATAATTCCAGTCCCATAATACAAAATACAAACCCCATAATACCAATTCATGCCTCGTTTCCCCCAGGAACAACTTGAAGAGCGCTACGAAATCCTTCCGGAATCGCTCAAGGACGCATTGTTCAGCCCGGATATCGCGCGGGCCATGGTTGAAATTGGAAAAAAATACGGCCTGAACATTGAAGCGACCGGACTCATGGCCGAAGAAACCGGCTATGTGGTCCTCGGCCTCACGCATCCGGAGGACTTTGTACGCGTGCTGGCCAAAGCCACCGGCCTCCACCACGGCGCGGCAGGAGAGATGGCCTCGGACATCAACCGCCGCGTTTTCTTTCCTTTGCGCGAAACGCTCAAGGCCGCGCACGACAAGGAGTACTCCGAGGAGGTCATCAGAAACGGCGGAGACGCAACCGAGGCGCCGCTGTATGCAAGACAAGCTCCGCCGCCCCCAGTACAAACCGGAATCGGTCCGGCAGACGTTTCCCCCTTTGAAAAAGGGGGACAAGGGGGGATTTCACCGCAAATCCCTCCCCCTCCTTCGTCGCAAGGCGGCTACGGAAGGGCAAGCAACCCCCCCTTACCAAAGGGAGGAGTGATGCCTCCACCCACAGCGCCCGCAACCCCGACGCTTCCCGTAAAACCCGGGCCCGCTCCGCTTATTGTTCCGCCGCGTCCAGTCGCGTCTCCAAAAATCCCTCCCGAACCGCCCGTCCAAAGAAATCTTTCCCACTTTGAAAAAGGGGGACAAGGGGGGATTTCACCGCAAATCCCTCCCGACCTCCCTTTGCTAAAGGGAGGAGTGACGCCTCCGCCGCCGCGGCCACCGCAGACGCCCGCCGTCACCAAATGGCAAGAAGAACGCGGACGTCCCGTTGTTGATCCGTACCGCGAACAAGTGGAGGATATTGCGGAGGAGATTTTTGAAGACGAAGATTCCGCCTCCGTTGGCCAAAAGGAAACCGGAAGGGTCACGGATAAAACCCTCCCGCCGACGCGCGCCGTTGACGCAGAGTGGCCCCGCCAAGGCGCGGGCGACCCCACCGGGCCGGACACGGCCCGCCCTGCACCAAAACGAGGAAGAAGCAATGCCGATATCGGCGCGCGAGACGCCGGGTCCCTCCCCAAAAAAGAACCCGAGGCCGCGCCATCGCGCAATGCGGCGGCTATTGTCGCGGAACTTGCGAAGGCCCGCGACCGCATGCAAAAGGCGGCTGATGCGCCGCCGAAAATTCCGCCCATTGACCTCCGCGAAATAAAGCCGCGCCCGCCGGCGGGCGAGCAACGTCCGGACCGGCCCGCTGCGCCGCCATCTCCTTTGGAGCCACAACGCAGCATCCCCGGCAGCGGAGATCCGTATAGGGAACCGATTGAATGAAGTATGGGATATGAAGTATGTATTATGGGTCGGATAACGTAATTTGGAGTGTTCCCATAATACATAATACATACCCCATAATTCATTCTCCATGCCCCATACTTCATCTTTGCATGCGCCAATATCAAATCCCCCAATTTATTACTGTCGAAGATCGCGTGGTGGGGCCGCTGACCGTCAAGCAGGCCCTGTTTCTTGCCGCCGGAGTCATGGTGATTATCGGGATGAATATGATCTTCTCGCGCGGGCTCACGGTTTTTCTCTCGATTACCGTCGTCGTCCCCCTCACGCTCGCGCTCGCATTCCTCAAATGGCACGACCAGCCGTTTTACCTCGTGTTCAAAAACGGCATTACCTATTCCCTCAGGCCACGGGTCTTCCTTTGGAAAAGGCAACCCGCGCAGAAAAAATCCTCCAAAGGACGCGCGCTTGACCGGCCGACGGCAACACCCTCACTGCCCCGGCTCTCCGAGTCAAAACTCACCGACCTCGCATGGAGTTTGGACATTAAAGAACCGGACAGGGGGAAGTAAATCCTTGTATTGTGGGGTATGAATAATGAATTATGGGGTATGTATTATGAAGTATGGGAATACTCCAAACGACATTATCCACCCCATAATACATACTTCATATCCCATAATTCATTATTCATACCCCATAATTCATTTATGGCAAGTTCCACCACCCAACAATTTCTCGCGATTGACGCGATCCGCGAAGATACGATTATCCTCCGCGCGGGGGGCCTCCGCGTCGTCTTAATGTGCTCGTCTCTGAATCTCGCGCTCAAGTCCGAAGATGAGCAGGATGCGGTCACATACCAATACCAGAATTTTCTAAATTCCCTTGATTTCTCGCTCCAGTTCGTGGTCCAGTCGCGAAGAATGAACATCGCGCCCTACCTCGCAACGCTCACCGAGCGTGAAAAAGAAGAGGACAACGAGCTGCTCAAAATCCAGATCGGTGAGTACATTGAATTCATCCGGACATTTGTGAGCATCACGAACATCATGTCCAAAACATTTTACGTTATCGTGCCGTTCATTCCGTCCGGCTTTGAGGAGCATGGTTTTTTTAAAAAAATCTTTTCGTATTTCGGCTCCAAAGATGAACAATCCGTCAGCGCGGATATTTTTGAAGAGTACAAAAACCAGCTCTGGCAGCGCGTGGATGCCGTCACCGCCGGACTCCGCCGGTTCGGCATCCGCGCCGCGCCGCTATCCACGGAAGAATTGATCGAACTTTTTTACGGCTTGTATAACCCCGCGGATTTTGAAGGCGGCGCCCCGATAAAAGACAAAAACGGGGAGTAACTATATCAACAAGCGAGCAAAAAGCGAAAATGCATTTTCATTTTTTGCGAGCGCCGTTGATATATACCCAAAATTTTTTCGCAAACCTGTTCATTTTGGGTATATACTCCCGCACATATGCGCTCATTGGAGGTTAAACCTCCTCATACGCCTTCATCAACGCGCTTGAAAATCTACGACATTCCTCTACCCGTACTTCCTACTTCATAATTCACTTTCATGGCCCTTCCCTCATTCCAATTACCTTTCTCCGGAAAGGACAAAAAAAAAGATGAAGAGATTTACGCCGTCTTCCCGGAAGAAATCTACCGCACCGGTGAACTAAACCTGCGCGACGTTCTCGCGCCGGCCGCGCTCGAAATCAACCCGACGTCCATCCGTCTCGGCGCGCGCTACGCCCGCACGTTTTTCGTCTTCTCCTATCCGCGCTACCTCCACACAAACTGGTTCACGCCGATCATCAACCTCGACAAGGTCTTCGACGTCGCGATGTACGTCCATCCCGTAGATACGGCCTCCATCCTCCGGTCGCTCCGCCGGAAAGTCGCGCAGGTGCAGTCGCAGATTTCCATGCGCGAAGAAAAAGGGCTCATCCGCGATCCCATTTTGGACACCGCATACCGCGACCTTGAGGAATTGCGCGACAAACTCCAGCAGGCCCAGGAGCGGCTGTTTAATTTTGGCCTCTATATCACGCTTTATGCCGCGTCGGAAGAGGAGCTCGACAAAGCAATGGGCGAATTTAAATCCCTTCTTGAGGCCCGGCTCGTCTATATGAAATCCGCGCTCTTCCAACAGATCGAGGGCTTCCAATCCGTCCTCCCCCTCGCAACAGACAAAATAGCCATCCATACCTACCTGAACTCCTCGCCCATCTCCTCCACATTCCCATTTGTTTCTTCCGAGCTCACGTCCAATAAAGGAATTCTCTACGGCGTCAACCGCCACAACAACAGCCTGGTGCTTTTCGACCGCTTCTCCCTGCCCAACGCCAATTCCGTGCTCTTCGGCATCTCCGGCAGCGGGAAAAGCTACATGACGAAACTCGAGATATTGCGCTCCCTCATGTGGGACACGGACGTCATCATTATTGATCCCGAACGGGAATACGAGTATCTCGCGCACGCCGTCGGCGGCGCCTATATAAACATCTCTCTCAATTCAAAACACCACATCAATCCTTTTGACCTGCCCATCCCCCGCGAGGACGAGTCGCCGGCCGACGTCCTCCGCTCCAACATCATCAACCTCATCGGCCTTTTCCGCATCATGCTCGGGGGGCTGACGCCGCAGGAAGACGCGCTATTGGATCAGGCCATTACCGAGACATACGCGGCGCGGGACATCACGCCGGAGGCGGATTTCTCCCGCATCGTTGTCCCCACGCTCTCGGATTTGGAGCTCGTACTCGCAAGCACGCGCGGGGGCGAGGGTCTTGCCATGCGCCTCAAAAAATACACCACAGGCACATGGTCCGGCTTCATCAATAATCCCACCAATATCGAGGTGTCAAATCGCCTGGCGGCTTTCTCCGTCCGCGATATGGATGACGAGCTTCGGCCAATCGGGATGTTCCTGATTCTCCGCTACATCTGGAATATCGTCCGCACCACGCTAAAAAAGCGCCTGTTGATCGTAGATGAGGCGTGGTGGCTGATGAAAACCGAAGACGGCGCCTCGTTCCTTTTCGGCATCGCAAAACGCGGCCGCAAATACTACCTCGGCCTCTCCACCATCACACAAGACGCGGAGGATTTTCTGAACTCGCCTTACGGCAAACCAATTATCACGAACGCCGCGCTCCTTTTCCTGCTCAAACAGTCGCCGGCCACGATTGATCTGGTCACGCGTACGTTCAATCTGACCGAGGAGGAAAAATTTCTCCTGCTCGAATCCGACAAAGGGGAAGGGATTTTCTTCGCCGGCCTCAAACATATTGCGATTAAAGTGGTCGCGTCATACACGGAGGACCAGATCATCACGTCCGACCCGGCGCAACTGTTGCTGATCAAACAGGAAAGGGAAGGGTTGGCGGAGCAGGGGAGATAGGCGCTAGGAATTAGGCATTAGGGGTTATGGCGGATAGTGGAGATAGAAAAACCATCCCTCACGGGCGTCATTGCGAGGAGTCAGACGACGAAGCAATCCAGAAAATGCTGGATTGCCGCGCGCCCCCTCGACAGACTCGGGGTCGCTCGCAATGACAACTATACAGACCCATATATGCTATAATACTTCCATGCCACGCATCATCATTATCCCTCTCATTATCCTCATCGCCGCAACCGCCGGACTCACCGCGCATGCCCAGCAGGGAGGCGGGGACATGTATGCCCCTCTGAAGGAATACCTGCCGCAACTCCCGCCACAGCTGCAAAAACTGCTCAAGGGCCTTTCCCCGTCCATCAACGGCGCAACACCCGGAGGCATTGACGCGCTTGTGCCGGCGCCGGATCCACTGTCCCTCTTTGCCATACCCGAAACGCCGGGACCCGACGAAAAATTTACCGTCAGCGCCCGCACTCCGACATTTGATAAAAACAGCGCGCGTTATAACTGGACCGTCAGCGGCAAAAAAAGGCCGGACCTTTCCGGCGTCGGGAAGCATACCATCACACTCAAAGCCGGAAAACTTGGCGATGCGATTCCGGTTTCAGCGGAGATTACGCGCCTGGACGGCGCCGGCGGAACAGTTGCGCTTACGGTCCGCGTCGCGGAAATCGCCATGCCCTGGTTTGCCGCAACATATATTCCGCGGTGGTACAAAGGCAAGGCGCTCCCAATTCCCGAATCCGTGGTGCGCGTGATCGCGATGCCGGAAATCATTATCAAGGGCAAGCAGATTCCATCACAGAATCTTCTTTTCCGGTGGGGGCTCGACAATGAAGAAAACGTGCGGGAGGGCGCGGGGCTTGATTCGTTCAGTTTCAAAATGGGGGTTCTGCCCGAAACAATGCACATTGTGAGCGTGACCGCGCAGGACTTTGAGCGCCGGGTCAAAAAAACCCAGCGCGTTGCCGTTGTCGCCCAGGAGGCCCGGGCCAATCTGTATGCTGTCACCCCCCTCGGCGGCATTGAGACGCGCCGCGCAATCGCGGACTATAGAACAGGACGGACAGTTTTGGATGTCCAAATCGAACCGTTTTTCTTCAACATTAAAAACCGCAACGATCTGACGTATGACTGGCGCCTCGCCGGCCGGGTCGTCTCCGGACCGGCCGAGCGCCCGTATCTTCTGACGGTGGATACCCGCGGAGCAGATACCGCAAGCATACCCGTCAGCACAACGGTCTCAAGTGAACATAACGGCATTGTCCCGCCGTCGGTGACCAAGAGTTTGAACTTGAGAATTGAACGGCAATAAGGAATTATGGGATATGTATCATGTATTATGGGTTGGATGATAATGTAGTTTTGAGTAATCACTCATAATATTATCAAGACAGTCATTATATGCGTCATTGCGAGGAGTCCTGCTGCAGGACGACGAAGCAATCCAGAAGAAATACTGGATTGCCGCGCGCCCCCTCGCGGCTCGGGGTCGCTCGCAATGACGGCTGTGAGGGATTACTTCCCATACTTCATAATTCATATCCCATAATACATTATTCGTCATCGTGAAAATCTCCTTCATCATCGCAACACTATCTTTCAGCACCGTTGTTATTCCGGCGCTCGCTGCTCCCGATTGCACAAGCGACATCGGCGGATATTGCGCCAATCTCGCGAGCGTGGCGCCCGCGCAAAAAGAACTTGCGCAAACCGGACTGGAGTTTTTGGGCGTGGGACCGAACCCGACACTTTCGCAGCTACTCGCCGCGCTCTACAAATTCGGCATCGGTATTGCGGGCATCGGCGCATTTCTCATGATTGTCGCCGGAGGCGTCCGTTATATGGCATCAGCCGGCAATCCGCACCAGATCGGCGAGGCGCGTAAAATGATCAGAAACGCTTTTATCGGCCTTGCCATTGCGCTCCTTTCATTTCTGATTCTTTATACTATCAATCCGGATCTTGTCCGTGTCGGCGCTAATATCCAATTACCCGCGCTTCCCGGCGCTAGTAGCTCCCAAGCGCCGCAACAACCACAAGGACCTGTTTCCGGCAATCTCGGGGACTCGTGCCGTGACGGAGCCGAATGCATTTCATACTACTGCAATCCCTCGTCATTACGCTGTGAGGAATCGCCAACAACCGGAACCCGTTCAATCGGACAATCCTGCGATCTTTTTACCAACGAAAACCAATGCGCCTCAAGCCAATGCATCACAGACCCCAACGATGTCGTTTTTGGCATCTGCACATCTCTTAACGGTGCGTATGGCGCGGATTGCATTCCCAATGGCCCGTCTAACCAATGCCAATCGCAATTCACTTGCGAAGCCACAGCGGCGTCGCCGTTAGGAGGAACGTGCAGGGGCGTAGCAATCAGCGAAGCGGGGCAGTCCTGTTCAAGTCCGGCGGAATGCGCCACGGGCGTTTGCGAAAACAATATATGCCATATACGTATAGGCGGCGTGTGCGATCCGTTGGACCCCGGCGGCTTCTGTGAACAAGCAAGCGGCGGATGCGCGGAAGATCCTCTCGCCGGACCCGGACAATTTTTCTGCCAATAATTTCCGCCGACTCCGGACGCCATTAAGAATTTCCTCTCTGCAAAAGACGCTGCAAAAAATTATGGACGAACGCAATAATAAAAAAAGCAATAAGAAAATTTTGATCGTCTCCGCGGTTCTCCTGCTACTCGTCGGAGCCGCGGTCTATCTTCTTTTCTTTGCTCCGTCCGGAGGGCTGCAGGACGCGGTCAAAAAAGTCGTGGGCGACGTGCTGGATTTTGCCATCCGCGACCAGGGCCCGACCGGAGAAGTCGCCACGACGACGCGCCCGAAGCCGGGTCCGCCGCTTCCTCCCGCGGGTATCCAACGCCTGATACAATTGACTGATTTTCCGGTCCTGGGTCCGGCCTTCAACCGCGACCAACTTCGTATCCGCTATTACAAAAAAGACGGCGGGGATCTTTATGAGTCCGATTTTATCGGAACGATCCAGGAAAAAATCTCCAATATCACGATTGTCGGACTCGCCGAGGTTATCCCGCACCGCGATACGGAGCGTGCCGCACTCCTCTATCTTGACAAAGACACGCTCAAGGGGTTTCTCCACTCGGCGACATCCGCGATTGAGGCGCTCCCGGATAACATCCGGAGCTTCTCGTGGTCGCCCGACGGCGGACGCTTTGTCCGCGTCATGCGGGGCCCCAACGGCGCGGACGTCGTCATTGCCAACGGCGACGGCTCCAATGCGCAGAAAATTTACTCCTCTCCCATTCCGGATATCACCGCCGAATGGATCGCATCCGACACTTTGTCGCTCGCAACCCCGCCGTCGCTCTTTGCTCAGGGCTTCCTCTTCACCCTAACTCGCTCCACCGGCGCATTAAAAAGGATCATGGGGCCGGAATTCGGCCTCATGCACATTTGGCGCAACGACGGCGCTCGTTTAATTACGACCAACACGCCTTCAAATAAAAATCCGCGGCCCGTTCTTACGCTCCGCGGGGCGGACGGCGCGCTCCTGAAAACGCTGCCCATCACAACGCTCCCTTCGAAATGCGCGTGGTCCAAAACAAATACCTATCTTTTCTGCGCGGTTCCGCGCCGTCCTCTCACCGGATTCTGGCCGGATAATTATCTCAGGGGTGAAATCAACACCGAAGACAATCTCCTTGCATATAATCTGGAAACGGATCGCTATATCATCATGCTCTCGGACCACGCCTTTGACATGACCGATCTCGTCGTAACGGATGACGACCGCTTTCTCTTCTTCATTGACCGCCGCGACGGCACTTTGTGGAGTTTTAGGATACGAGAGTAAAACAAAGATTACGGATACGGCTTAATCACCACGCGGCGATTCGGCTCCTCACCCGTTGATTCTGTTGCGATATCGGGATATTCCGCAAGCAGAAGATGCACAACCCGCCGCTCGAACGCCGACATGGAGCGAAGCGGCACGCGCTTATTATACAGGCGCACCTCTTTGGCTGCCGTCTTGACGTCTTGCTTGAGATCTTCAAGGCGTTCCCGGCGATAATTATTGATATCGAGCGTAAACGTGAGTTCCGGCCCGTTCCGGTGGCGGAGGATTTTTTTAACAACGTGCTCAAGCGCCGCGAGATTCGCCCCCCGCTCGCCGATCAGCATATTGGCCTCTCCCAAAAGTTCAATGTTAAAACGGCTCGTCAACCCCTGATGCGCCTCAATCGATGACACCAGGGATCCGTAGCCGAGTTGTTCTAAAATCGCCCGTACTTCGCTTTTAATCGCTTCAGTATCCATGGCATTATGATGATGGGGGGGCGCCCGCGGCGTCCTTTTTCGTCATCATCACGCCCTGCACGATACCAAAAATGTTCAGCACTGTCCAGTAGAGGGTCAACGCGGACGGCAGGGTGCGGGACCAAATCAGAATAATGACCGGAAGAATATAGAGCGCTTGCTGCTGGAGTAGGCGCGAAAAATCATTCTCGGTCCCCGGCGGACGCGCGGCCGGAGGAGTCATGGTTACCTTCGTCGCATAAAACTGGGTTAGTGCGGAGACAACGCCGAGGGCGATGCTTCCCTTCGACAAATCAAGGCCACCGAAGGTGAGCGGATTAATGGCACCGGGGTTTGACACAAAAGAATAGAGATACGCGGCGTGGTCCGGACGGAAGCCGTCGCGAAAAACGCTGAAAAGCGCGATCAGGATCGGCAGCTGAATCAATAAATTCAGGCATCCCGAAAAGGGATTGACGTTGTGACGCTGATACAACTCCATCGTCGCACGCGCGAACCCCTCGCGATCGTTCTTATACTGGCTTTTTAATTTTTCGAGCTCAGGTTGAAGACGCGTCATCGCGTTTTGCGCCTTCTGGCCGCGCCACATGAGCGGCGCCATCAGAAGCCGGATCATCACAGTAAAAACAATGATCGCAAGCCCGAGATCGTGCACCGGAAGCGCATTATAGGACAGCACAAGACCGTTGAATAACGGCCGCCAGATGAGTTCTGTATAAAATAAAGAGATAAAATTCATAATACATCAGACCGGATCATACCCTCCCGCGCTCCACGGGTGGCATCGCGCGATACGGCGCGCGAACATCACGCCGCCGCGTAAAAGTCCATATTGACGGATTGCTAAAATCGCATACTCTGAACATGAGGGGAAGTAACGGCATCGCCGGACTCCAAAAAGATCCTGTGCAATACCATGATCAGGAGAGACGGTTCGTTGATACGCGCGCGTAACGATCATCGCGCATCGCGAGACGAGCGAAGGCCCTTTCAAATTCGTCAGATAAAGCACTGCGCGACGCCGTTCCCGCTGATTTTTTAAAAACAATCGCGATATCATACGCTAAAGTGAGGACCGTCCTATGGCTTTCGATCCAGGAGCGCCCAAAACGCTCGAGCCGGTGCCGCGCGGACGCGCGCGTATCCACGGCGCGCGACACAATAAAAGCGAAACGCGCGTGTCCGCGCCGGACAGGCAAATACACGATCCGGAAACATTCCGATTCATGCCGCCTGCCGCGCCGGAAGAGTGATCCGAAATCCGCGTCGCGGCCCATGCGATACATGCGCCTCATACGGTCAAACTCCGGCGCCCTTTCCGGCGCCGGCGCGTCAGAACCTTTTTGCCGCCCGGGCGGCGCGTACGAATGCGAAAACCGTGCGTCCGCGCCCTTTTCCTCCGCGATGGTTGATATGTGACAGACATCATCGTTAATGCCGGGCAATTGAGCGGGGAGGCGGCGCAACGCGCCGCCAAGCGCCCGAATACCCGTTCCCAATGCCTATTTATAGCATACGCCGCTTTTTTTCACAAACCGCCCGCGCGTAAGCACTCACGGCCCCATCGCGACTACCCCTACATACGTCATTGCGAGGAGTCCTGCTGCAGGACGACGAAGCAATCCAGCATTTCTGCCT
>JBBTVI010000037.1:0-10145 GCA_038063315.1 Patescibacteria group bacterium
GACGAAACAATCCGTAAAGGCAGAAATGCTGGATTGCTTCGTCGTCCTGCAGCAGAACTCCTCGCAATGACGCATGTAATAGCGCGGCGTTGGTGGGGCTGTGAGGGGTTACGCATGATTCTTTTGCGCCGGCTTCTCTTCTATGTTATAGTAATGTTATGAGTAGAAACGCCGCAATAGAAAGACAGCAACGACTTGCAAAATACCGTATTCCAATGACCGGAACGGAACGGTTGTCCCTGCTGAGAAGCATACGAGGAATGTGGAAGGATCGAAAACCAGATCCTATCAAAGAATTACAACGCCTACGCAAGGGCTGGGAAAGAAAATTGCCCCCGCTCCGCTGAACCGTGTACACGCTCGATACAAACATCATCATTTACTACACCAAGGAGGACCCGCGCGTCGTGTCGTCACTGGAAAAGATGTATACGCGCAATGAAGCATTATATGTCTCGGCCATAACAGAGATTGAACTATTTCGATTTCCGCACTTGAGCGATGTAGAAGCGGCGAAAATCGAACAATTTTTGAAAAGCACCGCGATCATTCCCGTAGACTCGCAGATTGCACGACTTGCAGGCGCAGTAGGACGGTCCTACGGGATGAAACTCGCGGATAGCGTCGTTGCGGCAACGGCGCTTTTTACTGCATCAGCGGTGCTAACGCGCAACGTTCGCGACTTTCGGAAAGTACGCGATTTACGCATTACTGAGCTATAACATCAGCGTAATCCTTCGAGCGTCCCGCCGACCGTAACCCAACCACCGCGGCAGAGATGCCGCGGTGGTTGATTCGTCCTTACCTTATTCCCTATTCCCAATCCTCACTCCCCTTTTCCTATCTCAATAATCCATCGGGGGCATACCCGGCGAAGGACTCGCCTCTTTCTTTTCCGGAATGTCGGCGATCACGACTTCCGTGGTCAAAAACATCGCCGCAACGGACGTCGCATTCTGGAGCGTGATCCGCGCGACTTTGACCGGATCCACGATCCCCGCTTTATACATATCGGGGACAACTTTATCGCTCAATGCATCATACCCCGCGTTGGGGTTGCGTCTGTCGAACATTTCTTCCCTGACCTTGAGAATAATCTCTCCGTCGCGCTTCCCCGCGTTCTTTGCAATCTCAGCAAGAGGCGCTTCCAGGGCGTTGACCAAAATTTGATAAGCGGTTTGGGTTTCAAGCCCGACTTTTCGCTTTTCCGCCGCGCTCTGATCTTCCCACTCCTGCATGAGTTCGGTCGCAACGCGGAGGAACGCGGATCCGCCGCCCGCAACAATCCCCTCGGCGATTGCCGCTTTTGTCGCTGCAACCGCATCCTCAATCTTGAGCTTGATATATTTCATCTCGGTCTCGGTGGATGCGCCGACGCGAATCACCGCGACCCCGCCAGAAAGTTTGGCCAGCCGCTCCTGCAGTTTTTCCTTGTCGAATTCCGACGTTGTATTTTCCATCTGCGTTCTGATCTGCTGCATGCGCTGGTCAATCTCCTCCTTTTTGCCTTTTCCGCCGATAATCGTCGTATTCTCTTTGTCAGCCACAACGCGACGCGCCCGGCCGAGCATCGCCACGTCCGTATTCTCAAGCTTGAGCCCGATCTCCTCAGTGATGACTTTCCCGCCGGTGACGGCCGCAATATCCTGAAGCATTTCCTTTTTGCGGTCGCCGAATCCAGGGGCCTTGACCGCAAGCGCATTAAACGCGCCGCGGATGCGGTTGACAACCAGAGTCGCAAGCGCATCGCCTTCCACATCGTCGGCGATAATGACAAGATCCTTTCTGCCGCTCTGCGCCAGTTTTTCGAGGATCGGCAGAATCGTCTGAATGGACGAAATCTTTTTGTCCGTGATTAATATGTACGGATCGTCAATCGCCGCCTCCAGGCGCTCGGCGTTCGTGATCATATACGGCGAGACATAGCCGCGGTCAAACTGAAGGCCGCGGACAACCTCCTTCTCAATGCCCGTCCCCTGGGATTCCTCGACCGTCACTGCGCCGTCCTGCCCGACTTTCTCGATGGCTTCGGCAATGATCTGGCCCAGTTCCCGCGACTCCGCGGAAATCGTCGCGACGTCCACAACCTCGTTTTCCCCTTTCACGGGGCGTGAAATTTTCTGAAGGCGCTTGACGATATCCTCCGTCGCCTCCTCAAGTCCGTGCCTGAGTCCGATGACGTTAACGCCGGATGCGGCATATTTCATGCCCGCGCTGATGATGGCCTGCGCAAGCACTGCCGCGGTCGTGGTTCCGTCGCCCACCGCATCATTGGTCTTGGATGAGGCCTCTTTGATCAATTCCGCACCGATATTTTCCACCTTATCTTCCAATTCTATTTCCTTTGCAATGGTCACGCCGTCGTTAGTGATCTGCGGCACGCCGTAGGATTTGCCAAGCACCACGTTCCGACCTTTCGGGCCGAGCGTTACGCGGATCGCCTGCGCCATCTGGTCCGCGCCGCGCTTCAACGCCTGACGCGCTTTTTCATCGAATAAAATTTGTTTTGCCATAATTATTTAATAATCGCTAAAATATCTTCTTCCCGCGCAATCAGATATTCCTTGTCGTCGACCTTGATTTCATTCGGGCCGTATTTGGTGAAGAGCACGGTGTCGCCCTTCTTAACCGTCATCGGGACGGTCTTTCCCTCCTCGGTTTTCTTGCCGGGCCCGACGGCAATGACTTTCCCCTGCTCCGGACGCTCCTTGTCCGCTGTTTCCGGAAGGTAAAGGCCGGACTTGGTCTTTCCCTCCTTGCCCTCGTGTAGGGGCTCGATGAGCACGCGATCCCCCATCGGTTGAATATTCATGTGAACCCACAGCAAGTAGTCGAGAACCAATACCATAGAGCGAGGATCAGCGATTCACGACGCTCTCTTGCTCTATGCTAATGCCTAACGCCTAATTGCTAACGCCTACTTTAGCACTCTCGACCTATGACTGCTAATCATTGTACGCACGGAAAAAAGATTGTCAAGAGGCATCCGCCCACAAAAAAGCGGCGCAGGGTATGCGTCGCTCGCTCACCGATCGTCCACTATCGCTTGGCTTGCGGAACCGCTTGTTCTATGGGCACCGGATTGACCGAGCATTCATATGTATCCGTATTCCGCCTCACGATGCTTTTACGAAAAAGCTAAGCCATGTGGTTCGTTCACTGACGGATCGTTCAGAAAATGATAGGACCATAAACCCACATTGTTGCAGTACATCGGTGAATTCATGTCTCTGCCAGTATGCAAAAAATCGTTGGTCATCGGTGTCTCCGCTGTGGCTGTCGTCAACCACCATCATTTGACCTTCGCCTTTCTTGAGCATGATGACTCCGCTTCCATTCTGTGCCACCACACGGTGGACACTCGCCAACGCTACCGCAATTTTTTCTTTTGGAATATGCAGCAGCGAAGCGGCGGCCCAAAAACCATCGAATGCTCCATCTTCAAAAGGCAAGTCAAAGATGTTTCCGAACATAAACTGTCCTGCAGGAAACTGCAACCGTGCAATGGCGAGTAATCTCTTGGAATAATCAATTCCGGTATAGTCATATTCTCCTTCTGCAAACAATTGATAATCCCGTCCTGCGCCGCATCCGATGTCCAAAATCTTCCCTCCCGGCAATAACTCGGAAAAAAGATCGAACTCTTTTCTCCAATACTCCTTCGTATTATGCTCGCGTGCCCATCGATCGGCTATCGAATTGTATGCTTGTTGGGTACAAAGCTCGTTATAAAAGATCTGCTGTGACTCGCTTGCTTTCATTTTTTCCTCCCTCATGCCTCTGCAACTTCCTCTACTATAAGGGTTTTTTGGTTTTGGTCAAAATTAATTACGGAGTTTGCGCCAAATTCCTTACTTAATTGCGAGGAGTCAGACGATCCTTCGCGGAGTTTATCTCTTCGAGCCTGAGCCTCAGAGCCGAAGGCCTGAGCGCAGTCGAAGGGCTCGGAACAAGCTCCGCAATCCGAAATTCTGGATTGCCGCGCTCCCCCTCGATGAACTCGGGGTCGCTCGCAATGACGGCCGGGAGGGACCGCTGGCGTGCTCATCTTTTTAACCATTGACCAGTATATGACTTTTTGACACGCGCAATGTCGGACGGAGTGCCTTCGGCCACAATGCAACCGCCGTTTTCGCCCCCCTCCGGGCCGAGGTCAATGATCCAATCGGCATTCCGGATAACATCAAGATTATGTTCGATCACGAGCACCGTGTTGCCCCGCTCCACAAGCGCGTGGAGCACCGTGAGCAATTTTTGAATGTCATCAAAGTGGAGCCCCGTGGTCGGCTCATCCAGAATGTAAAGCGTCCGGCCCGTGTCGCGGCGTGCGAGTTCTGTCGCGAGCTTCACACGCTGGGCCTCGCCGCCGGAGAGCGTCGGCGCCGGCTGCCCGAGCTGCATGTAGCCGAGGCCCACATCCGCAAGCGTCGAAAGTTTGGCGCGAATCTGAGGGATGTCGTCAAAAAAGGCGAGCGCGTCATCAATCGTAAGGCCAAGAATCGCGGCAATGTTTTTGCCGTTATATTCAATCTCAAGCGCTTCGCGGTTATACCGCTTGCCTCCGCATTCTTCGCATTCGATATAAACATCCGGGAGAAAATGCATCTCAATTTTCTTGACGCCCTGGCCCTCGCACGCCTCGCACCGCCCGCCCTTGACGTTGAAACTGAACCTGCCCGGAGCGTAACCCCGCACTTTCGCGTCGTGCGTCCCCGCAAGCATCATCCTGATAAAACCGAAAGCGCCCGTGTATGTCGCCGGGTTTGACCGGGGAGTACGCCCGATCGGCGATTGATCCACGACAATGACTTTATCGAGCTGCGCGGTTCCTTCAATCGCGGAGTACTTTCCCGGAATCGTCTCGGCGCGGTGGAATTGCCTGAGAAGGGCTTTGGCAAGAATGTCATTGACAAGCGTGGACTTACCCGAACCCGATACTCCCGAAATACACACAAATTTCTCAAGCGGAATTTTGACGTCAATTTTTTTCAGATTGTGCTCTGCCGCGCCTTTGATTTCTAAATATTTCCTCCCAACGCCGCTTTTTGTACTGCTCTTAGACGCGATTGATGCGTTCTTTCCGCATACTTCATACTTCATACTCCATACTTTGCTACCACGTATCGCCACCTTCTTCCTTCCCGACAAATATTCTCCGGTGAGAGTCATAGATTTAAGGAGCGCCTTCGTCGCCCCCTCAAAGACCACCCGGCCGCCGTGCTTCCCGGCCCCCGGGCCGAGCTCCACGATCCAGTCCGCCGATCGCATGGTCTCGGCGTCATGCTCCACGACGATCACCGTATTCCCTAGATCGCGCAAGTCCTTCAACGTCGCGATAAGACGGCTGTGATCGCGCGGATGAAGCCCGATGGACGGCTCATCAAGAATATACATGATGCCGGTGAGGCGCGACCCGATCTGCGTTGCGAGCTGTATCCTCTGCGCTTCGCCGCCGGAGAGCGTGGTGGATTCGCGCGCAAGCGCCAGATACTCAAGCCCCACGTCGCACAAAAATTGCAGGCGCTTCACGATTTCCCGAATCAGCGGCTGCGCGATGATAAGCCGATTCCTGTCCAGTCCGAAAACCGCGGATTTTGCAAAAAGCGCCTTGGCATCCGCCGCGGACATATTCGTAATAGCGGCAATGTCGTACGGGCCGATTTTCACCGCAAGCGCTTCGCGTCGCAGGCGCCGGCCGCCGCATTCCGGACATTGCTCAATCTTCATATACTTCTCGATCTCCGCGCGCGTAAAATCCGAGTCCGTCTCCTTCCACCGGCGCTTGAGATTGGCAATAACCCCCTCAAACGCGCCGTCTTTCCTTTCTTCCTCGCCATTGATCCCATATTGATCATCGTCCTCTTCCTCTCTCCTTTCTTTACTCTCTACTCTAAACTCTTTACTCTCTCCCCG
This sequence comes from Patescibacteria group bacterium, assembly GCA_038063315.1. Lineage (GTDB taxonomy): Bacteria > Patescibacteriota > Minisyncoccia > Sungbacterales > HO2-52-23 > JBBTVI01. Next base: position 5,914 of record JBBTVI010000037.1, read on the forward strand.
CTCCCCGAAAAGAATGATATTGAGAACGGCCTTGCTTAATTTTTCCACCGGATCATTCAATGAAAATCCATGACGCTCGGCAAGGTCCGTCAGTATCCACCAATACCAGCTCTGCCGTCCCAGCCGGTGCGATGCCGCAGCCCAGGGCCGGATTGCGCCCTCGGCAATGGACAGGCGCTTATTCGGAATGACGCGCTCCGGATCCACCTTGAGCGTCGAGCCAAGGCCGGTACAAAAACGGCATGCGCCGTAAGGGCTGTTGAAACTGAACGTGCGCGGCTCAATATCGGGCAAATTCACGCCGCAGGAGACGCAGGAAAAATGCTCAGAAAATATCGCCTCCTCGCCACCGACGTCCCGCCGCCGCTCTGCCGGGCGGTCGCGGGTCACGGACTCTCTCGCCTGCGCGGCGGACGACGGCGCAACGCTCATCATCCCCTTTCCCATTTTGAGCGCGGTCTCAACCGAGTCACGGATGCGGCTTCGCTCAATATCCGGCCCGGGCGCAAAACGATCTACCACGACATCAATATCGTGCGCGCGTTTTTTATCAATCTCCGATCTCAACGCCTCTTCAAGCGTCATCACCGCGCTATCAATGCGGCCGCGCGCGAATCCCGCGCGCTTGATTTCTCCGAGGAGCGTCTTATACTCTCCCTTTTTGCCGCGCACCACCGGCGCGAGAATGAAGAGTTCCCTGCCGCGCGCCATACTTTTGATCGCATCCACGATTTGATCCGCGGTCTGGCGCCCGACCGCGCGGCCGCATTCCGGACAGTGCGGCGTCCCGGCGCGCGCAAATAAAATACGGAGATAGTCATAAATCTCCGTAATGGTCCCCACGGTGGAGCGCGGGTTTTTCGACACGGATTTCTGGTCAATCGAAATCGCGGGCGACAATCCCTCAATCGCGTCCACATCAGGCTTTTCCTTGATGCCGAGGAACTGGCGCGCATACGATGAGAGGGATTCCACATACCGGCGCTCGGCCTCGGCATAAAGCGTATCGAACGCGAGCGACGACTTACCCGATCCTGAAAGCCCGGTGATCACAACCAGCTTGTTTTTCGGGATGCGGACGCTGACGTTCCGAAGATTATGCATCCGCGCGCCGCGAATGGAAATGAATTCCCGCGCATCTTGCGTTGATCTCTTTTTTTTGGATGCGGACGTCATAACAATCCTTGATTATACGGCGTGTTGCCAAAAAAATCAAAGAAAAAGGCGGCTTGATGTGCCGCCCGGTATTGTCTACTTTGCTTTCCGCTCAAGAAAACCCGCCATCAATTCGAAGATTCGGATTTTTTGCTCCTGATCGACGCTTCCATGTCCTTCTTTAATAAGCTCTTCATACTCAAAATGCTCCCCCTCATTAAAATTGAGCTCGATGAGCTTGTCCCGAAATAATCTTGCTTGTTCAATTGGACAACGAGGGTCGGAAACGCCGTGAATAATGAGAAGCGGAGCAGCAAGATTTGCCGCATGCGTTATGGCTGAACGATTGCGCCATAACTCCGCATTTTCTTCAGGATCACCCATAAAGTACCGAAGGATGTACTTGAAATGCGGCATAGAACTGTCGTAAAGCTTTCTGAGATCCGTAATACCCATCCACGCAATACCCGCTTTCCATATTTCAGGTGCCGCAACCATTGCTATATACGTGAGGTAGCCGCCGTAAGAACCTCCGGCAACCGTGATGCGATCTTTATCCACCCAGCAGAGACTTTTGAGATAATCCGCGGCATGCACAATGTCCTGAAGATCACCACCACCCCAGTCCTTCAAATTTGCCTCAAAAAACTCTTTCCCGTATCCCATCGAACTGCGGTAATTGGGCTGAAAAACGGCAAATCCTGCGCAACAGAGCACTTGCGCGTACAAGTCAAAATCTACAAAATCCTGGCCGCCCGGTCCGCCGTGAATAAAGATGACCGCCGGAACATTTTTACCCGGCTGCATTCCTTTCGGCTTCCACAGAACGCCGTAAATCGCTATTTCATCGAAACTGCGATAGGAAACATATTCGGCCGACGAAAAACTTTCTCTATCAACTGATCCATAGTATGCGTCAAAAAGAACCGCATGCGATTGTTCAGTCGGATGATACATCAACATCCGTGGTCGATGCGTGGGATCGGAATGGACGAAAAAAATATCCCCATTCTCCACGAATTGACCGGAAGAAACCACTCCTGCCGGCAAACACGGATCTTGCAATTTGGTCCTTGCGCCGAGATCATACAAGCAAGGACTCAGGGTTGCATCGACGTTGATGGTCGTCAATACCAACTTTCCATCGGGCGAGAAGCGCGGCGCATATTCCTCATGAACTCCATCTCCGAGCCAGAAAATTTCTTTGGTATCAAGATTCATAACGCCCGGTTGATTGATGCCGACCGCATCTGAATTGATGCCAAGCCAATGACCGCATGGCGAGATCTCGGAAATATCTTCCCGGGAACCGTTTCTCATATTCCAAAACTTCTCCAAATCTGAACCATTACGCCGCACTCTATAGACATCGACATTCCGCAAATCCTGACTTTCATTTGCGGGAAAATAAATCCATTCACCGTCATGCGACCACGTCCCGTCAAAGACCGGGTTAGAAAATTCAGTCATGCGACGAACCTCTTTATTCTCCCAAGAAAGAACGTACAAATTCAGTTGATCATCTCTCGTGGAAAGAAAGAGAAATTCTTTATTATCCGGAGACATTTCCGCCGGATAGTTTTGCCCCGGTGATTGCGTGACGGAAAAAAATTCTCCCGCGACGAGATCAAAAGCATAGATATCATGCTGTTCATCGCCATCACGATCTCTTGTGACTATGACATATCTATCGTCGCGCGACCATATCGGCCCGGTGCGAATGGTCTTAGGCAATTCCCCGTTGGAAACCTGCCTAATGCCTAAACCGCACAGGTCAAGGATATAAAGTTCGATGCGCCCGGTAACGTCTTGGTAAAAAGCAACCTTGTCTTTATTCCAAGAAACGGTTGGGGCATAAAATGACGGCAGGGTCACTAATTCTCTTATCGTCAGTTTGCGTACCATAATGCAATACCTCCACAAGTTCTGATTTATCAACGAGCCACTATACACCCCCTGCACCATACGATAAATACTTATAAAAATCAATCAAGAAAAATCGGCCCGAAGGCCGATAGAATTTTACGCCAGCGCCTGGCGGAAACGCGAGCGCGTGAAAGAGAACAATGTTACTTGCAGCATATCCGATTCCCATAAAAGAGCATGAAGGCACCGCTCTACATCATATTCGGAAATTTTCGCATCCCGTATTGCACGCCGGGACATCACACAACACAAGAGTTCCTGTGGCGTGACCGGATATAGATACATCGTATCAGACAAAATGGCGGCCACCTCGTTCTGCACCAGAACCATATAGGCGAAACGATTATCCACATCGTCGGATGGCCTTTCGCCGTCGATCCTCATAACTCTTTGCACAAGAGTGCGGTAAGGTGGCTTTACGCGAACAGCTGAACGGCCGGATGACGGTGTATGCGGCTGGGTGGACAAACCAACATATGTAACGTAACGGGATTGCCTGCGACATTCACGAGGATAATCACCTACAATACACAATTCCTTCCCGCTCGTGACGATTTGATCAAACAATGACGAAAATGGTTCCAGCCGATCGGTGGTACCGACAACAAACTGCCATATCTTTCCATCTTTCATGGCATCTTGTAACACACGATGCAACCACCAATCCGCAGAATTTTTTCTTTGTCCATCAACAATCGTTGAAGTAAAATTGTATTGTGACAACGCCTTGACGGTCGCATCCAAAAACCCGTTGCAGTAGGCCAGTGAAAAGGCGCAAACGGCCTCCCGGATTTTTCCCGTCGCACAACGCAAGAGCAAAGGACACAAAATATGAACGGCATCCTCAAAGGATATGCCAGGATCTTTTAAACTCAAACTCGCGTACTGGTTTTCAAGGTCCAACGCCAAAAAACTTTCGCCCGCATCCATTCCTGCCTCCATCCAATTGAATCATTGCTTTCTCCTGGTTTACGCATTGCTTTGTTAAGCACAAAGCGCCATAATTACTGCTATATACAATAGCACATAACAAATCCTATGGCAAGACAATGCAGTGTAACCCCTCACGGCTCCACCAACGCCGCACTATTACATGCGTCATTGCGAGGAGTCCTGCTGCAGGACGACGAAGCAATCCAGAAGAAATACTG
>JBBTVI010000038.1:0-17802 GCA_038063315.1 Patescibacteria group bacterium
TGATTTTCCTCGCAAAATAGACGTTCCCTCGCTAATTAATGAATTCCGCCTCGGTCGCCGTCATTTTTACGGGACGGTATGTATTGATTCCCCACGGAGACATGAAGGGCGCTTTCGGAAGCAGCGTCAGAACCGCGTGCGCCGCGTCAATGCTACGGGCCGTGAATCCGACGATCTGCCGGTCCGGTTTGACGAAATCCTCCCAGGCGCGGGCCTCGGTCAAAAATTCGGGATTAAAAAGCACGCGGTGCTGCGGATATTTTCTCTGGAGATTCTCCGTTGTGCCCGGCGGAACCGTGGATTTAAGGACGACAATTTTTTCTCCGTTTATCGTGGAGAATGCGTCGTGCACGGCCGCGAGATTGGCGGATCCGTCCGGCGCGCGCGGCGTCGGGACGGCCACAAAAATGATGTCGGCCTTGCCGACATCATCGTCGTATCCTTTTTTCGGGTCAATATCGTATAAAAAAAGATTCTCGCCGCGGATGTGGCTTTGCCTCTCTTCAAAATAACGCTTAAGGGGGGTGCCCACCATCCCGAGGCCGATAATCCCGATTTTGTATTTCGTCTGCATGGAAATATAACAATCCGGCGATGGAATAGGTTATGTCAGCCGTTTAGAAATGTATTATGGAATATGTATTATGTATTATGTATTATGTATTATGGGTAAGAAGCGATGGATTGATTTCGATTTCCTGCTACCCATAATACATAATACATGCCCCCTACTTCATATTTGTCCGATCCAAGTAACTTTGTAAAATAATCGCGGCTGCAGCCGCATCGCGCTCTTCCTTGGGAATTCCGACTTTCGCCGCCATCCTTGTCGTGAGAATTTCATTTTCGTACTCCACGGGCAGGGAGAATGATTTTTTGAGCTTTTCGGCAAAACCACGCACGGCGGCTGTCTGTTTTGTGTCGCGGCCATCGGCTGCTCGCGGAAGGCCGAGGATAATGGCGGAGATTTTTTCCCGATCTATGATAACGCGGAGCGCCGGAAAGATTCTCGTGTCTTTTCTGCCTCGTGCAGCAATGGTGGCATAGGGAAAAGCGATTTTACCATCTTTATCGGAGAGCGCAAGGCCGATCCTTTTCTCTCCATAGTCAATGCCGAGATAGCGCATTACTTGCTACTGTAACATTCCGGGCCTCGTATGGCAACGATTGAGGTTATGCCACTCTCACCGCTATCAAGACCATCTCTACGCGCGTCATTGCGAGGAGTCCTGCTGCAGGACGACGAAGCAATCCATGGTTTCTGCGTTCTGGATTGCTTCGTCGTCTGACTCCTCGCAATGACGGATGTGAGGAATTGTTTAGGGTGTCAAGATTTGAAATTCAAACTTTGTGAGTTCGTAAAAAAATCCCCTTGCGGCTGGCAAGGGGACATTGCGCTGAATTTATGCTGTTGGTTCGCGCCAAACGGCTTCACTGATATATCCCTGTTTAAGAGGGGACAAATTTACATAGCCTCTGGCGCGAACGGGGCGCAAGAAGAGGATTATTTTTTGTAGCCGTATATAACGGCGGCTCCCTTTTATCCTTTTTATAGCGCAAGGAAGCGAATCGGTAGCCGTTCTCCTCAAGGCATCACAATACACTATTTTCAAAACGGCGTCAATACTTCGACGCCGTTTTTGGTGACGGCAATGGTCTTTTCAAAATGTGCCGCCAAGCTGTGGTCCGCGGTCTTAAATGTCCAGCCGTCGCGGTCAAGCCGTACGCGCCAGTCCCCTATTGTGGCCATTGGTTCAATGGCGATGACAAGCCCGGGTTTGAGTTCGGCGCCCGTTCCCGGCGCGCCGTAGTTGGGAATGAGCGGCTCTTCGTGGAGTTCGTATCCCACGCCGTGCCCCGCGAGGTTCCGGATAATGCCATAGTGATGTTTCTTGAGATGTTGCTGGACCGCGTGCCCGATATCTCCGGTATGCCCCCCGGGCCGGGCCGCGCGGATGCCGATCTCTAGGGCTTCGGCGGTGATGCGTAAGAGTTTTTCCGCTTCCGGCGCAATGCGCCCAATGCCAATTGTTACGGCCATATCGGTATACAGTCCCGTTCTTTCTTTTTCTTTACTCTTTACTCGTTTCTCTTTACTCGTCATTTCTGGCCACCTCATCCCGATATCAATCCCGACAATATCGCCCACGGCCAGAATCCGATCCGGCCGGGGAATTCCGTGTACCGCCTCGTCGTTGATGGATGTGCAGATTGTCGCGGGAAAAACCGCGCGGCTTCCTTTGGCGCGGTATCCCTTAAAAGCGGGCGCTCCGCTGGCCGCTTTGATCCGGCGTTCGGCGATCGCATCCAGTTCTCCCGTGGAAATCCCGGGACGCGCGGCTTCAACCAGTTCATGAAGAATGCCGGCGAGTAGCCGGCCTCCTTCGCGAATGAGCGCAATGTCTTTGGTTGTTTTAATGGTGATGGGCATGATGGGGTTGTTGGTATTATGCGTCAAACTTCGCACGTATCACTTTCTCAAGTTCTGCGGCAATGACATCGGGGGCGCGTTCCCCGTCTATTTCGTTTAGAACGTATCCGCGTTCGCTCAGAAATTGAAAAAGCGGGGCGGTGCGATTTTGGTACTGGTCAAGGCGCACTTTGATGGCTTCTTCCGTATCAAGAATGCGCGGGACAATCCGGCCGCCGCACGAACAACGCTCCGGCGCCGGATTCCCCGCGAAACTTTGATAGATTCTACCGCACTTTTCGCAGATAAGCCGGTGAGTGTTGCGGAAAAGAGATGTTTCGCCGCTGATGGCAATTTTAATGAACAAAAGATTTTCCGGCCCGTAGAGAGCCGCGAGAATGGGAACAAGAGTTCGGCCCTCGTAAAGCGTCCGCGGAGATCCGCTGAAAACAATTCCCGATCCTGTCGCATGTATTTTGCGGATTTCCGATAAGATGAGGTCTGCCACCCATTCCGGAGTATTCAGGATTCCGGAGTCAAAGAGGTTTCGTTCTCGTGTGATGGCCGGATCATTCTCTAGCGCCGGGTCATGCACGGTGCGTTCAATGAGCCGGCCGCTGTCTATATGCGCGAGCCCGAATGCGGCGCTGATGTAATTTGCCTGTGTTGTTTTTCCGGCGCCCGGCGGGCCGAAAAGAATAACGGCATTTTTTTGATTTTGCGGCACGGCTTGTTTGCTGTTATAAACTCTCGTATTCTTTCATGACAAGCTGCGCGTCTATTTGTTTGACGGTCTCAATCACGACGGAGACGACGATTAGGAGCGCGGTGCCGCCGAGCTGGAGCGATTGAATGCCGAAGACGCTCCGGACAGTAAGCGGCAAGACGGCAATGACCCCGAGAAACAGCGCGCCTGCAAGGGTGATGCGCGTCAGAATCCGCGCAAGATACTCGGCCGTGGGCCGGCCGGGACGGATGCCGAGAATAAAACCACCCTGTTTCTGGATGTTATCGGCGATGGAGTCGGGCTCAAACGTGACTGCGGTGTAAAAATAGGTAAATGCAAAGACGAGTACGAAATAGACAATGCCGTAGATCAGCTGGTTGTTAAAAAGGTTGACGAGAAAATTGCCGATGTCCTGCATCGCGGGATTGGGCAGTCCCGAAATAAAACTGCCGATGAGTCCGGGGAAGAGGACAATGGAGACGGCAAAGATAATCGGGATGACGCCCGCCTGGTTGACGCGGAGCGGCAGATGCGTGGAGACGCCTCCGTACATCCGCATTCCGCGGATGCGCTTTGCGTAGGAGACCGGGATATTGCGTTGTCCCTCGGTAACGATGACGACGCCCGCAATAACAATGATGGAGACCGCAAGAAACGCGAGGTAAGGCGGAAGTTTTGACGGGTCAATGCGGCCGAGAGCGCCCGCCGCCGAATCCAAAGACATGACATCGAGAATAAACGTCCAGACAGCCGAGGGAAGGGACGCGATGATTCCGGCGAAAATAATGAGCGAGACGCCGTTGCCGATGCCTTTTTCGGTGATCAGCTCGCCCAACCACATCAGGAGCATTGTTCCGGCAGTCGCGATGGTAATGTTGAAGGCAAATCCGAAGAAGTCCGGCGACGGAATGACTTGCTGGCGGATGAGGAGAATGAGAAGGCCGTAGGATTGAAGAACCGCGAGCGGAATAGTGAGGTAGCGCGAGTACTGGTTGAATTTCTGGCGTCCGGCTTCTCCTTCTTCATGGTAAAGTTCCTTGAGGCGCGGGACGATCATGGTCAGGAGCTGCATGATGATGGAGGCCGTGATATACGGGCCAACGCCGAGCATTGCGATCGAAAGGTTTTCAAGAACTCCGCCGGAGAAGATATTAAGAAGTCCGAAAAATTGGTTTGACGCAAGAAACTGTTGAAGCCGTTCCGGGTCAACGCCAGGCAAAGGAATCGCCGCGGCAACGCGAAAAACCGCAAGCAGCGCCAGGACAAAAATCACTTTCTTGCGGAGTTCGGGGATGGTAAATAGAAGGGAGAGTTTTTTTAACATGAATAAGGATTGTCATTGCGAGGAGTCAGACGACGAAGCAATCCATAAAAATCCTGGATTGCCGCGCGCCCCCTCGACGGACTCGGGGTCGCTCGCAATGACGTATACGAGCGGTTATTGTCTTGATTTTTTAGTCGTTACTCCCTACTCCTTACTCAACGCTTTTACCTTCTCCGCCGCGCTGCGCGAGAAAACGACATTCTTGAAAACAAATTTTTTCGCCGTGCCCACTCCGAGGATTTTTACCTCCGGCGTGCGTCCTTTGACGCGGCGCGCAAGGCCGCGCGCAACAAGAATGTCCGGGCTTATGGTGTCTCCGTCTTTGAAATGGCGCGCAAGCGCGCCGATATTGATTGCGGCCGGCTTCGGGCGGAACGAACGGAATTTATAACCCCGCAGTTTAGGAATTTTTTGGAGCGTATCGCGCAGTTCCGGCCGGATGCGGTGTCCGGCGCGCGCGCGTTGTCCCTTGGTGCCGCGTCCGGAAAACGTTCCGCGTTTCCCTCCACGGCCGATGCGTCGCGCCTGACGCCGCGAAGTTTTTGGTTGTATGGTGTGGTGCTGCATGATTCCTTGGATGAATTATGTATTATCGGATGGATGACAGTATTCCATAATTCATAATACATGCCCCATAATTCATTTTATAGCATTACGCACGTTGTTCGGCCACCGTGGGCGGTGTTTGTAGTTCAATGCGTGATAATTTTTTCAACGCCTCCACCGTCGCAAGCGCATTGTTCAGCTTATTCGGAGAGCGCGAGATGATTTTTGCCGTCAGATCCTTGATTCCGGCAAGCGTTGCGACGGCGCGTACCGGTCCTCCGGCAACAAGGCCGTGTCCGGCGCGCGCCGGCCGGAGAAGAACGACGGCTGCCGAGAATTTCGCCATGACGTCGTTTCGGATCGTGCGGCCGTCGGTGATGGCGATCCTGACCGCGCTCTTTTTTGCACGCGTCGCGGCTTTCTCAATGGCGGCGGACACCTCTGCGCCTTTGCCGACGCCGACGCCGACGCGTCCTTTGCGGTCGCCGACAACAACGGTTGCGCGGAAGCTAAAACGCCGTCCGCCAGCGACAACGCGCGCAGTGCGGCGCATATCCAGTACGCGTTGGTCCCACTCGGACGGCTCGCGGCGGCGGTCCATGCGTTCGCGTCCCCCCCGGCGTTCATTTTTTGGCCTAGGCCTTTGAATCATAAAAATTGATGGACTACCTATATGGGATGCACTCATTGGAGGTTTAACCTCGTAAGCCGCTTACGAGGTTAAACCTCCTCATCTACCTTTGTTATCTTATTTTGTTGTGTCATCTGCGATGAAATGTGTCAGAACTCCAGGCCGCCCTTACGCGCCCCATCGGCGAATGCGCGGACAAGTCCGGCGTAGCGATACGCGCCACGGTCGAACGTCGCTTTTATAATTCCTTTTCCACCGGCTTTTTGGGCAAGCAGTGCGCCGACGCGTCCCGCAATATCGGTTTTCCCCGGGGCTGTCTTTGTCTCGTTGGGCAGATCGGAATCGCGGGCAGAGGCGATTGTTATTCCCTTTTCATCATCAATAATCTGACCGTAAAAATGCCGGTGTGAACGGAAGACGGAAATGCGCGGACGCGCGGCGATACCGGAAACACGCGCGCGGACGCGCCGTTTTCTACGGATTGCTCGTTCTGTTTTTTCTGTATGAAGCGACATTTTCGTTATTGCAAATGAAATTATGACCCGCCGCTAACCGCCTTTTTACCGGCCTTGCGGCGTATGACTTCTCCGGCGTACCGGATGCCCTTGCCTTTATAGGGTTCGGGCGGGCGCAGCTTGCGGATTTTCGCCGCGACATTGCCCACGAGTTCTTTGTGGATTCCGGAAACGGCGATCGTATTTTTATCCACGGCGAATGTAATTCCATCGGGCGCGTTGACGGTGACTGGATGGGAGAATCCGAGCCGCAGCGCGAGGACGCCCGGGCGTTCCAGGGCAACGCGATATCCGATGCCTTCAATTTCGAGCCGTTTTTCAAAACCGCGGGTCACGCCCTCCACCATGTTGGCGGTCAAAGAACGGAACAGCCCCCAAATCGCCGGATCGCCGCTATCGGGATTTTTCAAGACAATGCGTATGACGTTATCGGAAACCGACGCCGAGACGTCTCTATGCAGCGCGAGCGACAGCGTGCCCTTGGGGCCCTGAATTGAAATTGCGCCGTCAGATACCGTCGCGGCGACGTCAGTGGGAAACGGGATTGGTTTTTGACCGATTCGACTCATAAAGATATGGGTTGTGGGATATAAGAGTATGGGTTGTGGGGTATGTATTATGTATTATGGGGATCGGCATAAAATGTACATTCCATGCATTAAATTCCCATAATTCCTAATTCATATCCCATACTTCATACTCTTACCATATTTCGGCGATAAGCAACCCGCCTGAACGCGCTTTTTTGGCCTCGCGCCCGCTCATGATTCCTTTTGAAGTGGATAAAATAACGGCGCCGCCGTAACGCGACGGACGGATGGCATCGCATTGGGCATACTGTTTTCGTCCCGGCGTAGAAAAAAATCGGACATTCTCTATTGTTTTCGCTCCTGCATCAGGAGATTGCAGTTCGATCATCAGCGATTTTCTTACGCGTTTTCCCTTCTTTTCAATGCTTTTGATATATCCCTCGCGCTTGAGCGACTGCGCAATGTCGTGCGTCATGGCGGTATACGGAACGTGTGTCATCTTCTGCCCAGCTTTTTGGGCGTTTTTTAGAGAAATCAAAAATTGGTTGACTGTTTGAATACTCATAGGGGAGTTTGGAGCATAAGCGGAATCACCACGATGACTTTCGGATTCCGGGAATTTCTCCGCGATTTGCCAGTTCGCGGAAGCAGATACGGCAAAGCTCAAAGGCGCGCATAAATCCGCGTTTTCGTCCGCAGCGAAAGCATCGGCGCACCACCCTGGACTTGTATTTCGGCGGCTTGAGCGCGCGCGCGATTGTTGAAGTTCGGGCCATCATATCATTTACATCTTTATAGGAAATCCCATCTGTTTCAGAAGTTCAATCCCCTCGTCTTTTGTCCGCGCGGTCGTTGTGACGGTGGCTTCAAGCCCGAAAATGAACTGATAATTTTCTCCGATCATCTCGGGGAATACGATACACTCTTTAATGCCGATCGTCAAATTCCCGCCTTTGTCGAATGCGGTGGCGGGAATGCCTTGGAAGTCGCGCGTCCGCGGCAGCGCCGTGCCAATGAGGCGCTCGGCAAAGTGGTACATCCGCGCCCCCCGCAGGGTCACGCGGTATCCCACGACGAGTCCCTTGCGGGTTTTGAATGCGGCAATGGCGATACGCGCGGCCCGTGCCTGCGGATGCTGCCCGGTGATAAGCCCGATGAATTTGCGCACCTCCTCGTGCTCTTTGTCTTGACGCAGGCGCCCCACGCCGACATTGACGGTAATTTTCTCCATTTTCGGAACGGCCATGACATTCGGATAACTAAATTTCTCCCGCAGCGCGGGGACGACTTCTTTTGTATATTTTTCTTTGAGAGACATGGAAATGGAATTATGGGATATGTATTATGGGATCAAAATGGAATCCGTCCTCATCAATTTGCATAATACATAATACATATCCCATAGCCCCTATTTATATTGCCTGTTGGCATTTCCTGCAGATACGCTTTTTTATTTGGTTTTCGTCAATCGCATATCCTGTTCTGACGCCCCTTTGGCACGTTGCGCAGTAGAGCATTGCGCGCGATGTGGGGAAACGGACCGGAACGGACACAATTTCGCCTTTTCGGTCTTGCCGGCGAGCGCGCCGGTGCTTCTTTCGTAAATTGATGCCTTCCACCACAATTAAGGCGCGCGCCGGATCAACAGATAAAATCCGGCCGGTTTTGCCCCGGTCGTTTCCGGCAATCATTGTGATTGTATCGCCTTTTCGTAATTTCATGGTGGTTTATACGACGTCGGACGCCAAAGAAATAATTTTCATAAATCCCCTTTCGCGCAGCTCCCTCGCGACCGGACCGAAAATACGTCCGCCTTTGGGCTCTTTTCCGTCCACGACAACCGCGGCGTTGTCGTCGAAGCGGATATACGTCCCGTCCTTTCGCCTCAGGGGCGAACGCTGCCGCACAATCACCGCGCGTACGACATCCTTCTTTTTGATCGTTTTGCGTGGTTCGGCGATTTTGACGGACGCCACGATAATTTCACCCAGACGCGCATACCGTTTCCTGGTCCCTCCCAATACCTTAATAACCTGAAGCAATTTCGCTCCGGAATTATCCGCCACTTTTAACATTGTTCGGGGTTGAATCATAAAAACGAATTATGGGGTACGAATTATGAAGTATGGAATGGAAAAAATTTAATTCATACCTCCGCGTTGTAATAATTGTTTATATCAGCTGTCATTGCGAGCGACCCCGAGTTTCGAGGGGGCGCGCGGCAATCCGGGGCCTTCTGGATTGCTTCGTCGTCTGACTCCTCGCAATGACGATAGAGAAGGATTGTCGCACGTCAAGATACGCTCGCGGCTTTAGCTGGTCGTTCCCGTGATTCTTTATCTGATGTTTCATCGGCCTCTTCCGCCCTTTCCTCCGGCGTGCTGGCCTTACGTATCAAACCGGCTACCCTCCATCTCTTCTCTTTTGAGAGCGGCCGTTGCTCAGTGATCCACACAACATCGCCGGTATGGTATTCATTCTTTTCATCATGCGCCTTGTAGTTCTTGGAGGCCTTATAGTATTTCAAATACCGCGGATGCTTTATGAGGCGATCCACGCGAACCACAACGGTCTTTTGCATTTTATCGGATGTAATGGCGCCTTTAAGTTTACGCATAGTAGTTAATTATCAGCGTTGATCAGCGGACTCATTTATAATCGTGAGGATCCGCGCGATGTCGCGCCGCGTTGCGCTCGGCTCATGGACATTCTTGATTTTCCGCTGTGCGGTTAAAAACGACAGCTCTCCGAGGCGCGCGCGTTTTTCTCCGAGCAACGCAGTCAGTTCGCCCTTCGATTTTTGCCGTAATTCATTTGTTGTCATGGTATGAATTTAAGAAAAAGATGCACTCATTGGAGGTTTAAGGTACTTCTCGACTTGCTCCCCATGGTCGCTCGCTCGAAGAATATTGTTCGAGCGGAGCCCTGCGAAGTCGAGAACTACATTGAGAAATGCGCTATTGCGGTAGATATCTGCGAGAATTTGCCAAAGTTCAGTTACTTGGTTACGATTCGGGTTTTGACCGGAAGTTTGTGGGCGGCGCGGCGCATGGCTTCCATGGCGATCTCGCGCGTCACTCCGTCCATCTCAAACAAAATTCGTCCGGGGCGGACGGGTACAACATAGTGATCCACCGAACCTTTTCCGCCGCCGAGGGTCACCTCGGGCGGTTTCCTGGTAATGGGCTTATCGGGGAAGATTCGGATCCATGTCTTTCCGCCGCGGGCGGTGTAGTGCGAAATGGCGCGTCGCGCAGCCTCGATTTGCCGGGCCGTGACCCAGCTTGATTCGAGCGCTTTCAAGCCATATGCGCCGAATGCAAGAATCGCGCCGCGGCGATCAATGCCCCGGCTGCGGCCTTTCTGCCATTTGCGATGTTTGACTTTCTTGGGTTGGAACATGATGGAAGTGTAATTTGAACTTTACGCTGTTAATTTCCGCTTTGCATTTTACGTTTTTCATTTTCTCCAAACACCATCCCCTTATAAATCCATACCTTAATGCCGACGGTGCCATATGTCGTATACGCGGTGCGCGACGCATAATCCACGTTTGCCCTCATGGTCTGGAGTGGAATCCGGCCGTGTTTGACCCATTCGTATCGGGCCATCTCAGCTCCGCCCAAGCGGCCCTTCAAGGCGATTTTGACGCCCTCAACGCCGAGTGAGGCCGAAACCTTTTGGAGGGCGGTCCGCATCGCGCGCCGGAAAGGCAGACGCCGCTCAATGTCGTCGGCGATCATCTGGCCCACGATGCCCGCGTGCGACTCCGGCTGGCGCACTTCCTCAACGGTAATTTTGACCTCGGCGGCATGAGAGGGCGCATGAAAGCGCTCGCTGATTTTCCGAAGGCGCTTTTGTATATCGGATTTCAGGCGTTCAACTCCGTCTCCCCCGCGGCCAATGATCATCCCCGGCCGCGACGTCCTGATAATGATGTTCATTTTGCCCGGGGAGCGCTCGCATTCAATCTGTTCCACATATGATGCGCGAAGCTTTTTTTCAAGCCACTCGCGGATGAGGACATCCTCGCGGAGTTGCGCCGCAAAATTCTTGCGGTCGAACCAGCGCGATTTCCAGTTCGTGAGCTGCCCGATTCTGAAGATATAAGGATGAACGTGGTGTGTCATAAGGTAAGCGCAAAACTACCGGAATTCATATCATAACTTGCGGCCGTCGTCAATACGCCCCAGGACGATTTTGATGTGGCTGGTCCGTTTTCGGATCATTGATGCCCGTCCCCGCGCGCGCGGACGGCTACGCTTGAGCGTGGGGCCGGGATTGACGGATATCGAGCGCACATAATACGAGCCCGCGCTCGTCTCAGCGTCATTTCGCCGCGCATTGCTGAGAGCCGAGCGCAGGAGTTTCAGGATGGGTGAAACCGCGCGTTTGGAAAGCGCCTTTAGTTCTATCTCTGCGCGAGGAACGCTCATGCCCTTAATGAGGGTGGCCGCAAGTCGGACTTTGCGCGGAGACATACGAAGGTAGTTCAATTGTGCATTTGCATCCATCGTGGAATTATTTTGTTTCCTGCGCCTTTTTTTCGATTTCCTTCTGCATTCTCCCGCCGTGGCGGACAAATTTACGCGTCGGGACGAACTCACCAAGCCGGTGCCCGACCATGTCCTCGTGAATTTTTACTTCCTTGAACAGTTTGCCGTTGTGCACGGAAAAAATATGCCCAATCATTTCAGGGACGATCATTGACGAGCGCGCCCACGTCTTAATGACGCGGCTGCCCGGGGGGTTTGCGCGCGCCATATGCTTATAAAGCGATGGGTGGACGTATGGTCCTTTTTTGATGCTGCGACTCATAAAAAGATGGGTTATGGGGTATGAATTATGAAGTATGGAGAATTCTAAAATACAAACCCCAATGCAAACCTCATAATACATAATTCATATCCCATAATTCATGCAGTGCTATTTTCTCCTCCGTCTCAAGATGAATTTATCCGATTGTTTCTTTCCTCTTGTTTTTACCCCTCGCGCCGGTTTACCCCAAGGGGTTGCGGGGCCGCGCCTGCGCCCGATCAATGTTCGTCCTTCTCCGCCGCCGTGCGGATGGTCCACCGGATTCATCGCGGATCCGCGGACCGTGGGACGCACGCCGCGGCGGCGATTGCGTCCGGCGTTGCCGATCACCATATAGCGCTGTTCGGCATTGGAAAGCGAACCGATAGAAGCCCATGCGCGCGACGAGATGCGGCGTATTTCCTTTGAGGGAAGCTCCATGTGGGTTGTTTTTTCCTCCTGCGCAAGAACGACGGCTTTGTTCCCGGCGGAGCGCGCAAGCGCCGCGCCCCGATTCGGTTCAAGTTCCACATTATAGACGGCGGTACCGACCGGAATTTTGCCAAGCATGGTCCGGTTTCCGGTCTCCATTGGGGCATTTTCATCCGTAATGACTTTCGCGCCGACGGACAACCCCTCGGGCGCGAGGACATAGCGCTTTTCCCCGTCGGTATACGCGAGAAGCGCGATGAATGCGGTCCGGTTAGGATCGTACTCGAGCGTCTCGACGCGGGCCGGAACGCCCTTTTTATCATACCGGAAATCAACTTCGCGCCACAATCGTTTTACCCCCGCGCCTTTATGGCGCGTTGTGATGCGGCCGTCGGAATTGCGGCCCACAGCGCGATGCCGGCCGCGCGTCAGCGGCTTATA
Organism: Patescibacteria group bacterium; assembly: GCA_038063315.1. Lineage (GTDB taxonomy): Bacteria > Patescibacteriota > Minisyncoccia > Sungbacterales > HO2-52-23 > JBBTVI01. Next base: position 12,354 of record JBBTVI010000038.1, read on the forward strand.
CGGGGATGTTGCGGTGGCTGTTTTTTTGATGTCCACCGACTGCATTTGGCGGCGGCCGGGAGACGTTGGACGGTAATTCTTCATAATTCGATCCGTCATTGCGAGCGACCCCGAGTCTCTCGAGGGGGCGCGTGGCAATCCAGTATTTCCCCTGGATTGCTTCGTCGCTGCTGCTCCTCGCAATGACCTTCTCCATGGTTTCTATATAATTTCGATCTTCTGTCCTTCTTTCAGTTTTACAATCGCTTTTTTGAAACCGGGTCGCCGGCCGATCTGCCGGCCGCGGCGCCGTTCTTTCCCAGGCATATTCAAAACGGCAACGGACTGGACAGATACGCCATAGCGGTTCTCCACCGCGCGTCCGACTTCGAATTTATTGGCTCCGGTCCGGACGACAAAAGCGTACTGATTGAAGGAGGCGCCATCCGCGGTTTTTTCGGTCTGATGTCCCGAAAGCAATATGTCGCCAGTCGGACCTTCGGCGTGAGAGGCGGTAACAGTAGATTCGCGATCCGCGGGGATGCTGCGATCTGGTTCGGACGCGTCGAAGTCGGCGCGCGCGTCGCGGCGTTTGCGTTCCTCTTTTTTGCGCAAAATTTTATCAAAAAAATTATTGACGAGTGACATGGTATAAAAATGTAAAAGGTAAAATGCAAAAATCAAAAGTGCGGAAAATCCCCCTTAATCCCCCTTTTCCAAAGGGGGAAGAACGCTCCTCCCTTTGAAAAAGGGAGGTTGGGAGGGATTTTACATTTGTGAGTTTTGCTTCATATTTTTCAGAGATTTTAACTATCGCCTGATCTCTTTATTTGTTCAACCGCCGCTTTCGGAAATAAAACATATTTATAGCCCAGTACGTCGGATACGGTCAAGTTGCGCGCCTCCTCGATGCCGACATACGGAAGATTACGGAGCGACCGGCGCGCATCGGTATTTTTCCCGCCAAGCGCGACGAGAACCCCGTTTTTATGGGTGATACGGCCGAGCGGTTCATTTTTTTTCAGTTTCGTAAAAAACGTTGCGGCGTATTTTGTTTTTGGTTCGGCAAAGGAAAGATTATCCAGGATAACAATTTCGCCGTCGCGCGCTTTGGCCGATAGCACGGTCCAAAGGGCTTTCCGAGCCATTTTTTTGTTGATCTTCTTTTGATAATTTTTCTCGTTTCGCGGGCCGTGCGTAACGCCGCCGCCGATCCAGATGGGCGAACGAATCGAGCCGTGGCGCGCTCTGCCGGTCCCCTTCTGGCGCCAGGGCTTTTTTCCTCCGCCGCGCACGTCGCCGCGATTTTTTGCGTGGGCCGTCCCCCGCCTCCGGTTTGCCGCCTGACTAGTCGCGACCTGGTGCACCAAATCAGAATTCCATCGCAAACCAAAGATCGCCTTCGGAAGTTCCATCTCTTCCGTTTCCGATCCTTCCATATTGTAGACCTTGACGTTCATACGCGGTTGATCAATTTATGTTGCCACGAATTTCAAGCAATGTTCCTCTTCGTCCCGGAACCGCGCCTCTGAGGGCAAGGAGATGGCTATCCGCGTCCACTTTTGCGACAACAAGGTTTTGCACTGTCATGCGCGCGCCTCCCATGCGTCCGGCCATCGGTATACCTTTTGATACTTTTCCTCCTGCGCGTCCGGTTCCTCCGCCGATGGAGCCGGGCTCCCGATGCGCGTGTTTGGTGCCATGCGTTGCCGGAGCCCCGTGGAAACCGTGCCGTTTGACAACACCCTGAAAGCCCTTTGACTTTGTTATTCCGCTCACCTTCACTTTGTCGCCTTCTTGAAAAATGGTCACGTCAACCGCCCGGCCGCGCGGGAAATCCTCGGCGATGGTTCCGGATTTGCCGCCCGCGACGCGAAATTCCCGGATATTGCGAAATGCGCCCAAGTCGCCGAAATGCCCGCGTTCGGTTTTCTTTGTTTTTCCGGGCCGCTGCGCGCCGGCTCCAACCTGTATCGCCGTATAGCCGTCCCGTTTCTTTGTCCGCTGCATGAGTACGACATTCGGCCGCGCCGCAACAATCGTTACGGGAATCATGTTTCCGTCCGGGGCAAAAATTTGGGTCATATATAATTTTTCACCCAGTAAAAATTTCATAAAAGAAAACCGGGAACAGTCCCGGCTCAAAACGGGTGCGTTCGCTTGGCACTACCCCCTCACCTCCGTCATTGCGAGCGACCCCGAGTCTGCCGAGGGGGCCGCGCGGCAATCCATTACGACCGTCATTGCGAGCCGAAGGCGAAGCAATCCGTAAAGGCAGAAATGCTGGATTGCTTCGTCGTCCTGCGGCAGGACTCCTCGCAATGACGAGCGTAGAGGTGGTTGGGTTAGGGCCGTGAAATGTTAGTTTACATCATTTTCACTTCAATATCAACGCCCGCGGGAAGATTGAGATTGGTGAGCGCATGAATCGTGCGCGGATCCGGAGTGATAATATCAATAAGGCGCTTGTGGACGCGCATTTCGTACTGATCGCGCGCGTCCTTATGAACAAACGTCGAGCGGTTGACGGTATATTTGTATATCTCCGTCGGAAGCGGGACAGGTCCCACGACTTCAACGCCGTTTCGTACCGCCGTATCCACTATCTGCTTCACGGAGTTGTCTATTATTTTTGCGTCGTAGGCCCGCACGCGAACGCGCAATTTTGATTTTATTTCCGGTTGCTTCGTTGCCAAGGAACGCTCAGCGCCGACAGACGCCGGCAAAACGCGGACAGGCAAAGAAAAATCTCCGTGCCTGTTCGAGTTATGCCTGACGATTGCGGCGTGCACTCATCGCTATTTTGTAATCTTCGTGATGACTCCCGCTCCGACGGTTTTGCCGCCTTCGCGGATGGCGAAACGCTGTTTTTCTTCCAGCGCGACAGGGGAAATCAATTGTGCTCCGAAATTAATCGTATCACCGGGCATCACCATCTCTGTCCCTTCGGGAAGCTTCACCTCGCCCGTGACATCCGTTGTGCGGAGATAAAACTGCGGTTTATACCCCTTGAAAAACGGTGTATGGCGTCCGCCTTCTTCTTTTGTAAGGATGTACACTTCGGCCTCAAAATCCGTATGTGGCGTAATGCTTCCGGGTTTGGCGACCACCTGGCCGCGCTCCACGTCTTCTTTTTTGAGCCCGCGGAGAAGTATCCCGGCGTTATCACCGGCAATGCCCTCGTCCAATGATTTATTGAACATCTCAATGCCGGTGACGATTGTTTTCTGCGTCGGACGGAGTCCGACGAGCTCCACCTCGCCATTGACGTTGATTTTGCCGCGTTCAATGCGCCCGGTGACAACGGTACCGCGTCCCTCAATGGAAAAGACATCCTCAATCGGCATAAGGAAGGGCTTGTCCGTATCGCGCACCGGCTCGGGGACATACGTATCCAGGGCGTTGGTCAGTTCAAAAATCTTTTTCACCCACTCGTCGTCGGCCGACGTCGCCTCAAGCGCTTTGAGGGCGGAGCCGCGGATAACGGGGGTCTCGTCTCCGGGAAATTCGTATTTCTTCAGGAGTTCGCGGATTTCGGCCTCAACCAAATCCACGAGTTCCGCGTCGTCCACCGCATCCACTTTGTTGATGAAGACGACTATCGCGGGAACTCCGACCTGGCGCGCAAGGAGAATGTGCTCGCGGGTCTGCGGCATTGGGCCGTCCGTTGCGGAAACAACCAAAATCGCGCCGTCCATCTGTGCGGCTCCGGTGATCATGTTCTTGATGTAATCCGCGTGTCCAGGGGCGTCAATATGCGCGTAGTGGCGCTTTTCCGTCTCGTATTCCGAGTGATGGAGCGCGATGGTGATGCCGCGCGCTTTTTCCTCCGGCGCATTATCAATCTGATCAACGCTCTCGACACGCGAGGGCAGTCCCTTGAGGGAAAGGGCTTTGGTGATTGCGGCGGTCAGCGTGGTTTTGCCGTGATCCACGTGACCGATGGTGCCGACGTTAACATGGGGTTTTGTCCGCTCAAATTTTCCTGTAGCCATAGTATTAAAAAATTAAGTTTATAAATTTTTAGACCGTATATTCAATATAACCTGTGACGGGGAACGCGTCAAGATGCCACACAGATGTCATTGCGAGCGACCCCGAGTTGCGAGGGGGCGCGCGGCAATCCATTTCGATCGTCATTGCGAGCCGAAGGCGAAGCAATCCAGGATCTCTGCGTATGGATTGCTTCGTCGCCCTGCAGCAGGACTCCTCGCAATGACGGACGTGAGAGATTACTGTTGTGATTTCCTACTTATCCATCAAAAAGGCAGGTCCTCCAGGCGGAGGTCCTCAAGACGTAGTGGTAAACCTTTTGGCCGTGCATCGTTCAGACCGCGTTCATCTTCTTGTGGTCGGGCATCCCCGTCTTCCGGCATTTCGCGATGGACGTCGAGCTCGGCATTGATAAATTGCGCGCGGGAATCCGAATTCCGTTTGCGGTTTGCGTCCGCATTTAGGACGCCCGCAGGCATGGCCGATGGCGTCGTCACCGAACGGCGCATCATATCATTGCGGAGCGGCGGCATAGCGTTTTTGTCCATTTTATTATCCGTGATCCGCGCATACTCCCGAAACGAAAGCATGACAATTTCCGGCTCGTCGTTTTCCATCAGGACGAACCGGTCGTTATTTTTTTTGACCAATTCTTTGAGCGTTGAAAAATTCATCTATTTCTTTCCTTCAATAATTTGGCGCGCGATGTTGGCCGGCACTTCGGCGTAATGGTCAAATTCCATAGTAGAGGTTCCGCGGCCCTCAGTCAAGGAACGGAGGGTCGTCACATAGCCGAACATCTCGGCGAGCGGCACGAACGCGTCAATTGTTTTGATGCCCATGCCGCGGTCACCCATCTCCTCAATCCGCGCCCGTTTGGAATTGAGATCACCAGTCACCTCGCCGAGGAACTTCTCCGGAATCACGACCTCGATGTGCATGATTGGTTCAAGTAAAACGAGTGTGGCTCGGCGGGCCGCTTCCTGAAATGCCATGGAGGCGGCAATTTTGAATGCGGCTTCGGACGAATCAACTTCGTGGTACGAACCGTCGTAGAGCGCAACAGCGACATCCACCACGGGGTAACCGGCGAGCACCCCCTTTTCCATGGCTTCCTTGATGCCTTTCTCGGTTGGCGCAATGTATTCTTGTGGGATCACGCCGCCTTTAATCTCATTGAGGAATTCAAATCCCTTTCCGGCTTCCTGCGGCGTAACGCGGAGCCAGACGTGCCCGTATTGCCCGCGGCCTCCGGATTGGCGGATATATTTACCCTCGGCCTCGGCTTCCTGCTTGATGGTTTCGCGGTAGGCGACCTGGGGCCTGCCGACATTGGCCTCGACGTTAAATTCGCGCTTCATCCGGTCAACGATGATCTCCAGATGTAATTCACCCATTCCGGAGATAATTGTCTCTCCGGTTTCCGCATATCCGGAGATGCGGAAGGTGGGATCTTCTTCCGAAAGGCGCCGGAGCG
>JBBTVI010000039.1:0-11143 GCA_038063315.1 Patescibacteria group bacterium
CTTCGTCGCTGCTACTCCTCGCAATGACAATCGAAATGGATTGCCGCGCGCCCCCTCGATGAACTCGGGGTCGCTCGCAATGACGGATATGAGGCTTTTTAGAGGGTTTCTATATAGAAAAACCCTATCAAATATGAAATTATTTACACGCATTCTCCATCCTCTTAATACCCGCTTTCTCCGTTGGGCGCGGCGGTCCACCGATATTCCGGTGTTTGGATTTGATATATCGGATGAGACGATCAAATACGTCAAATTCCGGCCGGAAAAGCATCTGGATATCGAGGCGACCGGAACAATCACAATCCCTGCAGGGATTATCACCGATGGAGAAATAAAAAAAGAGGACGATCTTGTCGCGTTATGCCGGGAATTCCGTAAATCCGCGCCCGCATGCATCAAGCGCTCGTTTGCGATCGTCTCTCTTCCCGAGGAGAAAAGTTACGTCCGGCTTTTGGAGATTCCCCGTGTGCGCCGCGACGACGTGGGGAACGCAATCCGTTGGGAACTGGAGGGGCATATTCCGCTTGCCGTTGATGATCTCGCTTACGACTTCGATGTTCTTGAACCCGATAGTCCTGCCGACGCGATCTATCATGCGGTTGTGGTCGCGTTTCCCAAAGCGATTGTGGAATCGTACGCGTCCGTTCTTGAGCGGAGCGGCATTCCTCCAGCGGCGCTTATCCTGGAGTCGCAGGCGCTTACGCGCTGCATCGCGGCCGACATGCAGCGCAATTCCTCCGTTATCGTAACCGATATCGGCCGGCATCGGACAAGTTTTGCCATTCTTGCCGACGGCGCCATGCTATTTACCAATACGATTCAGACCGGAGGGCTGCATATGGAACGGGCAATCGCAACGGCGCTCAACGTATCGGCGGAAGAAGCGGTGGTTATAAAAAAAACAATCGGTTTCCACCGGCGTAAATTCGATGGCCGCCTCCATGCGGCTTTGTTGCCGTTTCTCACCGCGATCGGCGATGAATTACGGCGCCTGATGGATTTTTACGCCGCGCACGCGGCACGGCGCGCCAACGCCCCCCCGCGGATTACGGGTATTCTGCTCGCCGGAGGAGACGCAAACCTTTACGGCTTGGATACCTATCTTGCGAGTTCTCTGAAAGTACCGATTTCCGGAATCAATCCTTTTGCGTCCTCCATGGATCGTTTTCGTTTCGGCATTCCGCCGCTGCCGCAGCGGACAGCCCTTGCGTTTACCGTCGCCATCGGCCTTGCGCTTCATGGTATTAGTCCGGAGTAAGGAGGCATTAATATTTATGTCAGCCATATCACTCAATCTTCTTCCGCCAGCGTATAAGAATGTGATCCGTCGCGAGGAATTGCGCCGTACGATCCGATTTTTTACCGCGGTGGTCCTCGGCGTGGTCGCCGTCGGAATGACTCTATTGCTTCCGTCATATCTTCCGCTGCTTTTGCAACAAAACGAATTACGGCGATCTCTGGATATTGAAAAGCAGGCCGTCGGGATTTTCGGACTTGAAGAGACGATCAAGGAGATGCGTGCATTTTCTTCGCGCTTGACGGGGATGCGTGGGGCTTTGCGTCGTCCGCCGGTCGCATCGCGCCTGGTAAGCGATATTTTGGCCTTCGGCACGGACGGCGTTATGATATACGGCGTTGCCATCGGCGAAGACGGGAGCGTGGATATGACGGGATTTGCCGCGCGCCGTTCGGATCTCATCGGCATGGAGGAGCGTATGCGCGCATCCGGTCAATTCTCCGATGTTACGTTGCCGCTCGCCACTATCGTGCGCCAGACCGATATAGAATTCTCATTGCACGCGACGCTTGCGCCGGAATTCCGGTTGTCCGCGGGCGAAAAAATTGATTAAAGATATGCTTATCAAATTCTGGATTACAATCATCACCTCCGGTTTGCTGATGGCCTTGGCGTTTCTTGGCTTCGGATTTCTGACCACGCGGGTGGAGCGCGCGGAGGAAGCGCTCGCGGCCATCGCCGTTGATATTGCAGATTTGGAATTGGAGCGGCGGGCAGCCGCGCAATTTTCCGCTCTTGAAAAGACGCGTGGACCAGACATTGAGCGGATCTCCAATTTTTCCGTCACGCGGGACCGCCCGATCCGTTTACTCGAAGATGTTGAGCGCGCCGCGGCTGATGCCAGTACGACGATTTCCGTCGCCGTGGACGAAGACGCCGGCAGCCAGGCCGCTTTGGTCTTCCGTATTTCCTCGGCAGGTTCGGAGGAGAATGTTTCGCGGTTTTTGCGTTTGATTGAATTTCTTCCCTACGATATCGCGATTCGTGCCGTGGCTTTGCAAATGTCGGGGCGGCGAAGATTCGTCTCTTCGGATAGCGACGTCGAACGACCGGCCGAACTCACGCTCCGTCTTCATGTCGCCACGGCATCTGCTGCGGCCCCGAAGAAATAGCACTAAACTTTGGCAAATTTTTGCGAGTATCTGAAAATAATATAACGAGCGGAGATGAGGAGGTTTAACCTCGTAAGCGGCTTACGAGGTTAAACCTCCAATGAGTGCATCTTCTATGAGTATCGGATCAATTTCGGGAAATTTGCCGAAGTTCAGGATAACAGTAATTTCTTAACCGAATTATGTCTCTCAAGACAAAAATCCATTCGCTTGCATCGGGAAAGCGTCTGTTCGCGCACCGCGACACTCAATTGCTCGCCGGGGTATACTTCGCTATTTTTCTTGTTTTTGGGATAGCCATTTGGGATGCGGGTGTTTTCTACCGCGCGACCGGCGTAAAAAAAACGGAACCGGCGGATGCGCGCGACCAGGTGAAACGGCGCCTCTTTCACGACGAGGATTTGAACCAAATTATTGCGTTGCTCAATGAACGGGATGCGCAATACAAGAAGTTTCGGGCCGCGCCAATCTTAGTTCCCGGCATAAGGCGCAAGGAGGATCTTGTTTCGCCGCGATTGCCCGCCACAACGACGGACGTCTCCGCCGGAACAACGACCGTTTCGACATCCACTGTGACCCAGTAGCCGTTTTTCGGTATACCTGCCTTGCACCATGAATGCGATGTGGTACTATTGCCATATGCCATACGAAGCAAAAAATTTTGATCATCTTTTGGGGACTGAAGGATTCAGCGATACAATGCTGAAAAACCATTTCACGCTCTACCAGGGATATGTGACAAACGTGAATAAAACAGTAGATGCCCTTTCGCGCCTGTCCGGAGAGGGGAAAATCGGGACGCCGGAGTACGCGGAGATTAAGCGTCGGTTCGGCTGGGAATTCAGCGGTATGCGCCTCCACGAATATTATTTCGGCAATATGGCCAAAGGCGGCGTGGCGTTGGACGCGGAGTCGGCGCTCAATCAAAAAATCGCCGCAGATTTCGGGTCCTACGGCGATTGGGAAAAGGATTTTAAGGCGGTCGGAGCGCTCCGCGGCATCGGCTGGGCCGTGCTCTATTACGACCCCATTGGCGCACGCCTCTTCAATATCTGGATCAACGAGCACGAGATGGGGCATCTTGCGGGCGGGGTCCCGGTTCTCGCGCTGGATGTCTTTGAGCACGCCTACGTCCTGGACTACGGCATCAAGCGCGCCGACTATATTGAGGCGTTTTGGCGCGCGGTTGACTGGAACGCGGCTGTGGAACGGTTCCGGCGCGCGACGCAATGAAATCGCGCACTCTCTTTTTTCGCGAAAAAACTCGTGGCTGTTACGCAGCGGGTTTTTCGGTGAGACGCGCGCTGCGGTTTTTGAGCGCATGGCGGATCGTCACGTCGTCGCTATACTCAAGTTCGGCGCCGAGCGACAGGCCCCGGCCAAGCCGCGAGACGGAGAGGTTCTGATACTGCGTCGCCAGGGGTTCCAAAATTCGCTCGATGTAGAGCGCGGTTGTATCGCCCTCAGTGGTTGAATTTGTTGCCAGTATGACTTCGCAGTTCTCGGCGCTACTCGCGAGAAGCGTGTTGACGCGTTCATAGAGCGCGCCGAGGCGGAGCCGTTTGGGGGAGTCGTCATCCAGCGGAGAGAGCACGCCGCCAAGTATGTGATAGAGTCCGTTAAACTCCGCGGTTCTTTCAAGCCCCCGCATATCCGATTCTTTTTCCACAATGGCAATGGCGCGCGGATTGCGTCTTGCGTCGGCGCAAAATGCACAAAGAAATGGCGCATTATCTGACGCGCGGCCCTCTGTGGGCGTTGCGCGAAAGCATTGGCCGCATGGACGCACCCGGTCATGCAGAAGGCGGATTTCCTCGGCCAATGCCGCGCAGTAGTCGCGCTCCTGCTTAAACAAAAAATGCGCGAAACGGCCGGCCTGGCGCGGTCCGATGCCGGGAAATTTCTGAAATAGTTCAATGAGATTTTCCAGGGGAGGGGGATACATAAAAGCAATGGGATATGGGATATGTATTATGAATTATGGGAATACATCTGATAACGATTTCCTTTTTTCCGTTCCATAATACATACTTCATACCCCATACCCCATACTTCATTCCTTACAGCGGTATATCCAGCGGGTCATCGCGGCCTTTTTCGATTGAACGGAACGACGTGGTCTCCTCGTGGAAATAGAGCTCAATCTTCCCGGTGGGGCCGTTGCGATGTTTTTCAATCATAATATCCGCGATATTCGCACGATCGCTGTTCTGTCGGTCCTTATCCTCGCGGTAGATGAACATAACAACGTCCGCATCCTGCTCAATACTGTTATGCACAATAAAATCATTTGCGACAAAATTATGGTTTTCCGGCATGGTCATATCAAACACGTCTTCAAGGCCCAATGAGGAGACGGATGCGACTTCGTCCCAAAATAGATCCGACTGCGCCATATCGAGAAGGGTCGTGCTGTTTAATGCGTCGGCGATGCGCGCCATCCGCACGCGGGAAATTCCGGTTTTGAAAAGCGTGCTCCCGCAATACGCCGTGTCAATGCGCTTAACAAATTCACGCCAGCCGATTCCGCAACGATTCTTTTCCGGAGTGACCATCAGACTCCATATCTCTCTTGGAATGGTGTCAACATTGGTATTGGCCGCGATGAGACCCAAGGCATCAATCAATTGTGCCGCGGCTATGCCCCGCATTCCAAAGGATCCGACGAGACGGCAAAAACGCAATTGCTGGACGCTTCCCTGAATATGAATTTGATAACTAGGGCGATATTGGCCTTGCGGAATTTTACGCAAAACACCGATGATGGAAAGGCGCAGCAAGAGATGCTGTACTTGCTCGGCTAATACCGGACTTGTTGTGGAGTAGTAAATCGCGCCGGCAGGTTTTCTCCCGGGCAAATATTTCCACGAGATGTTTCCGTCTGTCGCCCATAAATGATGCAAGAAAAGGCAAATTTTATCCGCCGGAAGCGTAAAAAGATTTATGGGCAATTCCTTATCGTACGACCGCGACCGCCCTATACAGAGTCGCTCATACCAGCGCGTGATCGGATGCCGCCTGCCGCGCGCAAGGCGATACGGCGACGGCAGATAGATATGAAACCAATTTTTTTGCGGCACAAGCCGCGGCGTGATGTCGAAAAGCCGGGTTGCGGCGCCGCTGACGGCTTGAATACAATCCGTATCTGCGCTCGTATAATGAATGGGCTGATGCGGAAGAACGCATCCGTCGCCCACAAGATGCGCAAGGAGAATCAATTCGTCATCGGATAAAGCGGATGCGTTCTGCGCCGTCGGCGTTAAGGTTCGTGGGATTGCAATACGCGCGCCGATATCCAGATGGTCCAGGCGCGTCCATCCGCTAACGGTAAAAAACGGATGGTTTGCTGATGCCTTGATGCTGCGGCCGCTACGCGTCCGTAAAAGGTAGATTTGCTTGCGTCCGCTTGAGAAAATTTTTGCGGCTTTAGCCGGCGCAAGTTTTAATTTATCAGTCAGGGAAAAAACGGGAATGTCGGTTTTTCCGACAAGATTTTTCAGCGGAATGCGTTGCCCGGTATCCGCGCGCATAATCAGCGTATCGCCGGCGAGACACCCCGACTCACGTAGATCCGACAGGCGCGGAATTGCGGGGTGGCGCATCTCGACGCCTCGGGATAACTGCGACAGCGCAAGCACGGGCACATTCAGTTCTTTGGCCATGGCTTTGAGCGAGCGGGAGATTTCGGAGACCTCCTGGACGCGCGAATCCGGCCTTCCCGGACCCTGAATCAGCTGGAGATAATCAATAACAAAAAGGCCGACGTTGTGATGCGCCTGCAGGCGCCTGGCCTTGGCTCTCAATTGCATGACGGTCGGGGAAGACGAGTCGTCAATAAAAAGCGGGGCTTCGGCCAAAGACGCCATGGCGTCCCTGACGCGCGTAAAGTCGTTGTCCTCTCCCTCCGCGCGGAGCCGCCCGGTGCGCAAGCGCCACGAATCAACATTGGCCTCGGCCGCAAGCAGCCGGTCAATGAGCTGCTCGCGCGACATTTCTAAACTAAAAACCCCGACGGCGCGTTTTGCGTCAATGGCGACGTTTCGCGCGATATTGAGCGCAAGAGATGTTTTGCCCAAACTCGGCCGGGCGGCGAGCACCACAAGATCCGATTTTTGGAGGCCCGCGAGGTAATTATCAAGATCCGTAAATCCCGTCGGGAGGCCTCGCAAGGCCCCGTCGCCTTTGTGCAACCGCTCGATTCTCTCCCATGCCTCTTCAAGCGCTGCGCTCACGGGAAAAAATTCCTGGCGGAGCGAGTCCTTGGCAATTCCGAAAATTTTCTGTTCGGCCTCGTCAATGAGGCGCTCCACATCCTCGGCCTCCTGATAGCCGAGGCGTCCAATATCGTGGGAGGCCGCAATCAGGTCGCGCAGCAGCCGTTTTTTGCGGACAATCTCGGCGTAGTGCGCCGCATGCGCCGCAGTGGGGACGGCGTTGACGAGGTCCGAGAGGTATGCCGCGCCTCCGACCTCTGCGAGCTTCTCTTTTTCGCGCAGGCGGTTCGTCACGCTTAAAATATCAATCGGTTCCCTCCGCTCCGTAAGCTCGAGCATCGCGGTATAAATCTCGCGATGCACCGGTTTGTAAAAGTCGCGCGCGCCGAGCGCGTCCATGACGCGGTAGATCGCGTCGGGATCAAGCATCAGCGCGCCGAGCACCGAAATTTCGGCCTCGACATTTTGCGGCGGCAGGCGCATCCCTGCGGTGGGGATCGTATATTCTGTTCCGGTGGGCGTTGTTGCCATGTTGAATAATTCTATTATACTTTTGACGGCAACACCTCCGCAAGGAACAAACTGGGAATTTGCTGTGTATAGCAGGTAGGACTGACGTGCTAACCTCTCTTTTCCCCTCCTTGCTAAGGAGGGGCTGGGGAGGTGGGTTCTCGCTTATAAGGATATAATAAAGAGCCATGTGAATGGCTCTTTATTATATCCTTCGCACAATGGATTTTTTCGTCGCGTCTTCTACCGTCCATCCTTTTTCGCGCAGGTCCTCACGGATCCTATCGGCCTCAGCCCAGTTTTTCGCGCGACGGAATTCGTCGCGCTGTGTCGCCAATTGCCGTATATCAGGCGGAATTCTTATGGGTCTTATCTTATCCAATCCCAAGCCGAGAATTTTATCAAAATCAAGCAGCATATCGCGCATTGCCATCGCACTATGTTTTTCCGGCGCCGCATTGTATTCATGAATTATATTCCATAATAAAGCCATTGCCGCGGGGGTATCTAAGTCATTGAAGACGGCCTTTTGAAATTGATGCCGTAAAAGGTTAAAATCCTTCCCCCCCTCCCTTTTCCAAAGGGAGGGGATAGAATCTTCCCCCTTTGAAAAAGGGGGACTGAGGGGGATTTTCTGCGTTTTCGCCTTTCGCCCTTCGCGTTTCGCCTTTTCAATCAGTGTTTCGGCAAACCTCTCCAATTGCGCCAATGCGTTTTGGGCGGCCGCAAGCGCTTCCCAAGTAAAATTGATCTTTGAGCGGTAGTGCGTTGTCAGTATAAGATATCTGAATGCAAGCGGCCCAACGCCGCGTGCCTCAATATCGCGGAGCGTGATGATATTGCCGAGGGATTTGGACATTTTTTCCCCGTTGACGAGCAAATGCTCGCTTTCCACGAAATATCGCGCAAATTTCTTTCCGGTCGCGGCCTCGGATTGCGCGATTTCGTTCTCGTGGTGCGGAAAAATGAGATCCACTCCACCCGCATGGATATCGAAAGACGGACCGAGATATTTCATCGCCATGGCCGAGCACTCAATATGCCAGCCGGGCCTGCCGCGGCCGAACGGCGCAGGCCAGGACGGTTCTCCTCCGCGCGTGCATTTCCACAAAACAAAATCCTCCGCATTATCCTTGGCATATTCGTCTGCGTCTATACGCGCGCCTTGGCGGAGGCCTGTTTTGGGAATCCGGCTTAACTTTCCATAACGCGGGAATCGCGCGATGGCGAAATAAATTGATCCATCTTTTTGATAGGCCGCTCGTTTTTTCAGGAGCGCCTTGATGAGCGCGATCATCTCTCTGATATGCATTGTCGCGCGCGGATATTTCTCCGCTTTGAGAATATGCAGCTTTTTGATGTCTTCGAGAAACGCTTTTTCAAACGGTCGCGTCAGTTGCGCGATGGATATTCCGCGGCTCCCGGCGGCGCGGATGATCTTATCCTCCACGTCCGTGATATTCGTAATGTGGCGAACCGCATATCCCGCATATTCAAGAACGCGGCGCAAGACGTCCTCAAAAATATATGTCCGGAGATTTCCGATGTGGACGAAGTCGTATACGGTGGGGCCGCACGCATACAGTCCGACTGCGCGGTTGGCTCCCCGCGGGCGAAATACCCCCTTTTTACGCGTCCAGACATTGTATATTTTGACGGTATCCATGGAAATTGGTAAAATTGAAAATGGTGACTGCTAAAAATACGCGAACCGCTTTTGAGGGAGAAAGCCGTGCAGGAGTTTTTTTACGATCGGATAGTTCCTTTAGCCCTGATCGCGTTTGTTGTTTACATGTTTCTCCGCTGGTGAAGAATGAGGGGATGCGCGAGAAGGATACAGAACGCAGCCGGGTCATCAATCCTCGCGCTGCGTTTTATCATAATTTTTATCATAATCAAAAAAACATTTATCCACAAGAAGCATATTGTGCGGCCGGGCGGGGCGGTATATAATTTAAGTGCGCAACCATTTCTCATATGCCTGATGTATCGGCAAAAACCAGCGGTCCAGACGTTCTTGTCGTGGAAGATGATCGTTTCATCCGCGATATTTTTGTACAAAAACTGAAAAGCGAAGGATTTAACGTTACAGAGGCGGTTGACGGACGGCGCGCCCTTGAACTTTTGGCTGCGCATGCGCCGGAATTGATTCTCCTGGACCTTTTGCTGCCGGATATTGACGGGTTTGAAATTCTTGAACGGATAAAAAAAGAGCCGGCGCTTGTTAAGGTGCCTGTTATTGTTTTGAGCAATCTCGGCGATCAGGAAAGCATCGCGCGGGCCCGCGCGCTTGGAGCGGCGGATTACCTGATCAAAGCGCACTATACGCCGGAGGAGATCGTCGCCGTGATACGGAAAGTTTTGCAACGGGCGTAAAACGATACGCAAAACAGGAAGCGGTAATCTTCATATTAGCCTTGAACTTTGGCAAATTTCCTAAAAATTGATGTAGCTCTTGTAAAGATGCGCTCATTGGAGGTTTAACCTCGTAAGCCGCTTACGAGGTTAAACCTCCTCATCCTCCATTTTCGCCTCATTGCCGGGTTTATCGGTCAAATTTGCCAAATTCAATTAGCACTCTCTTGACAGGAGTGCTAATTGCGATTATGATGTTTCATATGCCTATCGCCGAACGACAACGCGATATTCTCAATGCAGCCATCCGATATTATATTGAAACAGCGCGCCCGGTTTCATCGCATGATATTGTTGAGCAGATGGACTTGGGCGTCAGTCCCGCAACCGTCAGGAGCGATTTGGCAGATTTGGATATCGGCGGATTCCTCTATCAGCCTCATGCATCCGCGGGCCGCATTCCCACTGAGCGCGGCTACCGCTTTTTTGTCGATCACCTGGAACCGGAGGAGATGCCGCTTGCATCAGGAGAGAGGAAAAATATCGCGTCTGCGTTTCGGCGCGCCCGGGCCGACGAGTTCGTTCAGGAGCTCGCGCGCGCGCTTTCCGGCATTGCTGGAACATTTGCCGTTGCCGGAAGCGCCCATCCCGATTCATGGCATACCGCGGGATTTGCGGAGATTTTTGAGGAACCGGAATTTCGCGATGCGGATTATGCGAGAAATTTCGGGTATTTTGCGGACCGCATGGAGGAGGAAATGGACGCGATTCTCGGGAATATGGCCTCAGTGCTACGGGATGATGTCGCCGTCTTAATCGGCGAGGAGAACCCCCGGCAGTGCGCCCGGCAGTTCGGAATGACCATTTCATTGTGGAGCCATCCGAAAGGATTTCACGGTTTTGCCGCTCTTGTGGGGCCGAAAAGAACAGACTATTCCAAACATCATGCGGCGCTTTCGGCTTTGCGCGAACGCGCGTCCGTTATATAAAGATTATGATTGATGATGCTACAATAAAAGACGACGACGCTGCGGACGACAGCCGCGAGACAATCGTCATTGCTGACGAGGATTCTGATAATGGCACCGCCGCCGTTAAGAAACTGCGCGCGGCTTTTCAGCGCGCCGAGGGCGAAAAAAAGGACTACCTGGACGGCTGGCAGCGCGCCAAGGCGGATTTTATCAATTACAAAAAGGATGAGGCACGCCGCCTTGAGGATATCGCGCATTTTGTCAGCCGCGGACTGATGATGGATATTCTCCCGATTCTCGACAGCTTCCACCTCGCCGCGGCGCACGGCGCAACTGGCAACGGATCCGCGCTCCTTTTAATCCAGTCGCAGTTGGAAGATGCGTTGAAAAGGCGGGGACTTGAGGAAATTTGTGTCGCGGCCGGGGCGCCGTTCGATCCCGAAATTCATGAAAGCGTGGGCGAGGTTTCCGTGGATTTTTCGGAAGGCTCGGTGGGCGATATCGTCCAAAAGGGGTATCGGATTCAAGGCATCGTTCTTCGTCCGGTCCGGGTAAGGTTGGCGAAAGGCGGTAGTAGGGAGTAAGTAATATGATTCACATTTTCCTATTTATAACGTAAGCCCTCCTCCGTCATTGCGAGCGACCCCGAGTCTGTCGAGGGGGCGCGCGGCAATCCATTTC
>JBBTVI010000040.1:0-3905 GCA_038063315.1 Patescibacteria group bacterium
GTCGCTGCTGCTCCTCGCGATGACGATCGAAATGGATTGCCGCGCGCCCCCTCGATGGACTCGGGGTCGCTTGCAATGACGGCTGTTAGGGATTGCGGACGACGGCGTTCGTTATAACGCCGAAAATATTTGTTTTTCTGCCGCGGCGGTTTGTTGCCGCGGCAAATTTTATTCAACTCGATATGCCCAGACCATCACCCGCGCTTCTCGTTATTTTGGACGGGTTCGGCTTGTCCACGGAAAAAGACGGCAATCCCGTTGCCGTCGCCAAAATGCCGACTTTGGACGCGATCGAACGCTTCTCGCCGTTTCTCTCGCTCCAGGCCTCCGGCACCGCGATCGGACTCCCCTGGGGCGTCCCCGGCAATTCCGAGACCGGCCACCTTATCATCGGCTCCGGCCGCATCATCTATCACCACCTTCCCCGCATCATCAACGCGATCCACGACGGGACGTTTGCCAAAATCCCCGCGCTTGCGGGCGCGATTGAGCACGCGCGTAAAAACAAATCCACGCTCCATCTCCTCGGCCTCGTCTCCACCGGAACCGTCCACAGTTACATTGACCATCTCTATGCGCTATGGGACGTAACGCGCGACGCCGGTATCGCGCCCGTCTACCTCCATGTCTTTACGGACGGTAAAGACGCGCCGCCCAAAGAAGGGGCGTCGCTGGCCGCGTTTCTCGCAAAAGAAATCCACGCCAACTACCGCCACGTCGCCCTCGCATCCGTCATCGGCCGCTTCTACGCCATGGACCGCGATCTTAAATGGGACCGCACGGAACTGGCCGTCCGCCTGCTTTTGGAGGGAGAAGGCGCCTCGATTTCGTCGCTCTCGGATTATCTCCTCGCCTCTTATATGCAAAACGTCACGGACGAGTTTATCGCTCCGGCGCGCATCGCGAGCGACACACTGCCGTCCGGCCCGCTGATCCGCGACGGAGACGCGCTTTTTTTCTTCAACTTCCGCGAGGATTCCATGCGCCAGATTGTCCACGCCCTGACCGATGACGAATTCCCGCATTTTCACCGGCGCACGGTACAAAATCTTTACATCGCCACAATGACCGAATACGAAAGGGGCCTGGCGGTCCATGCGGCATTCCCCACGCTTGAGACCCCGTGGCCACTGGCCGCGGTCCTCGGAGAGCAGGGAATCCGGCATCTGCACATCGCCGAGACCCAAAAATACGCGCACGTCACGTATTTTTTCAACGGCGGCGTCGAAGATCCTCTTCGCGGGGAGACCCGTATGCTCATTCCGTCGCTCGACGTCAAGACCTTCGACGAGCGTCCGGAGATGCGCGCGCCCGATATCGCCCGATACATCATTGATCATTTTGCGGACAACGACGTCGTCATCGCCAATTTTGCGAATGCGGATATGGTCGGGCACACGGGGAATTTCGACGCCGCCACGCGTACCGTCGAGGAATTAGACAAAGCGCTCGGGCTTCTCGTCGAGCGCATTCTGGAAACGCCTGCGGGCGTGATGCTCGTCACCGCGGATCACGGCAATATCGAGACAAAACGCGATCGCATGACCGGGGAAAAAATCACAAAGCATTCTCTGGCGCCTGTTCCGCTCTATCTTGTCCGGTCCAGTTCCCGCCGCGCCGCGCCGCGCACCGATGTGGACATCGCGCGCATAAAAAAAGAACCGGCCGGCGTCATCACAGATGTGGCGCCGACCTTTCTTGAACTTCTTGAGATGACCCAGCCCCCGGAGATGACCGGTAAAAGCTTGCTGCCCGAACTTCTCGCGTCGCTTGAGTGATCGAGTAGTAATACTTCTCTCTTTTAAAAATTGTTAAAAAGTCATTGCGAGGAGCAGCAGCGACGAAGCAATCCATACGCAGAAACCCTGGATTGCTTCGCCTTCGGCTCGCAATGACACCTATCCGTCATTGCGAGGAGTCCTGCTGCAGGACGACGAAGCAATCCATACGCAGAAACCCTGGATTGCCGCGCGCCACCTCGACAGACTCGGGGTCGCTCGCAATGACGGACGGAGTCTTTTTCGGCGATTTCTTAACAGAGAATTTTACCCCTCTTTCTTTTCCTTCCCTTCGCTCCTCCTGCTGATGATCTGATCCACAATGCCGTATTTCTTTGCTTCCTCCGCGGTCATGTAGAAATCGCGGTCAGTATCTTTTTCCACCTGAGCCAGGGGTTTACCCGTATGCTTGGCTAAAATCTGATTCAACCGCTCCTTCAGTCGTATCACGTGCCGCGCGGAAATATCAATATCAACGGCCTGGCCCTGAATGCCGCCAGCCATGACCTGATGAATCAAAACCTCGGCATTCGGAAGCACGAAGCGCTTGCCTGCGGCACCAGCCGCAAGAACGAGAGCCGCGCCAGATGCGGCCATACCAATGCAGATCGTCGAGACATCTGGTTTCACATACTGCATGGTGTCGTAAATCGCGAGCGTCGCCGGCACGGAACCGCCCGGGGAATTTACATAGAGTTTGATGTCTTTTTTCGGATCCTCGGACTCAAGAAAAAGAAGCTGAGCAATGATGATACTGGCCATCTGATCCATGATCGGCCCGCCGAGGAAAACGATCCGCTCGCGGAGAAGCCGCGAATAAATATCATAGGCGCGTTCGCCGAACTGGGACTTTTCAATCACCGTCGGAATAAGAAATTGATTATGCGCGTTGTATTGTTTCATACTTCCATTATGCCGCTTTTTTGACAAAACGCAAGCGGCCCTGTTTGATAAATATATGATTCGTTATATTTCACGAACAACCAAAGACGACGCGCCGACGCTACTCGACGAATTCCGCCCGGGCTCATGGATTCTTGTCGAAGCCCCGACCGAGCAAGAACTCGATGCTTTGGCCGCGACGTTCGCGCTCGACAGAGGCCACCTCGCCGACGCCGTTGACCCGTTTGAGGCACCGCGCGTGGAGCCGGAAGAGAACGCCACCTATGTCTATGCGCGCGTTCCCATTGAGGAGGCGAAACACATCACCACTACCCCTATCCTTATCTGCGTCGGTTCCGCATTCGTTCTCACGATTGCGCACTATCCCGTCACCTTCGCCGCGCGCCTCCTTGAAGGCCGTATCCCTTTTGATACAACACAAAAAGCCAAATTTTTTGCGCAGATTTTCTCCGAAATCAACACCACCTACCAGCAGTTCCTCATGCAGATCGCGCGGCGCGTACGGGCCATGAGCGTGGAACTTGAGCGTATTGAAAACCGCGACATTGTCCAGTTTGTCGCCTACGAGGGCGTTCTCAACGATTTTCTGTCCGCGCTCATCCCCATGAATACCATCCTGCAAAACATCCTGTCCGGAAAGTTCTTTCCTCTTGACGGCGATCGCGACGCCACCGAAGACGCGCTGCTGACTAACGGCCAGCTTATCGAGGCGTCCAAATCGAGCTTAAAAACCATAGTCAACATCCGCGAGGCGTATTCGACGATCATCACGAACAATCTGAACCGTGTTATCAAATTACTCACGGCGCTTACAATTGTCCTGACGGTCCCGACCATGATCGCAAGCTTCTACGGCATGAATGTCCCGCTGCCCTACGCCAATTCGCCGTGGGCATTCGCCTCAATCGTCGGGATCACTATCGGCATTTGCCTTGTCCTTATCTGGCTTTTCAACCGCAATCGCTGGTTGTAAAATGCGTCGGGTTATGGCACGATAACGTGGCGCATTAGACACACGGGCCCATAGTAAAGTGGTATCCGCCAGAACGACCGGAGTCGTCCGGTCTGGCGGGTTACGCAACACCTGCCCCGTTAAATATAAGGGCCAGTAGCTCAGTGGTAGAGCACTGCATTCGCATTGCAGGGGTCAGGGGTTCGAATCCCCTCTGGTCCACATAGAACGAACCTCTGCGGCCTTGTTGTCGTGGAAACCCTATCAACTTC
>JBBTVI010000041.1:0-13798 GCA_038063315.1 Patescibacteria group bacterium
GAATCCAGATTTTCTGCTCTCAAAGAAGTGAGAACCTGGACCCCCGCCTCCGCGGGGGTGACACCATAAATGCTTTATTCACCAAACTCGCGGTAATAGTTTTACATTTTTCGTTTTTCACCTTACGTTTTCATCCATGGCCCGCATCTCATTGAAGGAAAAAGAATTCTTTGCGGCGTTTGATCGCCTCCCTGATGCTGAGGGCCGCATCATGGAAATGGTTTCCCGTGCGGCCCGCCCCATCGGATTTTATCGGTTTGAACGCGTTGAGGTCTCACCCGTGGAGGACGCGCGTCTCTGGGCATCTTTTTCCAAAGCGAGCCAGGGCGCGGAGCGTCTTCCGATTTTTTGCCGCTCCAAAGGCGAGGGCGAATGGATGCTGCGGATGTCCGGGGCGCTTGCGCTGATCCGTTTCGGGATGACGCATCGGCTTTATAATGAGGCGAGCCCGGCCAAATTGTGGTGGGAGGGGGATTGTTTTTGGCGCGAGGGAACCGGGCGGGATGACGGCGTCCGGCGGAGTTACGAGATCGCCCTAGCCACAATCGGCCAGGACGATCCGCTGGCGGTGGCCGAGATTATGATGGTGTTATGGCGGTCGTTCGGGGAACTGGGAATCCGGGACGAGGACTTGAGCGTGCGCGTCAATGCCGTGGGCTGCGGAGTATGCCGCGCCGCATTCCGTTCCGCGATGACCGCATACCTTCGGCCGCGATCCGGGCGCCTCTGCAAGGTATGCCGCGTTGGGGCGCGCCGCGCGCCGGTGCGGCTCGCGGCCTGCAGCGATGAACGCTGCCGCGCAATCATTGAAAACGCCCCTCAGATGCTGGATTTTCTGTGCGACAGCTGCGGGCGGCACCTTCGCACGCTTTTTGAATGTTTCGATGAGGCGCGCCTTCCGTATTTTTTGGATTCGACTTTGTACCGCGAGGAGTCGTTTTTCAGCGATATTATTTTTGAGTTTCGGTATAAGGCCGCGCACGGGGAGGATTCGGATGCGGGGGAGGGGCCGGGCAGCGTGGTGTTGGCCGAAGGCGGGCGGATGTCCCGTGTCGGCAAGGCGATGACGGGGAAACGGTTCGGCGCGGTTGCTGGCGTGATTCTTTTGGATAATGCGCTTGATGCGGCGGTCGCGGCCGCGCCGGAAGCCCCGCGCCATTCGCCTGTTTTCGTTGTTCAGCTGGGGGAGCTTGCGAAGCGCAAAAGCCTGGTGTTGGTTGAGCGCCTGCGCGAAGGAGGAATTCCGATGTTTGCGTCGTTCGGACGCGATTCGATCCGGGCGCAGCTCAAGGCCGCGGAACGGGCGGGGACTAATCTGGCGCTGGTGCTCGGGCAGAAAGAGGCGTTGGACGGCACCGTGATTGTGCGCGAAGTCATGTCGGGCATACAGGAAACCGTCCGGCAGGATAAGATCGTTGATTTTCTGAAAGAGCGCGTGATGGGCAAATAAAAGGGGTATTATGGGGTATGAATTATGTATTATGGAAAATTTTGGGCATTTGCCGTGACGCTCCCATAATTCATAATACAAATCCCATAATACATTATTCGTATCCCATAGCCCATGAATGAACATGGATTGCCTATTTTGTAAAATCGCCTCGGGTGAGATTCCGTCGGAGACGGTGTACGAGGATGAGCACATCCGCGCGTTCCGCGACATCAACCCGAAGGCGCCGGTGCATGTTTTGGTGATTCCGAAAGAGCACGTTGAGTCAATCGCGCATCTGGAGGCGAATCACCACGATATTATCGCGCGGCTGATTTATACGGCAAAAAACATCGCCGAAGAGGGGGGCTTGAAAGGATACAAATTATTGTTTAATGTAGGGCGTGAAGGAGGGCAGGTGGTGGATCACCTGCATTTGCACCTTTTAGGGGGATGGGGGAATAAGAAATGAATCAAGGGGTATGTATGATGAATTATGGGTATTGAGAGAGAAACGTTTCTGATTTCTTTCTGCCCCATAATACATAATTCGTATCCCATATCCCATTTTCATGGTTTACGTCGAAAAACGAAGTTCGGAGACGGTCGGGTCGCTCCTGCGCCGTTTCACCCGGCGGGTGCAGCTCTCGGGCATTCTCCTTGAGTCGCGCCGGAATCGCTTCCATAAATCCGATCCGACGCGCCGCGCCATGCGCGAAAGCGCTCTGCGCCGCCGCGCGCGGACAATTGAACGTGCGCGCGCGGAGAAATTGGGTGTTGCGCGAAGTTCTGCGTCGTCGGTGCGGCCGCGCCGGGACTAAATTTCGTGTCTACCCGCGAAAAAATCGCCCATGACATGACCGCCGCAATGCGGGAGCAGGATGCTCGCCGTCTTTCGGTTTTGCGTATGCTCTCGGCCGCGCTGAAGAATAAAGAAATTGAGCGGCGCGGCAGCGGAAAGGAGGCCATGAGCGACGAGGAGATGATGGACGTTTTGCGAACTGAAATAAAGCGGCGCAATGACGCATCCGAGGGTTTTAGGCGGGGCGGGCGGAATGACCTCGCTGAAAAGGAGGTCGAGGAGGCGCGGATTCTCGCGGAGTATGCCCCGGCGGAGGTCGGCGACGACATTATCGCGGATATTGTGCGCGACATTATTGCTGCGTCGGACAAGATACCCGGGCCCAAGGAGTTCGGTCGCGTCATGGGGGCCGCGATACAGCGGCTTAAGGGCCAGGCATCAGGCGAGCGCGTCAGCGCCATTGTGCGCCGTGCCCTTGGCGGATAGATAAAAGAAGTACGGTATGGCGAAGATTTGTTCTTATTCCGCATTGGCGGAACGCGTACGCGGCGCATTTCCCAGGTTTCTGAGAAAGCGGCTACCCACAACGGTAGTCGTTGTTTGTTTGAACGCGAGGGAATCGGAAAAAATCAATCTTCTGTATCGCGGCAAAAAATCCGCGACGAATGTGTTATCATTTCGATACGGACCTGATTACGGGGAGGTACTGGTGTGTCCGGCGGTTATTCGTGATGAAGCCAGGCGCGACGGTCAGGCCTTTTCGTATCGGATGACATGGATGGTTGTGCATGGTATGCTGCATCTGGCGGGCGTGCATCACGAAAAGTCGCCGAAAATGGCGCAGCGTTTTGAACGGGTGGAAAAAGGGATTTTAGACATTTTATGTTTTTGATTTGTTATCGTGTTTCGTCATATCATTGCCGCAATTGACGTGGGGAGCTCGACGGTCGAGACGGTCATTGCCGAGCGAAAGAGCGACCGCGACGTCGCGTCCCACATTCTGGGTATCGGCGTTGTCCCCAGTCGGGGGATGCGTCGCGGCGTTGTCGTGGATATTGAGGAGGCGACCTCCGCGATCCGGCGCTCGGTGGAGGAGGCGCGTCGGTCTTCCGGCGTGTCCGTGCGGAGCGCGTGGGTCAGCGTGGACGGCGCGCATATCGCGACATCGTCGTCGCGCGGCGTTGTCGCCGTGTCGCGCGCGGACGGGGAAATCTCAGCCGAGGACATGCGTCGCGCCCTGGCCGCGGCCGAGACATTCGTACCCAAAAATCTCAATAAAGCGACCATCCACATCATGCCGCGCGATTTTCGGGTGGACAACGAGGCGGGCATCAAAGATCCCGTGGGAATGCACGGCGTGCGTCTCGAGGTGGATGCATTGATCGTTGAGTGTTCCGCTCCGTTTCTGAAAAACCTTTTTAAGTGCGTGGAGGGAGCGGGTATTGAGGTGGCCAATTACGCGTTTGCGCCGTTTGCGGCATCGGATGCGATCCTGACAAAACAGCAAAAAGAACTCGGGGTGATGCTCTGCGACATCGGGGGCGGTACCACGAGTTTTATGGTTTTTGAAGAGGGCGCGCCGCTCCATGCCGGTGTTATTCCGATCGGCGGCGGGCATATCACGAACGATATCGCGATTGGTTTCCAGATTCATGTGGATGCGGCCGAGTACATCAAGACGTTGCACGGGGCCTGTTCCGGCGCCGATTTTCCGCGGAAGGAGAATTTGCGGCTCGCGGACGTGCTCCGCGACGGCGGCGCCGAATTCATGCTTGAGCGCGGGCTTATGGCGTCCGAGGAGCAGATGACATATTCGCGCAGGGATCTCGCCGAGATGGTATCGGCGCGGCTCACAGATATTTTCGAACTCCTGCAAAAGGAACTTAAAAAAATCGGCCGTAACCGCCTTCTGCCCGCGGGGATTGTTTTTGTGGGAGGCGGGTCCAGGGTTCCGGGCCTCGTGGATCTCGCGCGCCGCGAGATGCAGCTGCCCGTTGAGCTCGGCCGCGCGTCGGCATTCGAGAATGCGGCGGACGAGCATCGGATAGCGCAGCTTGCATCGGCTTTCGGATTGATTCTGCGCGCCGAATCCGGAGCGTTGTATCAGGGAGGCGCCGGCCGGCCAAATCGTCTTGCGCATATGAGAGGCACGCCGATCGGCCGCTGGTTGCGGTCATTGATTCCCTGAGGGGATTTTGATGTGCGTTTCCTGTTGATAAGCAGTGTAAAGCGCCTCTTTTGTCAATGCTTGCGCGCCGTACGCACGGCGTGGTAGGGTATGGGAAACTCGGCATGTATCATGGGGTATGTATCATGAATTATGGGAAGGTGGGACTATTTGCTTTCTGACATTCCGATCCCGTAATACATAATTCATATCCCATTATTCTGTTTTATGCCCCAACTGAAACCCGATATCGAAACATACGCGCGGATTAAGGTTGTCGGCGTCGGCGGCGGCGGCGGCAAGGCCGTGACGCGCATGGTGGACCATAAAATCAACGGCGTTGATTTTATCACGATCAATACGGACGCGCAGGATCTGCACCTGACCAAGGCACGGACCAAAATCCATATCGGGAAGAATTTGACCAAAGGCCTTGGCGCGGGCATGAATCCGGAAGTAGGAAGGCAGGCCGCAGAGGAGAACCGCGACGAAATCCACGAAGCGCTCAAAGGCGCGGACATGGTTTTTGTGACCGGCGGGCTCGGCGGAGGAACATGCTCGGGAGCATCCGCGACTGTGGCCGAGGCCGCGCGCGATTCCGGCGCATTGGTGATCGGTGTCGTGACCAAACCGTTTTCGTTCGAGGGGGCGCAGCGTGCGCGGATCGCGGACATGGCGTGGCATCAGTTGAAAGACCGGGTGGATGCTCTGATTACGATCCATAACGACCGGCTCCTCAATGTTATCAGCAAGGAGACGTCGCTTCTGAACGCATTTGCGATTTGCGATGACGTCTTGCGCCAGGCGGTCCAAGGCATTTCGGATCTGATTGTGACGCCGGGTATTATCAATGTTGATTTTGCGGATGTGCGCGCGATCATGTCCGACGCGGGGTCGGCTCTTATGGGCGTCGGGTACGGCACGGGCGAGACCCGTGCGGCAGCTGCGGCAAAAGCCGCAGTCAGCTCTCCGCTTCTGGATATTTCCATTGACGGCGCGCGCGGGGTTCTCTTTAACGTCTCCGGAGGGGATGATATGACGATGTGGGAGATTAATGAGGCGGCCAAAGTCATTACCGAGTCCATTGATCCGGACGCCAAAGTCATTTTCGGCGCGGTCCACGACGACAAACTGAAAAAAGGAGAGATCAAAATTACGGTCATCGCAACAGGATTCGGCATTGCGCCCGCTGCGGCGCGTCGTGAGGCCTCTGATACGGCGGAGGAAATTCCGGTTAAGCGCGACATGCCTCCGGTTCCGCCGACGGCGCGTGCGCTCCATAATGAACTTACGCAAAATGCGCCCGAGGAGGGCGATGAAGAATGGGATTCCGTGCCCGCATTTTTGCGCCGCCGGAAAAGATAATCAGAAGAGAAAACGAAGAGTCAAGAGTTTGAACTTTTCATTAAAAAAACGCCGCAAAGGCGCTTTTTTTCTTGGTTTTTCGATTGGGTATGCATTTGGTCTTTGGTTATCCACATCGTGGGTTTTGATTGCTCTTCGGTTGCGCTGCGAAAGTTATCCACAAGAATAAAAAACGCGCTAACCATCGGCAAAAAAACCATTTGACCGCGCCGTGGCCGCAGAATAAACTATATGGAGAGTCGCACAATTTTTCTTATTCTTTTGGCGCATTGCCAAAAGATTTTTTCATCTTTATTGCTGTCTATGGGGACAAGGGCAAGAACTTTGGTCATAATATTTTCCATTTCGACGGTCTGTATCGCCAGTTTTTTTACTTGGCTTATTCTTCCTCTTGATAATTGTAATAATGATGGTGCTGCGAAATTTCTATTTTATGATAATAAAAATATAAGTTTTCTGTATCCTTCATCTCTCTGTGTTATTGAGGATTATGGATATCCAGTTGAACTGAGTAAAAATTTACTACCGGTACCAAGTGATATTTATTACAAAAATACAGTAGGTTCTTTGCGGGAATTTTTTCGAATGACAGTAGGGCTATCTTCTCTCAACGAAATCATGGAACAAAGAATCACCTTTTTCTTTCTCAGTCCGCCCGATAATAAGAAGATGCTGCCACACGAATATCTTCGATACCTCAATAAAAATGATAATTTTACTACTGCGCGAAATGCACAAGGAACAAAATATATGAAAAGTTTCATTACCCCCACCAATAAGGGGGCTGCTCCGTATATCAAGGTGGCTATGTTGTCTGATGAACTGAAGAAAATAGTGTTTCTCACCAAAGGCCCCAAAATCTCTGAAGAAGAATTTTATGTGGTGGTGGACTCTTTCAAATTTGAGGAGTGATTAGAAGATATAGTAATGTTAAAACAAAATGTTTTCTTTTTTCTGTCATTCCCGCGAAGGCGGGAATCCAGGTTTCTTTCCGGGTATAAGACAGAACCTGGACCCCCCCCCGCCTCTCCGCCGAAGGCGGATCTGCCTCCGGCATGACGCGGGGTTGGGGTGACCATCGGAGAGCATCTTTTTCATCATTATCATCGGACTTTATTGCGTGTTCCATGGGCCATGATGCGGGTGTCCTGTGGGGATGCAATGGGGTTTATCGAACATTATGACGCCGACAACCGCGGAAAAATCTCTTTCGTCTTTGACGTTAGGTAAAGAACAGTCGGACGCGCGGATTCCGTTAAAACGCCTGTTTTCGACACAGGGTGTTCATCCCTTCGATCAGGTGGGATGGAGGAAGGCGACGGTTGTTGTACGCGGCATGAAGGGGCATGTGGAGGAAAGGGAGCTTGAGTTTCCGGATTTTTGGTCGGAGCACGCTGCCAATATCGCCGGCTCCAAGTACTTCCGCGGCCGCATCGGTTCTGAGGAGCGCGAATCCTCGGCGCGCCAGATGATTAGCCGGGTCGCCGGCACAATTCGCGACTGGGGCGTGGAGTCGGGATACTTCGCCTCAGCCGAGGAGGCGGCAATATTTGCCGATGAACTGACGGCGATCGTTCTCCATCAGCGTGCCGCGTTCAATTCTCCGGTATGGTTTAACGTCGGCGTCGAGGAACGTCCGCAAGCCTCAGCTTGCTTTATTCTTGCGGTTGAGGACAATCTGCCGTCAATTCTGGAGTGGATCCATACGGAGGGGATGATTTTTAAGGGTGGCTCTGGCGCTGGCGTCAATCTCTCGGCGCTCCGTTCCGAAAAAGAGACGCTCTCCAAGGGCGGGCACTCGTCCGGTCCGGTGTCTTTCATGCGCGGGGCGGACGCGGTTGCGGGCATGATCGCATCGGGCGGGTCTACGCGGCGCGCGGCCAAAATGGTGGTGATGAATATTGATCATCCGGACGTCATGAAATTCATCCGGTGCAAAGCCGAGGAAGAAAAAAAGGTGCGGGCGCTGATTGAGGCCGGGTACAACATGTATGACATCAACAATCCCGCATGGCATTCGATTCAGTACCAAAACGCGAACAATTCCGTCCGCGTGACAGACGATTTCATGCAGGCGGTGGAGAACGACGAGAATTTCGATACGCATTATGTCCAAAGCGTGGCGATCGCCCAGACCCATCGCGCGCGCGACCTCATGCGCGCGATTGCGCAGGCCGCATGGGAATGCGGAGACCCGGGGCTCCAGTACGATACGACGATCAACCGATGGAACACCGCGGCCAACACCGGCCGCATCAGCGCGTCCAATCCGTGCTCAGAATATATGCATCTTGATAACTCCGCGTGCAATCTCTCGTCCATCAATCTGTTGAAGTATTTGAACGACGACGGCACTTTTGCGGTGCGTGACTTTGTCCATACGGTTGATATCATGATTCTTGCCCAGGAGATTATCGTGGGGCATTCGAGCTACCCGACGGAAAAAATCGAAAAAAACGCGATGGATTTCCGCGAGCTCGGCCTGGGCTATGCCAATCTCGGCGCGCTCCTGATGGCGCTCGGCATTCCGTATGATTCGGACAAGGCGCGCCATACCGCAGCCGCAATCACGGCACTCATGACCGGCGAGGCGTATCGCTATTCCGCCGAGATCGCGCGGCGCATCGGGCCTTTCGCGGGGTTTGAGGTCAATCACGAACCCATGGTTGCAGTTTTGGGGCTTCACCGCGATTCCGTGCGGCGCGTCCGTAAGACCCGCGTTTTCGACGAGACGCTCTACATGGCGGCTGAGCGCGTCTGGGATGAAGCGGTCTCGCTCGGCAAAAAATACGGCGTCCGCAATTCCCAGGCAAGCGTTATTGCGCCGACGGGGACGATCTCATTCATGATGGATTGCGCGACAACCGGAATCGAGCCGGATTTTGCTCTAGTCAAGACAAAGCAGCTCGTCGGCGGCGGGATTATGAAATTCGTGAATCCCGTTGTCCCGCGCGCGCTCCGGCGCCTCGGATATGCGAGCGAGGCCGCCGATACAATCGTGGATTATATGGAGAAGTGCGAGACGATCGAGGGCGCGCCGGGCCTCAAAGACGAGCATTTGCCGGTTTTTGACTGCGCGGTTAAGGCGAAAAACGGCACGCGCACGATTCATTGGAAAGGGCACGTGCGGATGGTCGCGGCGGTCCAGCCCTTCATTTCGGGAGCCATCTCCAAGACGTTCAATATGCCGCACGACGTGACGGTGGAAGACATCATGGATGCCTACATCATGGGATGGAAGTCCGGGCTCAAGGCGTTTGCGGTCTACCGCGACGGATCCAAAGCCGCGCAGCCGTTGCTGACGTCCGCATCTCATGCAGGTGCGGCTCTTGGCAAGAAAGCGTTGCGCCGCCGGCTCCCCGCAACGCGCGCATCGGAAACGCACAAGTTCTCCATTGCGGGGCACGAGGGGTATCTGACCTACAGCGCGTATGAGACCGGGGAGCTCGCGGAGATTTTCATTACCATCTCCAAGCAGGGTTCAACGCTCGCCGGGCTTTTGGATTCTTTTGCGATTGCGGTGTCTATCGCGCTTCAGCACGGCGTGCCGCTCAAGACACTCGCGCGTAAATTCGTCTACGGCCGGTTTGAACCCGCGGGGTATACGGACAATCCCGACATCCGGGTTGCGACATCCATCACGGATTATATTTTCCGGTACCTCGCGCTCCGGTTTCTGAAGCCGGAAGAAAGGGATGAGTTGGGCGTCAAGGCGCAGACCTTGATAGAGAACGGAACCGGCATGGAACGCATTCCGGCGCAAGCCCTGCCCGGGGCCGGATCCGTGGCACCGCAAGTGAATCCTCAATCAGGCCAAACGACTGTCTATGCCGACGGCGTCTGTCGCGAGTGCGGCGGCATGATGATTCAGACCGGTACCTGCAAAACCTGTTTTCAATGTGGCGTCACCAGCGGGGGATGTTGATGCCTGGGGTCATGAATTTTGAATTATGAATTATGGGGTCTAATAGACAAAATGTAGACAACACTCATTGTTTTTGTGGTTATAAAAAATCGGCGGCAGATTCCTGTCGCCGATTGCGGGTCATGGTTGTCGAGACAACGACTATGTATGAGAAACTTTGTTGACAGCGGTAAGTATATCTGTGATCCGTTCAGCAACTCTTTGTCTGGTTGCCGTAATGATATAGCCGAGAGAGCTTGATTCCAACATTGATAGATGGAGATCCAACGTATAGAGACGGCGCGGATCGTTGATCGCGGCAAGTAATATATCTACCAATTTCTGAATTTCTTTTGCCTCGACTTGCATGGGTTGCCTCCTTGTCGTAGAGAAGTAAAGAGCGGTTCGGAATCCATTGAAGCATACTATAAGAGAAAAGTCAATGATTCTTGTTTTTACCGGAAATGGCAAGGGGAAAACAACTGCGGCATTGGGACAAGCACTCCGTTCCGTCGGGGAGGGGAAGCGCGTCTTGATGGTGCAGTTTATCAAGGGGCCGTGGAAGTCGGGGGAGGACTTGCTGCTGCAAAGAGTAAAGAATACAGTCCATCACTGTTGTCATTGCGAGCGACCGGAGGGAGCGAAGCAATCCAGGGTTGAGTGTTCATGCTCTGGATTGCTTCGTCGTCTGACTCCTCGCAATGACAGCTCTATTGCGAGATTCTGCAAGGAGTGTGAGTTATCGAAATGTAATGACCTGTTTGAACAATTCCGAATCATTAAAACCGGTTTGGGATTCGTCGGGATTCTCGGAGATACGAAGCCGATCGAGGAGCATCGAAGAGCCGCCGAGGAAGGATTGATGGTGGCCCAGCGCGAAGTGGAATCGGGCAATTGGGACATACTCATTCTTGATGAGGTGAATAACGCGGTTCGGCTGGATCTCTTAAAAAAAGAGGATATTTTGTCTTTTATGGGTTGGGTATCCGGCAAACTGGAACATCTGATTCTCACGGGTCGCGATGCTCCGCAGGAATTTATTGATCGCGCGGATCTTGTGACGGAAATGCGCGACATCAAACACCCGTTTGAGCAGGGAATCAAAGCAAGGCGCGGCCTGGAGTATTGATTGTTGTGTTATGGCCATGGAAAGAACGCTTGATTAGCCCTTGTTGTCGGCGTACAATGCGCTATATATGGAGTTCCGTTTTAGTCCCGAACAACAGCAGAAACTCTGTGAATGCGGCGTGGCGACGGTGTATCTTTTTGGCTCCCACGCAGAGGAAACGACGCACCCGCTGTCGGATGTGGATTTTGCCGTACTCATGAAAGATGCGCGGACCGTCTCCACGGGTGTTTCAACGCATGCCCTTTATCAAAAACTTTATGATGTGTTGTCGTCTATTATTCCGAAAGAAACAAAAGACATTGACATCATCTTTTTGGATCGCGCGCCGCTTGAGTTGCAAAATAACGTCGTTCATTTCGGAAGGGTGCTTTTCGATGACAACATACGACGGCGATTTGCGTTTGAAGAGCGCACCAAACTTGCGTATGCTGATTTTGAACCAATCCGCCGCATAGTTGATGCGGCTGTTCTCCAACGCGTATGACGATACCACCACTCCGTCGCGAAGCGCTCCTCCCGCGTATAGACGGAATCACATGCAGCGTCTGCACGATATCGGCGCGCACCCCCTTGAAGAGTTTTCGCATAACGAGGATCTTTTTGACCTTGCCCAACATCACCTTCGTCTTGCGCTCGAAGGCGTTTTCCACATCGGCTCTCACTTGCTTTCTCGTCTTCCGGGAGCGCGGATCACGAGTTACAAAGAAATCGCGTTGGCGCTCGGAGCGTATGGGATCGTCGACCGTTCCTTTGCGGAAACGGCGCTTGTGAAAATGGCCGGATTCCGCACCCGTCTCACTCATTTTTACCACGAAATCAAGCCGGCGGAGCTCTATGAAATTATACGGCAAGACCTCGGCGATATTGAGCAATTTCTCCACGCGGCGAGGCGTGTCATGGAGAATCCCGCGGCATATCATCTGACAATTGAGTAGAATGTCCGACAGCGTTTTTTGCGTGTCGCTTGCGCGTCTGTTGCAAAACGCGGTTTCTCCGGCTACTGTTGGCGCATGACCAAATCGCGGGTTTTTCTTTTTTGCCTCCTTGCGTTTATTGCCGGCGTCTCTGTTGCCTCTTTTATTCCGTTTCCTGTTGCCGTAATTTGGATCGGCGGTGTCGGTATTTTTTGCGTTATTGCTTTCGGCGCGCGGCATCAAAATCTCCTTATTGTTGTCGCTGGACTTATCGCGCTCTGTTTTGCCGGCGGCGCGTTCCGGTATGCGGCGGTCATGCAGTCCGCGCCCGATTTGACGGAATTTGAGGGTCGCGCTATCCGCTTCGAGGGTGTTGTCATCCGCGAGCCGGTATTGACTGAAAAATCGCAGCAGATAACGGTGCGCGGCCGCATCCGTTCGCCGGAGGATGCGATTGGACGCGAGACGGAGGAATTTCGCATGCGCGTTGTGAGCCGTCCGTATCCGCGGTATGCATTCGGAGACGCATTGACGCTTGAGGGAGTTCTCGCGAGTCCTTTGGACAGAGACGCGCCGTATCGCGCCCTACCACGAAACTATTTGGTGGGAGGGCGTGCGACGCTCTTAATGAAAGAGGGAATTTTCGGGACCATAGTTTTTCCCCGGATAGAAAAGACCGGCGCTGTCCGTGGTTTCATTATCATGCGCCGGATTCTCGGCGCGAAAAACGCGTTGACCGCGGGAATTGACCGTATGCTGCCGGATCCCCACGCCGCGCTTCTGAGGGGCCTGCTTCTCGGGGAGCGGGCGGCGTTGCCCGAGGAGACGGTCGGGAATTTCCGCGCATCGGGCGTCTCGCACATTGTCGCGTTGTCGGGTTACAACATCACGCTTGTGGGCCGGTCGTTCATGGCCGGTCTTTTATGGGCAAGCATCCCGTTTCGTGCATCTTTTTGGATTGCGTCAGGCGCGATTATCCTCTTTATCGTGATGGTCGGCGCTTCGCCCTCGGTCACGCGCGCGGGGATTTTGGGTCTTCTTCTGCTTGTGGCCGAGCGCGAGGGCCGGGTCTATAATATCCGGAACGCGCTCGCCTTTGCCGCCGCAGCAATGGTTTTCGTTAATCCGCTGATTCTCCGCTTTGATGCGGCGTTTCAGCTTTCGTTTTGCGCGACAATCGGCCTTGTCTATTTTTCCGGCCCTGTGGAAAAATATATGGATCGCTCGGCGCGGCGCATCCGTCGTTTTTTCGGGGATTATAAGGTATTGAAACGACGCGGCAACGGCTTTATTTCGCGTCGCGTCGGGCTCATCAAGCGGCTGCTTGTCGAGACAATCGCGGCGCAAATCGCGGTCCTCCCTCTTTTGATCATCCTTTTCGGCGCAATCTCTCTTGTGAGTCCGCTGGCCAATATGTTTGTGCTTCTGGCGGTGCCGTTTGCTATGGCCTGGGGATTTGTCACGGGGCTCTGGGGGATGCTCCGATTGCCTTTTGGAGGTATGGTTGCCGGAGTCGCATGGCTCGCGCTTGAGTATATTCTCCGCGTGTCCGCGTTTTTTGCGAGGATTCCGTTTGCGTCTGTGCCTGCGGGCAAATGGGTTGCCATCCTGCTGCTTATAGCGATCGCGGCGTTCGTTTTACGAAAGAGATTACGCACGGTACGTTTTCCTCAGACGTAACCCCTCACAGCCCCACCAACGCCGCGCTATTACATGCGTCATTGCGAGGAATCCTGCTCGAAGCGAGGAGATCCCTCGCTTCGCTCGGGACAGGCTCCGCAATCCAGAATCCCTGGATTGCCGCGCTCCCCCTCGCAGCTCGGGGTCGCTCGCAATGACGAAATTATTGGAATAACCTGTGTATAACCTGTTGATTCGTACTGGATAAATCAGCGTCTGATTTTTCTTGCGTATGCGGTCAAAATCTCCTACGAATGAAGAGATGAAAACCCTATTCACATCTTATACAATTCCCATCCTCATTCTTGTTTACCTTTTCTCACCCACCCCCGCATCTGCCGCAACCTTCGTAACGGATATCACCCTTGCCGCAGACACGATCTGGACAAAGGACGCAGGTCCGTATGT
>JBBTVI010000042.1:0-22803 GCA_038063315.1 Patescibacteria group bacterium
ACATACGGACCTGCGTCCTTTGTCCAGATCGTGTCTGCGGCAAGGGTGATATCCGCGACAAAAGTGGCGGCTGATGCGGGAGCGGGCAAGAGAAGATAAACGAGAAGGAAGACGGGAATTGTGTAAGATGCGGAGAGGGTTTTCATGTTTTGATTATGATTGTTTTCGCAGTTATATCCTTTTGTCCGATTGTCACCCCCGCGGAGGCGGGGGTCCAGGTTCTGTCTGATGGTTAGGAAGGAAAGAAACCTGGATTCCCGCCTGCGCGGGAATGACAAAAAAAGAAGGAGGGGCTGGCGATAAAAAAATTATCTTTTCTTCCCCATTCGTAGGAGATTTTCACGGCATACGCAAGAAAGATCAGACGCTGATTTATCCAGTACGAATCAACAGGTTATGCACAGGTTACGCAATGGGGCCTCGTAAGGAGCCCACCTCCCCCAGCCTCTCCTTTGAAAGGAGGGGAAACAGGGGAGGTTTACAATTTAGATGATTGCCTCAAATAAAAAACCGCCGCTACTCCGTAGTGCGGCGGTGCTGTGCCGGTCTCGTTTGAAAGCGTATTCCGCGTCTTTGATTTTCTCGTCCTGTACTTTGTACGGACTCACCAAACGGGAATAACAGGTTTTTCTGGTTTCTATTCCCGATCCGCCCTGTCCGTAGAAAACGAAACCAATTTATATATACCCCATTTTTTCGCAAACCTTTTATTTTGGGTATATATTTCTGCCCCGAGAAAAATTTAATGATGCACACGGCCTTCTTTTTTGAAGGAGACGCTTTCAATGCGAGAGGGCTTCTATAACACAATTTTAATAACTAAAAAGTATTATACGCCTTCTATTTTGTTTGTCAAGTTTGGTCTTTGCACTTAAACGCGATCGCGTTTAAGTGCAAAGGTGTATAAAAAGCGTCGTTCATGAAAAACATGAAAAATCCCCCTTGGAAAAAGGGGGACTGCTTGTCCCGCCGTAGTTTCAACGAAGGCGGAGGAAGGATTTTCCTTGTGATTCTACGGATTCTTCGGAGCGTGCGCGTCCACCTCCTCGGCCGCAATGCCGTTCTCCGCAAGAATTTTATCGCGGACAAGAATTCCGATGATGGGATAAATTTCCAGGAGATCCATCCCGGCGTTATAGGCGTAGAGTTTTATCTCCGACTTCTCAGTGTCGGAAAAAAACGCGTCAAAACAATTCCGGGCAACGTCCATTGCCGCGGTCTGGATGTCGTAGGGGTTGATGGGAGAGCGTTTCTTTACTTCCGTTTTGATATCGTCCCAGTGGTTCGCGATTTTCTCCGTGATCTTCAGAGCCGCAGAAATCTGTTCGCCTTTCTCGGTAAGCGTGATGGGGCTCTTGCGCTGCACAGTTGAATAATGCGCTTGCGCGAGATGCGCTTGGTAGAGGAGCTCCGTTGTGGCTCTCACCGCCGCGAGAGAGTCCTTGATTCCGCCGATATCGGTGTCGGTCGTTTTGTTTTTATCCTTGAAGTCCTTAAATGTCTTGGTGATGGATCCCAATTGGAACATAGCCCAAAAGGCGAAAAAGAGAATCGCAAGAAGCAAAAAAACCGCGCTGTTGAGCTCGGCTATCAGTTTTGCAATGATCGCTTCCATGGCATCAATATTATATACCCAAAATGGATTTGTGAAAAAATTGGGTATATATCAACGGCGCTCGCAAAAAATGAAAATACATTTTCGCTTTTTGCTCGCTGGTTGATATAACATTTTGCCGTCGGAAGCGGTATCGATGAAGGAATGGGCAATGAGGATTGTCATTGCGAGGACATGATGGATTGCTTCGTCGCTGCTACTCCTCGCAATGACGGATGGGTAGGGTCATTGCGAGCGACCCCGAGTTGCGAGGGCGCGCTTGGCCATCCTTAACAGATGTCATTGCGAGGAGTCCTGCTGCAGGACGACGAAGCAATCCAGCATTAAATCTCCGGAGACAAATCACGCTGTGCTGCTCCTCGCAATGACGGATAGGGTCTAACTCCTTGCAATGACGCCTGCAAGTGTTATCGCGCCTCTACTCTCCCGCCGGATGATCCGGGTGTGCGGGGTCAGGGTCGCGTTGTCTGTCGCGGCTGGCCGGGTCCGTTGCGTCGGAGTCCGTCTCCGCGTTGTCCTCCACAGCAGGCGGAGGCGGAGGAGGCACAATCACCTCCTCGGTTGTGGTTGCCGCCTCTGTTGTTTCCGTATTGTCCGTCGTCGCACTTCCCGTTTCGTCCATACTTCCTGCTTCGTTATTCGCACTTCGTTCGTCCGTTGTCGTAGCGCTCCCGTCTGTCGTATGGTCCGCGGTCTCGTCCTCGGTCGTCCCTCGTTCCTCGCCGCTCGTCTCTTGCCCGGTTGTCTCATCCACCGCGCTCGGTTGTTCAACGATGCCAAAGTTCATGGGGCCGCCGCTCTGAATTGAAGACGCGCCGAGTCCAGAGCCCTCGGGAAACACGCACATCGGTCTTGTTGGATTTTCGTCTTCGTAAAACGCGTAGATCCGCTCGGCGACATACGCCGCGTCTCTGAGCTGGGCCGTTGTGGAGGAGGGATTTGCGATAATGGCTTCCACGACGCCGAGCGCTTCCCCGACAGTGGAGTTTGCGTCAAGTCCGAGATTGTCAAACGCAGGGTCTGCGTCGTCTGCTCCGGCGATGAGCGCGTCCAGATTGAGGCGGAAAGACACGGTATTGAGCTCGTCCGCGAGCGCCATGGCTTTGGCTTTGCAGAGCCGCGCCGCATAGCCGTTCCCTCTCGGGCAGTTCGGGATCCAAAGATTGTCGCAGATGTCCGCTCCGCTGTATGAGGAGAAAACGCCGGAGAATTGAGTAGAGAGCGTCCGGACGTCGCTGGTCCAGACGGACTCCCCTTCTCCCTGCGAGCATCCTTCGTGATTGCGCCAGTAGCCGATGGAAAGAGCATTACACATCGGTTCCGGCGGTACCGGAGTAAAGCACATATTGTCCGTAGCGCCATCGCCCGAGAGTATCACGCGGAGCTCCCGCACGCCGTCGCGGTCAATGTGGACGCGCTGGTACGAGTTATCGCCGAGCGCGACAACAGGAATTTCGGCCAAAAGTCCGAAGTCGTTTTTGTAGAGTTCGATTTTCGCGCCCTCCTCGTCTATATCAAGGAGATCAATGTAGTTGACGCGCGTGGGGCTGTCGAAAAGAAATATCAGCTTGCCGCCCTGCTCCTCGCTTTTTGGAACGTCAACCAGGCCGTCGCCGTTGTCGTCGGCCGAGTTCTCGGCGACGACAAGGACATTGGCGAGTAGAGTTTTGTTTTCTCCGGGCGCGCCGGATGCGCCGCCTGCGCCGACGCCCGGGCCACCGAAGTCGGTATGGGGCGTGCCGAGGTCAACGTCGCCTCCGGTGGGACTTGCGGACCCGAATGCGAGCGCGATGTCCGGGTGCTGCCGGTTGAAATTAAACGCGCTGATGCCGACGCCCCACGGGACATATTCAGTATTGATCCGTTCCCCGGCCGGAATTGCCGCCCCGTACGCATTTGTATCAAAATTAATCTCGGTGCAGGGCGGCGGCTCGATTTTGGCCGTCACGTTGACGACATGCGCTTCAAAGCCCGCAACAAGCGGGATGAGGGAGATTGTCGCAAGAAGCGTGAGAGCGGTGAGAGAGGATTTGTGGAACATACGATTGGGTATTATGGGGTATGTATTATGAATTATGGGAGAATGCAAAGATCCCGTATTATCCCTGTTGCCTATTCATCGCGCCCTTTTTCAATCCATTGATGAGTTTGCTGACGATGATACTTTGCTGGGCTGCGGCGGTGAATGCCGTTGTTGCGAGGTATCCAACATCGCGCGCAATCATCAATTGGTTTTGTGTTTCTGTGAGCGATCCGATCGCGCAACTGTAAAACTGAATCTTTTCCTTCATTGAATTCCTGCTGAATCCTTCCGCGACATTCGATGTTATGGAAACCGCGGCTCGGCGTATCTGGCTGGCGAGACCGAATTGTTCCGTTTTCAGAAAATCGCTTGTCGCCTTGTAAATCATCAAAACGAATTTATGTCCTTCTCGCCAGGCGTCCAAGTCGGTAAAACTTTTGACTTTTCGTATATGATCCGTTGCGTCGCTTGTCGGTTCCATAATTCATAATTCATTTCCCGTAATTCATTCTTTGCGCCATCATTGTGACGCTGCCGATGTACGGGATTTTGAACGGCCGCCCGAACATGCCCCACGCGCGGCCGACAACGCGTTCATACGCTACGGGCTCGTCTTCGGTAAAATTCGCGTCTCCTTTCGTCACGAGCGTTGTTTCGTTCAGGCGCGCGATCCGGTGGATGGTGAATCCCCCGCCCGCCGCGTTTCTCCAGACAATGATGTCGCCTGTTTTCAAGTCCTCTTTCGGCACGCCCTGGATAAAAACAAGGGTCCCGGCGGTGAACACGGGCCACATGGAATTGGACGTGATCGCGGCCATCGGGTACGGGGTGTTGAGCGACCAGCTCAGGAATTTGGGCAGTCCGAAAAGGAGTCCGATGACGATCGCGACGTAGATGGTGAAATTAAACAGAAGTTTTTTGAGAATCTGCACCGTTATGTCTTTGTATTATGGGATATGTATTATGTATTATGGGTTTTTGCATTTCCCCATAATACCTAATACCAACCCCATACTTCATAACATTGGAATCTTAAACACATACACCCGTCCTTTATAAATCCGGTCAATCTCGGCCGAGGCGGGAACATACGTCGTGAAATTGACTTTGACGGTCTCGCGCGGATCTACGCGGAAGAAATTGCGGTCGTTCTCCATGAGGCCCGCGATGGAGCCGGTCTCGAACATCATGACATAGTACGGGAGGAAGGTCTTATTCGCGATTTCCACTCTCCGCACCGCGGACGTGCCGCGCGAGAGGTCGCCGAAGTCGAGCGCCCTGTCCGTCGGGTTCACGCCCACCGCTCCCTCGCCTTCAATCACGCGCACCATGGCGCGGTATTTGTTCGCGTCAAGCATGATGTAGAAGACGCAGAGAAAGACGACCGTTAAAACCCCGATGAGGATTTTGTCCTTGATTGTCAGGGGTTTGCCGGTTTGGCTTTCCCAAAATCGCGCGAAGCGCGATCCTTGCATTGGTATTGTTGTATCGTTCATATGGGTTTACTTGTACAACAACTGGGAAAAAAATACAAGGGGGGGTAAAGGTAATCCTTCACAGCTGTCATTGCGAGCGACCCCGAGTTGCGAGAGGAAGCGCGGCAATCCTTTTCCGTCGTCATTGCGAGCCGAAGGCGAAGCAATCCAGCATTTCTGCCTTTATGGATTGCTTCGTCGCTGCTGCTTCTCGCAATGACGGACAATATAGATTGCGGAGCCTGTCCCGAGTCCTTCGATTGTGCTCAGGCCTTCGGCTCTGAGGCTCAGGCTCGAAGAGATAAACTCCGACGGTGGTCCAGGTTCTACCTTATCCAAAAGAGATATCTGGATTCCCGTTTTCACGGGAATGACAGAAAACGCCTTGTATTATGAATTATGAGTTTGGAATTTTCCATAATACATAATTCATATCCCATAATTCAGAATATACTCGTCACCTCCACCCAAACATCGCATCCGAACACCTGGCCGGACATTCCGCGCGGAGCTTTGTAATCCTCGGCGTTGGCCAAAGGATTGTGCTTTTTCACAAAATCAGACCAGTCCTGGGCGCACTGTCCCTTGAAGCAGGGCACGGGAAGGTCGAGCGTCCACATATCTGCCGGGTCGTTGCCGATTGTCGTACCATTCGCGTCGAATTTGACGAGCTGCCCGGTGGCAAAATCGGTATCGGGATTGTGGAACGCGGGAAGGCCGGTGTCGTTATTCGCGTTGGGCCCTGTCGAAGGGAGATTGTCCGGATGCTTGGATAGATACGGGCAAAGCGTGGGGTAGCAGTTGACGAGATATGCCTGCCAATTTGGATTATTCGGATCGTATGTTGTGCCGATTGGATCCGGAATATGGCTATGGCACCAGTCGCGCGCCGCGAGTGCGCCGCCGAGTTCCGTAACTTTCTCAGGCCGGGGCTTGGGCTTCTGCGCCAGGCGATACTCCACCCCGCGGTCGCGGGTTTGGGTCTCACTGGAAAATGAATCGCTGAAGGAAATGAAAAACGACGACTCAAAATATTCCTGCGGGAATACGGTCCCGAATCTCAGCGACTGCGGGTGCACGAAAAGCGCGTTTTCAATCTGGGCTGTAACATTGATTACGTGCGCTTCAAACGCGGCCGCAAGGGGCAAGAGGGCGACTGTCCCGAGAAGGGCGAGCACACTGAATGTAAATTTTTTGAACATGCTGTTTTGTATTATGGGGTTTGTATTATGTATTACGACGGAAGATGTATTATGGGGTTTGTATTATGTATTATGGTTTTTTTGTTTTTGCCGTATTTCATTTCCCATAATGCATAATTCATACCCCATACTTCATGACAGTGCGGTCCGAGCGGCGAGGCGCGGATGAAAACATCCTGTCTCGCCGCTCGTGTTCCGCTCACTAACCTTTACCGTTAAACGGTGGGGTTAGAACTACTGAGCTCGCGAAACTCCGTTGACTTCAACCCAGAGATCGCAACCGAAGATCTTGTGCTCGTCCGCGATTGGTCGGACATAGTCACCAGGAATTGCATCAGGATTGATACCGCGAACGAATCCTTCCCAGTCCTGTGCGCAGTATCCTCCGAAACAAGGAACTTTGAGGTCAATATTCCACCAGTCAATGATGTCATTTGCGGATTTCGCAAGATAACCCGCTACATCATTCCATTTCCAATGGCCACCTACCATCGCACCAATCTGGTGAAAAGCATTTAAGCTGCCATCATTTCCGTCAAATATGGGCTCACCCGTAGCTGACGTACTGCTGGCAATCGGATGCTTTGAGAGATAGGGACAAAGTAATGGGAGCATGTCCCAAGTTACGCCTGTGGTGGGCACTTCCTGCGGACGATGAGTTGGTTCTGGCGGGCACGACATGTGGCCACCATCATCCACATGGCCGGACATTGTCGGCCCCCACATTGATTGCCCATCGGCGCTGATCCACGCGCACTTCGGCTTCTGACGGATGAAATACGATACATCGTCCACGCGCGGCTCATCCAAAAACGACTGCGAGAGCTTGACGCTAATGCGGCGATCAAGTTGTTCTTGCGGGAAAACGGTCCCGAAGTTAATCGGATCCGTCGGAACCGACAGCGCATTCTCAATGCGTGCTGTCACGTTGATGACATGCGCTTCAAACGCGGCGAAGAGCGGGAGAACCGCGAGGGTTGTTCCGAGCGCTGCCGCGCCAATAAGAAACTTTTTCATTTGGTTATTTTCGTCATCCTGAGCGGGAGCGAAGGATCTCTGACTGTCCGTAACGGAAGACAAAGATTCTTCACGTCGTTCAGAATAACGCTGTTTATTAACTTGAATGACGAAAATGTCTTATTTGTCATTTCTGTCCTCTTTTCTGTCATTCCCGCGCAGGCGGGAATCCAGGTTTCTTTCTTTATAGTGAAACACAACCTGGACCCCCGCCTTCGCGGGGGTGACAAACGGAGAGAATAAGGGATGACAATGAACAGATTTCGTAATTCAAGATTTTTTTAATTATTGTTCGACCTTTGGTGTCTTATCTCGTTTCCGAGATGATGCCGCATAAGATGTTGATGACTCTTCCGCGGCCTCATCTTGGAAGGGTGTTGTTGTGAGCTTGACATGGCAAGGGGAAGGGAGTATACTCTATTTCAGGTGGCAATCCCGTCCGTATACCGAGATCGCTCGGTTCTCCAAGGGCTCCCTCATGGGAGCTCTTGTTTTTTTATCCACCGCTTGCCATACTTGTAATCGTGGATACGAGGGCCGAGTACGAGCGGTCTCGTGGATGGGATTGCTACCTCATCCTTTGGGGTTCGAATTTTTCTGCGAAAAATCCCTGGGCATTTTTTTACGCTCGCCACGGAGGGCTCACTAAAATGCCCGTCAAAGCCAAGCAGTTGGTTTTGACCCCCTCGGTCCACGCAAAAAGGTCTGTCGCTCCGACGGGCTTTTTTGTTTTCAAGAATCTCACCTGTTGTCATTGCGAGCGATCCCGAGTTCATCGAGGGCGCGCGCGGCAATCCATAACGCGGAAATCCTGGATTGCTTCGTCGTCCTGCAGCAGGACTTCTCGCAATGACGGATGAGGTATCGTTCATTTCCTCGCAATGAGGATTCATGATAACGTTCTTCCCCCCACCAGCGAACCTCCTTTCGGGTGCACAAAAGAAAAGAGGTTCAAGGTAAGGATAAATTCCTACAGCGTGCACTGGGTCAGGCCGTCGAGAATCGTCTGCAGA
This sequence comes from Patescibacteria group bacterium, assembly GCA_038063315.1. Lineage (GTDB taxonomy): Bacteria > Patescibacteriota > Minisyncoccia > Sungbacterales > HO2-52-23 > JBBTVI01. The sequence goes on from JBBTVI010000042.1 coordinate 8,346, forward strand.
GCCGCAAAATTCGCCGCGTCAAAGTAGTGCGCGGGAGATGTGGCGATGGTATCGCGAAGAAACGCTGCGGTGCTCGATGACGTGCCGACGCCGACAACGTAGAGCACGATGCCTGCGGCCTTTGCCGTCGAGGCTGCAGTCGCGGAATCCACGCCGGTGTTCGGCTGGCCGTCGGTGATGATCACCATGAAGTCCGGCGAATCACCATCCGCCCGGTCGTGTCCGTCGCCCGGGTTATCCAGCTCAATCTTTGCCTGGTTGATGCCGTTGCCGAGAGCGGTTGTGCCGCCACTACCCAGCGCATCAATCGCGGCTTTCAGCGCCACCGCGTCGTCCGTCAGGTGGACGTCAAGCGTTGATGTGCTTGAGAAGCTCACCTGGCCCGCGTGCGTGCTTGTTGCGGAAAGACCGAGCGCATCCACGAATGCCTTTGCTGCGGTTTTCAGCGTTGCAAGTTCGCCGGAATCAATTGAGCCCGATTTATCCAGCACCAACATCAGATCCAGTTTGTCCTGGCAGCCGAGGCGATTTGTGCTCGTGCTGATGCGGTAGACCTCCACCCAGATGTCGCAGCCGAAGAGCTTGTGCTCGTTCTCAATGGGCTGGACATAGGCGGACGGAGGCAGCTCGTTGTCCGCGGGCTTATGCTTTTTCACGAAGTCCTCCCAGTCCTGGGCGCAATGGCCGCCGAAGCATGGAACTTTGAGGTCAAGATTCCAGCGGTCGGCAATATCCTGCGCGGACTTGGCAAGCCGCCCCACGACTTGCGTCGCGATGCTCATGCCGAGATTCCAATGGTGGGGATCGCCGTGGAAAGCATTGATGCCCTGGTCGTTATCGGTCTCGCGTCCGTCGTCCGTGATCTCGTGCTTGGAGAGATACGGGCAGAGGAGCGGAAGAAGGGAATATCCGGCGTCTTTGCAGACGAAATTTCCGTCTCTGTCTTCCGTCACGCGGCCGAACTGCGGATTTTGCTCGTCGCCGTTCCAGCACTTCGGCTTCTGGCGGATGTAGTACTCCACGTCGTCCACGCGCGGCTCATCCAGAAACGATTGCGAGAGCTTGACGTCGAATTGCCGGTCGAGCTCTTCCTGCGGGAAGACCGTCCCGAAATTGATCGGGTCCGTCGGCACCGACAGCGCATTCTCAATCCGCGCCGTCACATTGATCACATGCGCTTCAAACGCCGCGAAAAGCGGGAGAATCGAGACCGCAGTCAACAATGATGCCGTTCCCAATAAAAGTTTTTTGGACATTTTTGAACATGAATTATGGGGTGGGTATTATGTATTATGGGTTCGGAATTTTCCCATAATACATACTTCATATTCCATAATTCAGGAATTTATTTATTTCGCGCCTCCGTTCCCCGCAGCCGCGCGATGTTTTTTCGACCTTGAGATGTTTTGTGCTGTTTTTCTTTTTCAATTTGTCACCTCCATTTTTTCTGTCACCCCCGCGGAGGCGGGGGTCCAGGCGTATCCTTATGAATTTCGGACTTTTAACTCGATTCAAGCGATAAATCCTTCCATTCAGGATTGGATTCTTCGATCAATCGCAACTTCCATTTTCTTTGCCATTTTTTCAGCTGTTTTTCTCGTTGCAGGGCGCCTTGAATATCGGTTGTGTGCTCGTAATAGACCAGTTTGTGAACCCCGTATTTTTTGGTAAAACCCTCGATCAGATTATTTTTGTGTTCATACATTCTTCTCTGTAAATCGTTTGTTACTCCGATGTAGAACGTGCCGTTTTGTTTGTTTGCGAGAATATAGACGTAATATTGGTGCATATAATCTGGATTCCCGCCTGCGCGGGAATGACAGAAAGGAGGTATGGGAATGACAGAAGGGGGGGGGCGGGAATGACAGAAGGGGAAAGTTCCCGTCTCGTCTCAATCCGCCACTCCGGTTACTTTTACGGCGTCAACGCGGAAATGTTCGCCAGCAGTATTCGCTCCGTTGCGGAAGCGCAGCGCAAAACTCGCGCCGTTGAGTCCGGCCGGAAGATCAACCAGTTCAAGCGCGTTCCATGTACTCGTACTCGTGTTGAGGTCCTCGGTCGCAACAGTGGTAAAGACGCCCGCGTCGCAGGAGCTCCCCACCTGATACTCGGCAAATCCATCATCGGTTAAGTTCGCGTCGTTATCCCCTCTCCAGTAATAATTGAGCGCGAGCGCGTGGTGTCCGGCGGCGTTGACCTCGCGGCAGATCCATTCCTGCGGCGCGATTTTTGCAAATCTCCCGCCGTCCGGACTTGCCGAGTCGTTGTTGCCTGTGACTGGCGATTTGGCAAGCGTGGTTGACGTCGTATCATCGCCTGTTTCGTCCCAATCCGGGATGTCGTTAAGGTTGGATCCTGTTCCGAAGTTGTCCGTAAGGAGTGTATCGCGTTTTTCGCTGATGCCTTTGACTTCCACCCACAGATCGCAGCCGAAAATTTTGTGCTCGTTCTCAATGGGTTGCGTCCAGTGCTCCGCGTTTTGGGCCTCCTGCGGATTATGCGCGGCGACAAAGCCCGCCCAGTCCTGGGCGCAGTAGCCGCCGAAGCAGGGCACCGCCAGGTCAATGATCCAATTGTCCGCGGTGTCTCCGGCGGATTTCACAAGCCGTCCGTTGACGTCGGTCCAGACGAGCTGTCTCCCCTGCCATGTCCACGGTTCGTGGAATGCCGGGAGTGAGCCGTCGTTTTCCTGTTCGTTGCCGTCCGCGCTGTTTTCATGTTTGGAAAGGTACGGACAAAGAAGTGGGAGCGGCCCCCATGTTTCTCCGGTTTGGAGCGGACGCGGCGCCGTGCCGCAGTCAATGATCGGCACATCCACTTCATTGAGTTTGACGTGTCCGGTGGCTGTCGGGTCATCCGGGTTGTATTCGGTGCCGTTTGCGCGCGTGATCACGCATTTGGGCTTTTGGCGGATGAAATATTCCACATCGTCCACGCGCGGCTCATCCAGAAACGACTGTGAGAGCCGTATCGGAAGGTCGCGCACGAGATACTCCTGTGGGAACACGGTACCAAAGCGGATATGTTCCATCGGGACAGTGAGCGCGTTTTCAATCCGCGCGGTGACGTTGATCACATGCGCTTCAAACGCCGCAAAAAGCGGGAGGATTGAGATTGCCGTCAGTAGTGATGCTGTTCCCAGTAAAAGTTTTTTGGACATGAATTAAAGATTGAAGTACGGGGTTTGTATTATGTATTATTGGTTCGGAATTACCCATAATACATACTTCATATCCCATAATTCATAAAAAAAGCCACACCCGTTTCAGAACGGAATATGGCCGAACAACAAATTGTCGCGCAGGTATCCTGTGCTCACTTAGGGTGAGTGCCGCCCCGGTTTCCCTGCGGGACTGCGATATTCAGTTGTCGCTATGGCTCGCGGCAAGCGGGCCGTAAAACAAAGCCATCGTAATCGCGTGTGGTTTTTTTGTCAATCTTTACAACAGGAGGCGATTGTTGTGTTGTGGGAGGTAACTTACTTTGCGTAAAAAAAAATCCGCAGGGATTTTTACCTGTGGATCTTTTTCCGGCAGACGCCGTGCCGTCTTCTTTACGAAGTTAAGCTTCGTAAGGGTTAAAACTGGCGGCCCTGCTCAAAATTCCATCCGGCCTTCAGCGTTTCGCCCGGTCGTCCGGCCTCGTCGGTCTTGGTATACTCTATTTTCATTGCGGCGAAATTGAACGAGATGCTCTCGGTCGGAATGGGGTCCCCGCTTCCCGCGCTCGTCTGTAGCGACGTACAAAAGACGTCAAAGAAGGAGTATTTGAGATAATCCATCGGTTGCTCACTTTCCGTTTTTAGCACCGTGATCGTCATTTCTTTCAGGTGCTGGCCGCTCGCGCAGGCAAGCATCAGTTTCGGAGATGCTGCGTCTACGCGCTTCGTGAATGCAATGTCGTGCACCTTTACTTTTCCGGACGATGCGCCTCCTGAGGCGCTGACACTTTGCGATCCGGTCTGGCTCATTCCCCAACTCCAGGAAAAAATCTCAATTTCGTTCCGGTGGCCTTCGGCGGTTGACTCGCCGGAGATATCCGGAATCTTCAGAAAATAATCCACGGCAGCCGCGGTGGCGTGGGGGATTTCAATTCCTCCTATGGCTCCGAAATTCGGAATAAAAACCAATCCGATCAAGAGCGCTCCAACCGCGGTTGCGACGGGCAGCGCGAGAGACCGATGAAATCCGTTTCGTATGGTTTGTGAAATAGTCATAGATGTAAAGGAAAAAAATTATACTTTTCCGACCTTTTCTACCGTTATTCGTAAACGAAAAATCGGGGGTTGTCAATCACGATTTATGTAACGTCTCACAGTCGTCATTGCGAGCGACCCCGAGCTGCGAGGGGGAGCGCGGCAATCCATTTCGATCGTCATCGCGAGGAGCAGCAGCGACGAAACAATCCGTAAAGGCAGAAATGCTGGATTGCTTCGTCGTCCCGCAGCAGGACTCCTCGCAATGACACATAGGGCGGCAGTCGCAATAGGGTTGTGAGGGATTACCGATTTACGAGGTTTCATCTCGAAGTTCCCTTATGATCGTTCCTGCCGATAGGGCGGCCGTCCGGCTTGCTGCAAGGCGATGTCGCTGACGGCTTTGAGCGTTTGCTTTTCGGCCGAGCCCTCGATGGACTTCTCGGCAATGGACTGGACCTGGCGCGTCGCGTTCTCAAACTCGCGCTTGAGGGAAACGATCTCCTCGCGCTGGCTCGCAACTTGCCCTTCCAGAAATCCGATTTTGGCGTCGAGCACCCTCTTGTCGCCCGTCGCGTCTTTTGCCGCGATCTCGGTGCGGACATCATGCTCGCGCTTGAGAATTGCGGTCGTCTCGTCTTTTCCTTTGGCAACGGCTTTCTCAATCTCCATCGGAAATTGCGCCACCTTTTTGTGGAGCTCGACAACCTCCGTTTCCTGGCGCTTCAAATCCTCCTCGCGCTTTTTGAATGCGTCCTCTCGTTCTTTGCGCTGTTCTTCTTCGCGCTTGCGCTGCTGTTTTAGATTATACTCGTATTCTTCCCGTTCGCGATCGCGCGCCGCTTTCAAACGCTCGGTTTCCGTCGTAAAGTCCTCTTTGGCCGCCTCCTGGGCTTTGACCAAATTTTCCAGTCGAGTCGCAGATTCTTCCATGCCGTAGAGTTCCTTCAATTTGCGTTCTTCCACCGTGATTGCCCAAGGAAAGGAGATGAACAGACAGCCGAAGATTATTTCGGATGCTGCGTGATATCAATAAGGTGGTAGGTGTCGCCCTCAATGTAGAAATAAAAACGCCACCCTCGGTTGACTCTGGCTTGCCAGATGTCCTGGGCCTCATCATACTTCTTGGCCCGAAGAGAGGGGTGGCGGAGATTCTGCAAAAGGAAGATCAGTTTTTGATCAAAGAGCTTCCGTATATGAGCCGGTGCCTTTGCGTATCTGCGCTCAAACCGACTTGTAGAGCGGACGTTCACTGTTGTGTCTTCAGCTTTCGGGTTTGCCGGTGGAGATAGCGCGTCAGCTCCCGGGCTGACGAAAACGCGGGGGAAACACGCCCCTGCTTAATATCTCTTAGGCCTTCAGTAATACCGGCGTCAATCACGGCTCTTTGTTCCGACGTGAGCACATCCTCGGCGTCCACAAGTTTTTTGGGTTTGATGACAACCGTCCTGTTGACCCGCTGGACTTCAACATAGTCGCCGGTCTGTAAGCCGAGCGCATCCCAAATCTGTTTGGGGATGACTACCTGCCGGCGTTGCCCGAGTTTGCTGATGGGCATAAGATTACTCCTTCGTTCAACTGTATTGATGCTGCTATTCATACTTTCAGCGTATCAGATAACAACGGGGTGTCAAGCTGATGAAAATATGTTTCTTTACGAATGCGGCGTGTGCGTCATAATATACTTTGAGTGGTGAAATGTTCAAAAATCCCTCCCCCTCCTTCGCGGCAAGGCCGCTACGGAAGGGCAAGCAACCCCCTTTTTCAAAAGGGGGAAATTATCCATCGTTCTTGATCTTATGCGAACCGACATAAAATTTTACGGCGCGTTGTTTATCGCGTCTTTTATCCCCCACCTGGTCTGGGAGGCATTGCACATACGCCTCTACGGAGGATACGAGTCGTTGAGCGGCGCGCTGTCTGTTCCGGTGTGGGCCGCGTTTGGCGACGCGCTCTATACGTTTGCGGCCGTGTCCGCGGTTTCCTTATTCAAAAAAAATCACCGCTGGATGGTGGAGGCGACTTGGCGGGAGTACATCGGATTCGCGCTTATGGGTTTTTTTATCGCGGTCTTCGTGGAATACAAAGCAATGATATTCGGGCGCTGGTTTTATCTTGACGCGATGCCGATTATCCCTGGTCTCAGCGTCGGATTGTCCCCTATTGCGCAAATGACGATTTTGCTTCCGTTTTCCGTCTATATCGCATCGCGTGCTGTTCGGTGATTGTAATGCCATAGCAATGTTAAAACAAAACGTTCCTTTTTCTTCTGTCATTCCCGCGTAGGCGGGAATCCAGGTTTTCTGCCTCGAAGAGGAAAGAACCTGGATTCCCGCTGGAGTTTACCCTGAGCGCAGTCGAAGAGCGGGGGTGACAACCGGAAAGAATCCTTACTCTGTCAAAGCCGTCATTTTGTTTTAACTTTGCTATTGTTTTGACGTTGCTATACATCAACCACATTCCATAGCGCCAAGCTTGCGTAACTGCGATATGGAGACCAACGCCGCGTGATCTTCTCCACGCTTTTTTGGCTTCGTGCTTTTTGCGCACCGTAGAGCCGGGCAAATGCGCGTCGCAGTCCCAAGTCGCCGAATGAAAAAATATCCTCCCGGCCAAGCGCGAAAATCAAAAACATTTCTGCGGTCCAGCGGCCGATGCCTTTGATCTGCGTCAATTCGCCGATGATCGCCTCATCGTCCATTGACGGAAATTTGTTGAAATGAAGCGCTCCGGCGGCGGTGTGCTCCGCGATGCTCCGCAAATAGCGCGCCTTGGCCCAGGACATGCCGATTGCGCGGAGCTGCTTTTCCGAATGCGCGAGCACGCGCTCAGGCGTAATTTGCCGCCGCGGAAATAATTCTCGGAACCGGCCTTCGATCGCGCGCGCGGCCCCGCTCCCGAGCTGCTGTGCAATGATTTCTCTGCAAAGTTGCGCGAAGTACGCGCGCGGCCCGGCCTTCGGATACAGCGGCTCCCACTCCGTTGTTTTGCAGGCCAAAAAAATCACGGGGTCCACCCGTTGGAAATGTCGGAGCACGCGCTTTGTTTTATCCGCTGGATTTTTTTGCATGCCAGTCAAAAAATTCAGTAGATACTTTACTTTGAATTATGAAACGCCACAACTCGCGTCATTGCTTTTCAGATCCGTACTCACGCATTCTTACCATGGCAATGCTTGAATTTCTTTGGGCGGCCATCCGAGTGTGTTACTCCGCAATGGCATGGATCGTTGCGTCCGGGCGTCGTGCCCCTCTGTGGAGACGATCCACCTTGGGCAAAAGTGGTACGGACAGCAAAAGTGGTACGGACAGATGTTGTGCGTTCCGGCGTCGCAAAATTGATGCCGAGACCCTTGAGATACTCAAAATATTTCATTGCGGGACTTTCCCGAAAGCGTTCCGCGCTCAATTGCGTCAGTGCGCGTCCGATCTTTTCGGACCGTTCTTCCCCGCGCGGAGAAAATGACAATTCGTCTTTGCGCTCCTCAATGTCTTTTTTCAGACGGGCGATTTCTTGCTTCCGTTCGTCCGCGTCGGCGCGCCGACCGTAAAAGGTTTTGAATCGCTCCACCATATCCTGATAGTCGTTGTAGATCGTGGTGCTGTGCGGAAAACGCGTGAGGTCGTATTTCCTATCTTTGTCGCGGCGGCGCACGACATCCAGTCCGTCCCAAAGCGCCTTTTCCTCCCGCGCCCGGTCGCGGCGGCTTGCATATATGCGCGCGAGGCATAAAAACGGCATATTGTCATACGGCTCATACCGGACAGTTTTCTCCCAGTCGCGCCTCCACATATTGTCATCTTGACCCGCCCTAATGGCCGCACTAATCCACACGAGCGCCAGCGGTATATAATCCGTTTTTTCCAAAAAACGTCGCGCGATCGCGACGGCGCGATCCGTATACGGCGTGTTGAGGATATCGGCGAGACCCCATGTGAGCGCGATGATGTCGTTGGAAAATTCTCCTTGCTGACGCCACCTGGCATAAAAAAGCCGGGGCGCATGATCCAGACAGTATTCCAGACGATCAAGGCCGTGCGCGATGACGGCGAGATCAGGCGTTTGATATTCCGCCTCATCAGCCAATTCGTCAATGTCGTCGGAAAACAATTCAATGGAGATCGCATCGGGCATCCAACTTTTCCACAAGGCGTAGGCGCCCATCCAGACAATGTCTTCGTCGGCGGGGTCGCCCGTGTAGAGAGGCGACAATTTCTCTTCTGTAAAATCATGTATGGAGACGGCACCCTCCGTCATAACACGAAATTGATCTTTGGTGAGCGCAATCCCGCGCTCCGCCAACTCATGAAGGATGCGCTCGGTTGTCCATTTTTCGCGGATTTCATCAAAGTCCCATCGAAACCGCGGCTGCGCCATCCGCTCGTGCACGGTCATCAGGCGGCCATATTCTATCAGATCATCCATATCTCCGCGTTTGAAACGCTCCATCTCATCCTGGGCAAAATCGTAATTGGGGTTGAGTTCGAGCGCCATCCGCAACAATTCCGCGCCTTCGTACACGTTGCCCGCCGCAAAATGGGGGACGGCGGCATTTGCGAAGAAACGGTAGATCTCGCGGCTTGTTTGATGGTTTTGGCGGAGAAGCGCGAACCCTTCATTATAGGCGTCAATCGCTTTCAGATATTTCTCCTTTTTCATCCATTGCCGCGCCCGCACCGTCGCCTTAATCCATGTACCCCATTCTATTGTGTCAACGCGCGCGATAAGATCCGACGATTTGTGCGAATGCGTTTTGCTCCGGTCCATCGGTGAAAGTCCGCCCCACCGTTTCTGCCCTGTCACGTTGTAGAGCATTATAATCGTATCGCCTAATGCGTCGTGGTCATCTTTCGTATACTCGCGCTGCGGAGGATCCAAGAGTCCGAAGACCTGCGTTAAAATATCTTTGGTGCCATCGTCTTTATTCGTTTCTGCAATCCAGCGCTGAATGGTACGCGCGGTGATCAATGTATCGAGCCCCAACCGTCTGAGTACGGCGTCGCATTGCTTGCGGACCGATTTTTCGTCGAGTATCTCCATGGTATGCTCCTCCGAATCGGGAATGTCGGAGTTCTCATCTTCTGCGATGTAGTGATGATACATATCGCGGAGGGTCCATGCGCCTTTTGTTTTGAGAAAGGACGCACGCGCGCTGTCGGTCAACCGCAGGGGAAAACGAAGGCCGTCCGCGCCCACGAGTTCCCAATGGTCATTCACCTTGCCGACGCGCGTGGCCAGCAGATCTCCCTTATGGATGCCAAATGTTCCCTTGAATTCTTGCACGCTGTAGCGCGTGCCGCTCCAGACATTTTGGAGATCCAGTCCTCGACCGATCCGTACCGCCTCAATTTCAAAAAGACCGTACGCATTGGTCTGGTCAAGCATGCGGTACCATGCGCGTTCTTTTTCCGGAAGCGCGAGGGGATTATCCTCGTAAAAATCCCTCAGTACGGATTTGCCGTTTTTTAGATGGAAGTCAAAGGTGAACCATTCGTTAAAATACGCTTCGGCAAGCGGCGGCACTGGATCTGTAGATGCGTGAGGGGCGACGTTTTTCGGGGAGCGGAAAAATTCCCCGATGGCGCGCGTCATGTCTTCCGCGTGTTCAACGCTGTGAAAGTAGTAGTCGCGAATACGCGATAGCATTCTTGGTTTTATCATGATGGTGGATAACATTACCCTCCTCCCTGCCACTGCAGAATCGCCGGAAAGGGATAGAGGAGCATGATGATGTTGAGGGTCAGATTGTCCCGGATGGCCCAGCCGATCCAGACCTCAAGCGCGATAGTGGCGGCGATGATTGTCCAGACCGGAAGTTTGGCGGCAAGCAGAAATCCCGCGGCCATGAAGAGCGTGTCCATGACGGAATTCAGGATGCTATCGCCGTAGTAATCAAGTGAGACCGTCGCTTCGCGATAGCGATTGATGATGAAATCCGTATTTTCAAAAATTTCCCACGCCGATTCCGCGGCGATGGCCAAAAGAAACATGCGGCCCACGGACCAGCCGCGTTTCCTGCCGAGGAGCCACGCGAGTCCATAAAACGCGAATCCGTGGATGACGTGCGAGAAGGTGTACCAATCGGAGATGTGCTGGGAATTCTCGGCGCTGAAAGTGACGCCGTGCCAAAGTTTGATGTATCCGCATTCGCAGATCCAGACATGGCCCATCATCCATAGCGCGAGCGCTTGAACGGCAATGATTGCGACGGCAAGAGCAATAAAACGGTTTGCATTCATAGTGACGCCAAATTTATTTAAATCCAACGCGCTTGCGTTTTCGTCGTTCACCCTCAATCGCGCGGAGCTCCTTGTCGTCAAAACCCAGGTGGTGGCCAATCTCGTGGATGATCACGTCGCGGACGAGCGCCTGCAAGCGGCGCTCGTCTCCGGCGCTTTCTTCTTCCAGCGGCTGCCGGAAAATCGTGATTTTATCCGGGAGTACGCCGAAATATCCGGGACCGCGTCTGGCTTTAGGGATGCCCTCGTAAAGACCGAGAAGTATCTCGCCGCGGCGCAGACCGACTTCGCGCGCTTTTGCGGGACGCGGCCGGTCTTCGATCACAAATGCGACGTTATCAAACGCCTTCTGGATGTGCGGCGGTACGTCTGCGATCGCGTCACGGGCCAATTTTTCAAAATGCGAGGAGGTCAGAAAGAGATGTTATTGTGTAATTTCTGGATGCTCCGATAAATATTTATCTCTTATGTATACGCCAAGAGTTGGTGCCGTGTTTTCAAGATTTCTGTTGGGGTTATCGTAGAAAAAGACTTTTAGAAAGCTTATGAATTCCTTCTCTTCGTAAAAAACACGAATTGATTTTATCGCCGCCGCCTCGACGTCGTACTTCAATTTCGGATTTTCTTCATCAATAAAGCTAAAGAAATCGGTTTTATTTTTTTCGAAAACGTTGTTGAATCCAATTTTTTGGATAAAAGCTTCACCAGCTTCGGTCAATCTGAGTGGGCTGTATGCTCTTAATTCAGTTGGATCAAAAGTCGAATGATTTGTTATAAGATAGTCGCTTATCACTTTTATATTATTTTTTATTTTTTCAATTGCTATTCGGAGGTCGCTCAGAATTTGCAATTTCTTGCCAATATAAATAAGCGCTAGGACTATTGCAGGAATGCCTATGGTGAGGATAATATCTATAAATTTAGATGCCGATGGAATAGGTGCGTTCATAATGAATTTATTACCACGATGATGCTTATCATGCTTTGAGTATAATAAAAGCAGCGGATAAAATCAATGTTTCACTCCAAAATTTGACTTTTGTTTCGATTCATAGTATATTGGCACTGTTTCTCACCTGGAGAAACAAGGTGATCTTTACCAACCGAGTGAAGGAGGAAGTTATGAGGGAGAATCGGGTGAAAGGAAAAATGTTGGAATTGGTCGCGGTGGTTGGGGTTATGATCGGGGTGTTTTTTGTGGCTCGATACAAGATTTTCGGCAGAGATACTCGCGTAAGCCAGGGGCCTGTAACAGAGGTAGTTGCGGAAGCCGAAAGCGTGTCAAGCATGCCGCGGGCGGTGTGGGAGTTTGAGAAGCTCGCGTTGGATCCGAAAGCGCTCCGGCTTTTCACGCTCCCGGATGGCCGACTCGCCGGACCAATGTTCGCGGCGGATGACCCGATGGATGGTGTAGACGCGTGGATTGGTTTGGGCGGGATGGATTTCTATGCGCTTGTGGCGCGCTGGGAGGCAAGCGATAAGACAGCGCCATTATTCGCGCGGCCGGAGGAGAAGGGCAAACGCGATTTTTCCGCGTTGTACTGGCTTCAGCGGGATTACGCGCCGGTGTATTATTTTCAAAATGCGGAAAATCTTGCGCGCGGTATGGAGATGCTGGCCAGAGGAGAGTTGATTCTCGCCTATGGTTGCTGGTGCGCTGCAGGCGTGGAGGATGCGTCTCCTGCCGGACCGCATTATTCCGGTGTTCGTGCGGTCGTGTATCGGATAGAGAGGCAACGCGCGCCGGACGGTCGGGTTGTATCTGTTATGTACTGCAATCACTACACCAAGGCCTTGGTTAAATCTGATCAGGCCGGACGGGACGCGGCGCTTGTTCATTATCAGGGCATCGGTTCGGACACGATTACGTCGGTGGAGATGAGAGGCGCCGGGGTGCCGGTGTTTCTCATAGACGAGTTGATTTATATGCTCGCTAAGAAGGGAGTCCACTGGCGTATTCCGGCTCCGCGCGGTTAATCGGCGTGTCCAACCCTCATTTTCGGAAAAATCGTTAGTGTTGCGCCCTGCGTATTATCGCGGGGCGTTTTTTTGCGCGGAACACCCTTCACGTCATTGCGAGCGACCCCGAGTCTGTCGAGGGGGCGCGCGGCAATCCAGGATTTAGATTGCTTCGTCGTCCTGCGGCAGGCCTCCTCGCAATGACGGCTGTGAGGGGTTACCGCGGGTGCCGTTGACTGAAAGAGCGTTTTCTGTTATAAGGAACCCGTGAAGAAGCATCCTACAGCTGCCACGTCGAACGCGGCTTTTATATTTCTCCTGTACATACCAACGGCCGTGGTCTGTTATTTTGCGTTGTCCAGACAGTACACGCCCATAAATGAATTTTCCTCTATTCGCCTTGGAATTCTCCTCCTGATTGCGCCAATTATTCTGAAATATATTATTCAACTGCTTATTGCCCCGTGGTATTCGGCTGTTGAGTATTTCCGATCGCGGAAACGCTCAGCCGACTATAATCCTTCAGTATCGGTGCTCATACCGGCATGGAACGAAGAGGTGGGAATTGAGGCAACGCTTACCTCAGTGCTTGACACTAATTACCCCGGCCTTGAAATCGTTGTGATAAACGACGGGTCTACGGATCGTACGCATGATGTGGTGACTCATTTTATTGAAACGTATCGAAGCAAAAAACAAAGACCGGGGGCCACTATCAAATATAAAAGCGTGCCAAACGGCGGCAAAGCCCGCGCTCTTAATATTGCTCTTTCCATGGCGCAAGGCGATATCATTATGACGATTGATTCAGACAGCGTTATGGACCGCAACGCGATTAAGAATATGGTCAAGCATTTTTCGGACCCCCGCGTTACTTCTGTTGCGGGCAATGTGATCATCGGCAATCGCGCGCGGCCCATCGGACTCATCCAGCAATTCGAGTATCTGTACGGCTTTTATTTCAAACGCGCAGATTCCATGCTGAATGCCTTGTATATTGTCGGTGGGGCGGCCGCGGCATACCGTAGAGAAATTGTCATTCATGTCGGAGGGTTTGATGAGAGTATCATCACGGAAGACATTGAGCTCTCTACCCGTTTGCAAGATAATGGTTATCATATACGGTATGCCGCAGACGCAATTGTCTACACAGAATGCCCTTCTGATTTTGAAGGATTGTGCCGCCAGCGTTTGCGTTGGAAGTTCGGCCGCCTGTTGACGTTTTATAAATACCGCCATCTTTTTTTCAGCTTCAACAGGAAGCATAATTTCTACCTGTGCTTTTTGATTCTTCCGCTCGCATTATTTGCGGAGATTCTTCTTTTTTTTGAGGGCCTGTTGCTTTTCGTGTTTTACGCATACACGTTTTACACTAATGATTTCATGCCGTTGCTTTTTGTCATCGCTTTACTCACCAGTATCGTTTGTTTGCAGATTCTCTCAGATCCAAAAATTCGCTATCATAAGAACCTGTTACTGCTTGCGCCTAACGCGTGGATTCTTTTTTACTTTATGGACATCGTTGAATATCAGGCGCTTATCAGGAGTATACGAAACTTGATCACGAAACAGAATCTCAGCTGGCAAAAGTGGATACGCGTAGGGGTTTTCTCGAGGTGACTTACGGAGTTAAACTTCGTAAGGGGAGGCGAAATGTGGGATAATGAAATTAAAAATCCAGGCAGGGGGCGCTCAATCATAGGGGAAACGCGCTCCGGAGTTGATCCGGGAACGCCATGATTGACACCCCTTGTCTGGATTCTTTCGTGTCGCGGCCTCTTTTGCCGCACTGTCTATCCGTAGAGCACAGTGTCCATGCTGTCAATATTGCCTTTTATAAAAAAACATTGTCCCGTATTTTGATACAGGACAACGAGGAAGGGGATGTTTTTTATAAACCCTACAGCCGTCATTGCGAGGAGTCAGACGATCCTTCGCGGAGTTTATCTCTTCGAGCCTGAGCCTCAGAGCCGAAGGCCTGAGCGCAGTCGAAGGGCTCAGGACAGGCTTCGCAATCCAGGGGGAGTCGTCATTGCGAGGAGTCCTGCTGCAGGACGACGAAGCA
>JBBTVI010000043.1:0-17393 GCA_038063315.1 Patescibacteria group bacterium
TCCAGCATTTCTGCCTTTACGGATTGTTTCGTCGCTGCTGCTCCTCGCAATGACGCATGTAATAGCGGTGTTGATGGGCTGTGATGGTGGTCTTGATAGGGCTGTGAAGGGTTACCGGAGCGGGTAACCGCTCACCAGTTGAGGGTTTTGCACGCCCAAACCCTCTGGATAAGCCATTTTTCGTTACCTCCGCATTGTGAATAAAGCCGTGGGAGCGCGCGAAAATGCCCTTAATAAGCCAAATCCTTCCTTGATCGGTGAGCGCTTACCGGAGCGGAACTTGACAAGTATGCATATTTTATACTAATATTGAAAAAGTAAATTTAGTCCAAAAAACGCTTATCCTTTCTCGATGGCTGGCTAGCGTGCCTGAGTCCGATCATTGTGGTCGATGCTTGGACACGATAGGAACAGCCATTTGATGGAGTAGTTTTTTAACATTATTTTCAAATTCTCTCGGCTTGGCCGCCGAGATGAGAAGGGGGGTGATGTGGAATGGCGATGTGCGTGGAGTACACCATATTGTAAACCGCTGACCAAAAGTCCCCGTAGCGTTCAGTCGCGCGGGGCATTTTTATTTTTCAGATAAAAATTTTCGTAAACGATTACGGTCTTTCATTCTGTTTGCAAATAAATGCGATCGCGGTTATTTGTAAAGAGGGAAGATCAGTTTGGTGAAAAATGCAGAAATAAGCCGCTTTCTGTCATTCCCGCGCAGGCGGGAATCCAGGTTTCTTCTCTTGTAATAGGGCCGAATCTGGACCCCCGCAGGAGTTACACTGAATGCAGTCGAAGGGCGGGGGGTGACATCAAAAATGCACATTCACAAAACTCAAAATTTTGACGTTTGTCGCGTCTTTATGTAGGGTATGGATACGGTTCGGAATGAACATTGACAAACCATAGAGGAAGGATGGAACCATGCGCTATTGGGATCCACTCTACGGAGAATGGGAATTACCGGAAATCTTGGCGCGTCTGGCCCGTACCAGGGAAATGCAGCGCTTGCGCGGGATTACGCAGTCGGATTTGCCCAATTTTCTTTTGTTGCGCGGGCCAATGCCGAGCAGGTTTCAGCACGGGCTCGGCGTTGCGTATCTTGCCTGCCTCCTTTTTGCGCATAACCGCCATTTGGTTGATGAATATCTCCCCCTGCTTCCCGCGGCCGCGTTGCTCCATGACGCGGGCAGTCCTCCGTTTTCGCATCTCGGAGAGCATTTTTTGCGGGAAGTGACCGGAAAGGACGGCGAAGAATTTCTCATGGATATTCTCGATGGGTCAAAGACGGAACGGATTCTGCGCGACTACGATATATTCATTGAGGATGTCCTGGATTTGGTGACCGGGCGCAAGCAGCCGATTGCCGCGGTTCTGAACGGCTCGCTTGATATTGACAATCTGGATAATATTGCGCGTTATCATGCGGCCGTGGGGCTTGGATCAGCGCCGTATCGTCCGACTTTGATTGCACTTTGTTTTCGCCACCTCGCGTCTTCCGATGAATGGTTTCTGATGGATTACTGCTATCCTGAGACGAAAAAGTGGCAAGAGGCGCGCGCAGCGGTCTATAGTGCAATCTATGCGCCGGAGCATCTCAGCGTTTCAAGGATGGTTTATCGGGCGCTTGAGATTGCGTTTACCGAGGGCGAAATCGGGCGCGATTTTTTCTTTTTGGATGATGCGGCCGGGCTCGCGTATTTGGCTGAACGCTGCAACCGGCGCACGGCGTATTTGATCCGGAAAGCCATCGCGTGGGAGTGGTATGAGGAGATCGTGTCGATAGCAACGGACAGTCCCGGGCCGGGTCTTCAGTGCCTTGCGTCGCATTGGACCGGTCGCCGTCGGCTTGCGGATCTGATATGTGCGGGCGCGCGGATTGCGCCGCAGCATGTCTGCGTGTACGCGGGCAAGGGGAAAGACCGAAGGGATGTGACGGTGCGCTTTATAGACGCTGGAGGAAATTGCGTCAAGCAATGCCCGTATACCGCGGCGGTCAAGCCCGTCTATCGCCTGAAGATTTATGCGCCGTATGGTTTGTCGCGGCGGACAAAAATGAAAATCGCGGAGATCGCCGCATCAGCGGTTGAATGAAGAAAATGAGGTGTGATGAATGGATAAGCAATTATCAAAACCGACCTGCGGAGTTCTCTTTCGCGATGCGTTACAGCAATTTACGTTTATGGATCCGGAGACGATTCCTGTTTTTGCTGCCGGATTCGTAACGGGCCAGGCGGAGAAAGTGTATATCGGCGCATGCAAGGCCGCGATGTTTCGTCCTTCGGAGGAGTATCGCGATATGTTCATGCGGATTCTGACGGATACGAAAGAGCGCTATGGCCTTGCGCTCACCAGTTTTAATGGTGAGCTATGGATTGCCCGGCCAGAGAACGTAACGCTTGTGGAAAGTATTTTTAACCTTGTGCCGAATTCTGCCGAATGGCATGAATTGCGTGGACAATTATGCGGGGTTCCGCCGCAGGAAATAGATCTGAAGTTCCACCTCCGTCGTGGAGACGGCGAGAGAGCGGATTAGCGAGATTAACCATTAACGCATAGCGCTACATGAATAGAAGGCATTGAGCATGTTACAGCCACAGTTACACGAGGATATTCTTCGGCGGCTTTCTGCGGTCGCGGAGAAATTCGATATGCCCGTTGCGCGCTTGTGTAATTTTATTGTCGCGACGGCCCTTGAGGAGCTGGAAGGCGTGGATCCGGCAGAGTATATTGTTGCGGACTTCACGCCGTTCAATTTTCTTGACGAGTATTTTAAGGAGGAGAATATGAATTGATGTGGGGCGTCTAAAAGCGCTTCTCTGGTTGATCTGCCGATGGTTTTTGCCGTCGGCTTTTATTTTACGAAGCGGTGATATTACGATTGCAGGTCAAACATTGCACTTAAACGCGATCGCGTTTAAGTGCAAAGATGAGGAAACACAGGGAATGTTTAAGTGCGGACGGGAAGGAACCGTCAATACGCGCCGCGCGGTAAGATAAGGTGAGGGATGGTTTTGAGAATAATCGCAAGATCAAGAAAAAACGAACGGTGCAGCACATAGTAGATATCGTATTCGAGGTGCTCGGCAAGCGGGAGATCCTTTCGGCCGAGAATCTGCCAGAGGCCGGTAATGCCGGGTTTGACGGTGAGGCGCAACCGCTGCCAGGGCGCGTAGCCCTCCACAATAAAAGGCATCTCGGGCCGCGGCCCCACGATTGCCATATCTCCTTTCAGCACGTTCCAGAATTGCGGTATTTCGTCAATGCTGTATTTTCTGAGGAGCGCGCCGATTTTCGTTATGCGCGCGTCTTCGCTTCCAGTGGGCGAGGGCGCATAGAGCGGCGTGTCCGTCCGCATGGTGCGGAATTTATAGAGCATGAAATTTTTGCCCCCGAGGCCCACGCGTTCCTGCCGGATGATGGCGCGTCCCGGCGAGTCGCGCCGGATGAGCCATGCGATAATAGGGAAAAACGGGAGGAGCACGGCGAGCGCAAGCGGGGCGCAGGCGGCATCAAAAAACCGTTCGCCCCATTGAATAAGAGAGAAGGATGCGGCCCATCCGTCTGTCGGCGCGCGGGTCTCAGTATTTGATTCCGCCTGCGCCCGGAGTGACTGCGCGGCATCTTCACAGCGGCTGCGGATTTTTGCATCTTCGTCCGTTTTACACGATGGGGACATAGAGTAGGCGATGAAAAGGCGGCCGAGATAAATGAGCGGGAGCGCGAAGCAGAAAAAAAGAATCGTGAGAATGCGCGAGTAGTCAGTTTTGGTAAGGAACGAAAACGCCGCGAGAAATAATCCCCACAGCGCGAGCGCGCGCAGAAAATCGGCGAAGTAGTCGAGTGAATGGATGCGTTCTTCCCGGTACAACCGAAAAAGTTTGAATGAGAGGATAAGGAGCGCGACCGCGGAGAAGAGGAAAAGAGCATAAAAAGCAAGCGCCTGGACAGGAGGAAGGGGAAGCGCGCGGCGGAGATGGTATGCCGCAAAAAAAGCGCCACCGACGCTCAGAAGATCCGCGATAATCAAGTAGGTGATTTGCATACTTATAGTAAACCCGTATATACCCAAAATTAACTGGTTTGCAAAAAAGTTTTGGGTATATATCAACAGCGCTCGCAAAAAATGAAAATGTATTTTCGCTTTTTGCTCACTTGTTGATATAACGCTTCACAAAAAACCGAATCGCGCTTTTTGCGTGCGACCATTTATGCGCGCTCCATAGCGGCGCTTTGGCGCTGCGCCGTTGGTAGTGGTGCCGGATAACGGATTGGGGAACATACATTATGTCCCAGCCAAGGCGGCGCACTCTATAGCAAATGTCAACGTCGTCATAAACAAGGAAGAAGTTTTCATCATATAAGCCGATTGTCTTGAGCGCCTGCCTGCGAACAATATGGCATGCGCCGAGTACCCAGTCGACGGAACGGGGCGCGTTGGCGATTTCATCAAGCATGAGGTGTTTGCGAATAATCGGGTTAGTGTCGGAGGCGCCGATGGCCCGCGCGACAAATGTCAGGGGCGTGGGAAATGTTCTGCATGAATATTGCGGGGAAAAATCGGGATAGACAAGCTGCGGCCCCGCAATAGCAACTCGATCGTTTTTCCTCATATACGCATGAAGCGTTTGTATGGCGTTGGGTTCGAGTTCGGTATCCACGTCCAAAAATAAGAGAAATTCTCCGCGCGCGGCGGCAATGCCGGTATTCCGGCCGCCGGCAACGCCTCGATTGTTCTCGTTGCGGACGGTCAAAATCCATGGATATGCGGTTCGTAGCCACTCAGTGACGTTATCGGATGATCCGTTGTCGACGACGATAAGCTCCGCATCGGTGAGGCGTTCGCGCTCATAGGTCGGAAGCAGTTTCTCGAGAAAATGCCTTTCGTTATGCGTTAAAATAATGACGGATAAGTTTGGCGGCATAGTGCAGTTGTCGGGTGGCCCGGCGCTTATGTTGTTTTGATGCCGACGCGGCCGGTGACATCAATGCGATGGAGCAGCATCGGTGTCGTCTGGCGGGAAAAATATTCATCTATCGCTTTTTTGGCGCCGGCCCATGCGCCGTAATCGTCCGTAATGAAAACCGCGTTTTTTTGGAGATGGGGGTAGAGATGCGTCATCTCGTGTCGCGTTGATTCATACCAGTCGGTATCAAGGCGCAAGAGCGCGATACGGGCTGGAATATTTTTTGGTATGGTGTCTTCGACCTTGCCTTTTATAAAAATCAGATTCTTCTCAGGATAGCCGGTGCTGGAAAAGTTGTTCCTGACCTCGTCGAGCGGGGCATGGCACCATGCATTGTACCCAGGTTTTTGCATACGCCTCCAATGTTCAACCGTTTGATCGGGCCCGCTTTTTTGTTTTGTTTTTCGATCCTCTGCGGTCGGCGCGGGCATTCCTTCGTAGGTGTCATACATGTATAACTTTCGTTCCGTATCATGGAGCCCGCGCAAAATAGACGCGACAAGCATCATGCTGCCGCCCTTCCATACGCCGCATTCAACGACATCTCCAGGAATCCGATGCCGGACAATATATTCGGTCGCTTGATACAGGGCATACATCCGTTCAACGGAGGTCATGGTATATTGCGTGCATTGCCGATATGCCGAAAGAAAATCCTGCTCCACGGAATTTTCAAATTCGGGGGTTAGCTGTTGGCCAAGAAGATGCGCCTGCGTGTTGACTAATTTTTCTAAAATTTTATGGATATGTATCATTGAGGTTCGCTAAGCGAAAAAGAAGGGCAGTATTATTGCCCAATCCCATACGCAGTTTTTTGTTCTACAAGCGCAAGATAAAGCGTCTCGATTTCTTTTATCATCGTGTCGCCGTTAAATAACGCCTGAGCGCGCGCACGGTTGAATTTCCCCATTGCCCGGCGCAATTCCGGATGGCGCAATAACTCTATGACGGCAGACCCCAGCGCTTCGGGGTCGCCAGGCGGCACAAGCAGTCCGCCGCGATCGGGAATGATAAGTTCGGGCAATCCTCCGACATGTGTTGCGACGACTGGTAAACCGGAGGCCATTGCTTCAATAACAGTATACGGGAGCGATTCGCGGTATGATGGAAGAACAAACAGATCGGCGTCTCGCAAGAGCGATGGGATTTGGCCGCGGTCAACTGTGGGGAGAAAGTTTATCGAGCCCTTGGCTAATTTCATCCCGGCGAAATTTTCGAGCAGGGATCGCTCCGGACCGCTGCCTACTACTGTGAGTGTTGCCGCCGGAAAAATGCGTTTAATGCGTTCCATTGCGCCGAGAGCGACAATGTGGCCTTTTTCCTGATGGAGGCGCCCGATACTGATAAGCCGGGCGCCGTGGGGGTTTTGCTGCGGGGTGTTTTGCCATTGGTGGAAGTCGAATATACCATTATGGATAGTGCGTAGTTTCCGGGCCGAAACCCCGTCTTTGGCCGTACTGATTTGGGCTTCATATCGTGATACCGCAATATTCATATTGCAGCAATGATTTGCGGTCAGCGCATTGGCGTATTTGTACAAAGTATATCTTGCGCGGCGATAGAGAAAGGGTTTTGCTCCTTTTGGATTTTGTAACGATGGCGCGGTGTGCAGCGTGGAGATAATGACGGGAACTCCGGACAATCGTCCCGCGATCCTTCCAAAAATTGATGCGCGTGGTTTATGCGTATGCATGATGTGCGGTTTGACGCGCCGGATAATGCGAGCGGTTTCGAAAACATATCCGAGAGGCGCGCGTCCACGTCTCCGCCGTATCAGGTACGTCGGAACGGCTACCCCGTTTACGGAGGCGATGCGTTCTAAAAAGCGGCGATTGTCGGCCGCGCACAAGGGCTCAAAAATGGTGCGGTTAAGATGGCCGATAATATCCATGACATGTGTTTCCGCTCCTCCCGTAAAATCATCCGCATCGGCGACGTCGATAAGAAACAAAATTTTTATTCTATTCGGCATGCGGAGTTATGGATGATGGATGTTGATACATGTGTTGGTACGTCGCGATAGTTTGTTCCGTCATCGTATCAATGCTGAAATGTTCACGGACGCGACGTTGAGCCGCTTGCGTTTTGGGGACTGCGATCTCCGGATTATTCTTGATTTTTTGGATTTGCGCCCGCAAATCTTCCGTATTTCCCGTCGCGAACAGGAAACCATATTTTCCGTTGTCGAGGATTTCCGGTATCGCGCCGGATGTGCTGCCAAGTACTGGAACGTTTCGCGCCATTGCCTCAAGTAGAACATAGCCGAGTCCTTCCCATCTGGAGGGCAAACAGAAAAGGTCAAAGGCGGGCATAAGGTCGGCCGCATCAGCCCGGTATCCCGCGATGATAATTTTACCTTGGGGCAAGTTACGCGTCTCGCGGATCAACTGGCTCAACATGCTTCCCTCGCCGATAATGACGGCATGGATATCGGGCATGCCTGCGACTGCGCGAAGAAAAAATAAAGGTTGCTTTTGCTGTTCAAGCCGACCGACAAAGCCGACGACGAATACGCCGTTTGGAATGTTAAGCAATTGGCGCGTGGACGTTCGGGAAAGCGTTGTCTCGGGAACGGCGATGCCGTAAGGAATAGTATGGATGTTGGCCTCGGGCAATCCGACGGCATCTATCAGATATTGGCGTATATGGTCGGAGATAACGATGGAGCACCGGGTCAGTCCGCCCGTAAAGCGGAGTTGCCATCTCCAGAGAAGTCGTCGGTAGTGCGGTTCATCGTTATGAAATGTATTGATAATATATCGGCATCCCGCGCCGTAAGCGGCGATGCGCGCGGCAAAATCCGCGATATCGAGATGCGTGTGAATGATATCATGCCGTCGCGCGCGAAAGAACAGAAGCATGCGCAAAATCAGCAGCGGTATGCGGAGGCGCCGAAAATCAGGCGATCCGGCATGTATCGGGGTTACGGTGATTCCGCGCTCTTGCAATTCCCGGAACTTCTGTTCGAGAATCGGACCGGAACAAAATACGAGCGGCGCGAATTCAACCGCGCAGCCGTGGCGCTTCTGTTCCTGCATTAGGAGAAAGAGATGCCGTTCTGCGCCGGAAAATGGATTGCGTCCCGCGGTCTCGCTAAGATTGATGAGGTGTGTGACGCGCATCTTTTTTAAGGGCAAGGACTTCCATCGTTCGGTTAACTGTGTTACGGAAATCAAATTTTTGGATTTCCGATTTGGCCTCCTTTGCAAGGCGGAAACGGAGCGTTTCGTCATCGCGCAACGCAGTAATGGCGGCACGCAACGCTTTTGCATCGGATGGCGGTATGAGCATGCCATTTTTGCCGTCTTGGATAATTTCGGGGTTGCCGCCGCACGCCGACGCAATGCAGGCAAGACCGGCTGCCGAGGCCTCAATGAGGGTATGCGACAAACCCTCATAAATGGAGTCCAAAATCAAAACGTGAGCGTTGAAAAGTCGCGCGCGTGTCGCTCCGCCGTCAAGCCGGCCGCAAAAAGTAACCATTGCCTCAAGGCACAATTTTTTTGCCAGAGCCATCAGCGTTTCCTCTTCGGGTCCGTCTCCGATGATGTCGACTTGTATCCCGGTCATGCCGCAAAGCGCGTCCAGAAGGGTATCAATGCCTTTCCAGTTTGTCAATCGGCCGCAAAATACTAGGCGTAAGGGTTCTCCGTAGGCGCGCGGACGGGGTTGATACGATGAATACTGTTCAAGCGAAACGCCGTTGGGAATCAGAAGCACCCGGTTTTCATTTACGCCCCAGCCCAGGACCATCTTTCGCAAATATTGGCTGGGAACAATGACGGCAGTCGCGCGTTCCAACGCGCGCTGGCGGCGCAGGGCGAGGCGGCGCAGCATCTTATTTCTAAGCCATGGATGTTCTTTCTGGAAAGAGTCAACGTCTAGATTAGTCATTGATGCGTTTCGTGCGGTTTCCCAAACCTTATCGCCCACAATCTTCAATATAAAAGGTCTGTTAAGGAGCGCCGCGACAGCGGATGCCGGCCGCTCCAGCCCGTTGATGAGAATGCGGTTATGCCGGATGATTTCACGGAACAATACATACAGTAAGCGAATTCTAAAAGTCGCACTGAATCGGGAGATGCGCCGGACAACGAATGGACGGTTTCGATCCTCGTTTTCGGGGGCGGGTGAGGCACAGATAATGGTGACTTTACACCCTTTTTTGATGAGCGCATGCGCCAGGAGATCAATAAAACTTGCCGGTCCTCCGATATCTGGCGGGAAAATATCAGTGATGAGGAGTATTTTTTCCATAATGCGCAATTTCGGATAGTTCACGGAATATTTTTTGAACATACGACGTCAAGTCATGGCGGCCAACAATTAATGCGCGGAGCTCGTTTTTATCGTAGACCGTGGTTCGCATCCGCAACTGGAGAATGCGATCGGCGATATCTTCGGGTTTGTCTGATGGAATAAAAAATTCGGGATTTTTCTCCAGCATACGGCGGAAGGAGATATTGGTTGTAAGTATCATGGAGCCGCAGGAGAGCGCTTCAAGAACGGATTTGTCCATACTGCCTGTCGCGCTGAGATTGACATGCAGAAAAGCGGTTTGATATAACGACGGGAGTTTACGGTGCGGAATAAACCCCGAGAAGGCGACATTACGGTCCAATCCCTCCGCGCGCCGCAGGTCCTTGAGTTCTTGGGCGTAAAGCCGATCATCCGAAATGAGCGGCGCGCCAATAACCGTGAGATGAAAATTATGATGCGGCGCTATGTCTTTGAGTATGCGGATTGCGCGTATAATGAGATCGATTCTTTTACGGCGCGAAATGCGGCTGATCGTCACGATGCTGTCGGGATCCGGAGTTTCGTTATTGGGACGGAAAAGATCAGTATCAATGCCCTGGCCGATAATGCGCACCTTGGGCGAAGGAATGCGGAATCCTTCCGGACTGGAGGTTATGACGCGTCGGGCGGAAAAAAGCGCAAGCCGCAATGAAAAAGGCGTTGTTCCGTGAGCGAACCACAGCAATATCGGAATATCAAGCATGCCCAACAGCGGATAAAGACGGTATGACCAGCGGTGGTTCATGTGGATAAAGCATGCGTCTATTCGTTCGGATCGAAGGCGCTTGTATAACCGCCACTGCGTCACCACGCATCCGCCTAATTGATAGGGGATGCCATACGCGCGATGTTTAAGAAGTTCGACGATGACATTCGGCGGAGCGTCGTAGTCGCCGATCTGTTCTGTTAGGACAAGCACCGATTGGCAGTTCTTCGCGAGCGCATCGGCGACAGATGCCTGCCATGCCCATACCGGCGAATTCTTATCCATTGCAAAATTAATGATAAGGAGGCGCATTGGCGTTTTTGCTGATGTCAAAAAAAACCGTATGGGTGCGCGTGGCCGGTGATAGTGGCAAGTAGTACATGAGTTTCTCCCACCGGGAATTGGCGTAAATAAGATTCACCTGCGACATTTGACAGCCGCGCTCCTGAACGGCAATCGATGCTATAAATGTGATGATTTCCGGATAAGTTGTCAGCCAGCGATGTCTGTCTCCCTGATGCGTGGGCAGCAACGCATATTTAGGTGCAAGAAAGCCAGTGCGCAAGAATCGGATTCTCGACGCGAGATTTGACATGTTGGGCAGAGTAATAAAAAGACGTCGTCTCGTGATTCGGATTAACTCCGCGGTGGCCTGATGGATATTTTCCACATGTTCTAAAACATCAAAAGCAACAACAAAATCAAATGCGTTATCGGAACACAACAACGGCAACTCGAGATTCCATTGAAAATCATGTCCCGGAGTAATATCTGCGGAATGATACGTCACGGTTTCCGGTAGATACTGTGATAATATCCGGTCGCGTGATCCCACATCCATTAATGTACCACTCATCCCGTGCAGTTTCTGCGCGGCGAGCTGGTATTTTTCGATTCGCTGGTAGATCATATCTATAGTTTTGTACCTGTAATATACCAGCCGAGAGCAGATTCCGCATTTTTATAGCTGACCAGCAGATCGAGTAGCATTCGGCGTTGGCGTAAGAGCGCAATGGAGAGCACGAGCCAGCGCAGCCATCTACGTCCGCCGAAGTTTGAAAGCGCCATGCCCGATGACAATGAGTCAATGACAAGAGGTTCGATGCGAAGCGCTGATGGATCGCCGCCATTTTCTGTGATTTGTTTTTCCCACCAAGAGGCGGTGTGGCGATGGAAATCGTTTGGCGACCCGTGCGTCTTATAAAGGAAGGGAATCAGTATGTGAAAGCGCCCGCCATGCTTTAAAACGCGCAATGCCTCGCGGAGGGCGAGTACATCATTGAAAACGTGTTCAAAAGTATTCAGGGAGATAAGATTGTCAAATGTTTCCGCGGATAGCGGGAGGGTTTGATTGAGATCCGCAATATATGTGGGCTGCATGGAAGAATCAATATTCACGGATTCAATACTCCCAATGACGCGAAGCAAAGGGATGTAGTCGCTTCGTCTGCCGCCGCCCAGGTCGAGAGTTTTACCGCTGAGTGTCACTTTTTCAATAACTTCGTATTGAAGCGTCCGCAACAGCGAATTGCGGCTTTTGCTTAAATACTTTAATCGCGCGATAGTCAATCGTTTCGGTAAGATTTGGCTCTGGGGCGTTGTGGAGGCAAGCGGAGAGAGAAGAATATTTACCCACTGTTCGATGAGGCGGCGAGGCGGGAATTCTTTGGCGACATACGTCTGTGCGGATATGCCCATTTCGTAGCGTCGGGTTTCATCGCCGAGTAATTCCATCACTCGTTGAGCCATTCCCGCGATGTCGTCGCGATCCAAAATAAACCCCGTCCGTCCATCGATAATGGCGTGATGGGCGTCTGTAATGCGGGTTGAGATAACGGGAATTCCGTGAAAGGCCGCTTCGATAATGACACGCGGGAAGCCCTCATAGTCCGATGTGAGTAAAAAGATCTTGGCGGATTCATAAAATCTATTCAGCGCGTCATGCGCTATTGCGCCATGGAAGCGCACGTTTTGGGACAGGCCTAAGTTTTTTGCGAATCGCTCCAGTTGATCGCGTAACGGGCCGTCCCCGATGATGTCAAATTGTGCATCCGGAAATCGATCGACAATACGCCGTGCCACCATGAGCCAGCGATCAATCCTTTTCTGCCGAGCGAGGCGGCCGACATAGAGTACGCGCGGTTCCTTTTTCACTGATATATGGCGGCTCCCGTCTAAGAGCATCATGGCGGGTATGGGTAGCGCGTGTATGCGCGAATGAATTCCGGCTTCCCTAAAGCGCTCCGTCGTTTGCCGCGCATCGGTCCGGAGCGCATTAAATCGGGGGAGACAGCGCCAGGTGAGAGTCCGGCGGATTAAACGGGAGAGGCCGCGCCCGATATTTTCACGCTCGGCGCGGCGATCAAAGATGTCGTAATGAATTTGAGCGATGACCGGGATTCCCGTTTGGCGGCGAAACAAGAGCGCACCGAAACCGTCCTCGTGGGGCGTCTGCGTGCTGATGACGGAGATCGGATGCGTGGCGTGCAGCTTTTTCAATGCGTCGAGCACGCGGAACGGAATGAGGGGCCAATGCGGGTACGACACGGGAATGAAATGCGCATTCCCGACATTGCGGGGGAGGGCAGCCCTCTGTTTTGTCAGCGTCAGTATCGTGAGGCGGCTTTCCGGCGCTTTTCGCGCGAGTTCTTCCGCATAGGCAGCTTGGCGCCTCAGTGTGTCCGACGCTGGGTTCTGATCAAAAGGAGAATCGTCGTAACCGATTTGGACAACATGAATTTTTCTGTTCCGCATTTTGTTGTTTTCGGAGTACTCCATGGTTCATGGTTTTACCCTTTGACTCGCTTCGCTCGTTCAGGGTGAAGCGCCGCGGGGCTTGCCGCCGCGTACTTCACTTCTTGTCGGTATGGCATCCATTCGGGATAGTAACGCCATAACAATATCGCGGCCGATCCCATTAGGACAATATCATAGGCCAGATACCCGAGAGCAAACGCGGTTGCTGATGCGCCAATCAGGTAAAGAAGAAAACCGATGCTATACTGAATAAAAATCGCAAGAATGCTTCGCGCAGTATAGGCCCGCGCAAGATGAAAATGTATGATTATCGGCCACATCCATAGCCAAAATCCGGTTGCGGTAAAAAACGATAGCGTTAAAATGACAATGGCCATTTGCAGGCCGGGGACCGTGCGCGCAAGAATGAATTGCTCAAGGATGGGATACCCGAGTGCTACCGCCAGAAGAAACGAGGCGGTCAGAAATGCCCCGTAGAGTATAAGACGGCGAGCCCGGTTCCGAAATTCGGCCATGGAGGAAGAATGGAGCAGTCGCATCAGGACGGGCTGGTAGATTTGGTTGAGGGCGTCGAAAACAAGATACAATTTATCCGCGAAGGACCTGGCGAGTTTGTATACCCCGGTGATCTGATCGTTGGTTAAAAATCCGACGAGCAGAATATCGCTCGCGCGGTGAGCCATTTTGATATGGCCGGAGATGTTTCCCCACCACAAGAAACCGATTCCCTGTTTTAAATATGAAATGTTTTTTGGCTCAAGACGGCTAAAGATAGGCATGCGGTCATGCTTAATTAAAATCCAAAGCAGGATGGCGGCGGTCGAAATATAAGCAAGAAGTGCACCATAAGCCGTTCCCGTATAGAATCCACCTAGATCTCGTTGCCTGTAAAGAAAAAAAAGGAGGACGGCGGATGAAAGTATTGCTGAGGCCGTATTGACGATTCCGAGAAGAATAAAACGGCCGTGCATTCTCTGCATCATTTTTAACGGAGCCATTGTGTAGTCCAGCGCAAGCGCCATCGCATTTATTGCAGCCCACTGCCATCGTATGGAATACGATGTAAATAGGTGCGCAAGTCCGATGTTTGCAGCGAGTCCGATTGCAAAAAAAGCGACTCCGAGGATCAGATAGCCAAGTTGCGTTACTTGCAGTACGGTTGTCTGATAGTTAAGCTGATTGGTCCCTTGAGGAGGAGGGCGGTAATACCATTGAAGCATGAGGTCGATCAGCCGCACATCGACGAGATTGAGAGCCGTTGCGTTTATTCCCCAAATAATGGCCATGACGCCGTATGTCTCCACCCCGAGCCATCGCGCAACAATAATCGCGCTGATCATGCTGACTGCGGCGCCTGCGATATTGGCCCCTAGCGTGACAACGACGGGTGATCGCAACACTCGCAACTTTTTTTCAAAGATCTCTTTTATAACGTTGGATTGATTCATACGGACACGGATAATCCGCATGGAAACCCCTGCGCTCTTGCGAAAATCACGGGGTCAGCGTAGTATGCGGTTAGAAACCATCTAAAAAAAGTCATTGCGAGGAGTCAGACGACGAAGCAATCCAAAATTCTGGATTGCCGCGCGCCCCCTCGACCCGCTTCGCCATAGCTTCAGCGAGGCGAGCAGACTCGGGGTCGCTCGCAATGACGGATGAAGGACTTTCTCAATGGTTTCTTCGAAAATTGACGGAGAGCCTTCCCTTGACTTTAACCTCATCATGCCATCCGGGAGTAAAAATATCAAAGCAAGAATTCGGGCGGTGCGCAACATCCGGAAGATCACCAAAGCCATGGAATTGGTGTCGGCCGCCAAGATGCGCCGCGCGGTCGGAGCGACGCTCGCGTCGCGGCCGTACGCAGCCGCCTCGTGGACCGTGCTGAACGATCTTGCGGCGGTCGTGGACCCGGCGTCACATCCGTATCTTTTCGCATCCGGTGGGGCCGCATCGCGCGTTCTTATCCTTGTGATGACGCCGGACCGGGGACTCTGCGGCAATCTGACAGTCGAGATTTTCCGGCGGGCCGATGAGTTCGCCTTGACTCTCGCCGGACAGGTCGAACGCATTGATTATGCGGTCATCGGGAAAAAAGGCGCGGAGCGCATGGGCCGGAGGGGTCTCAATCTCGTGGCGTCATTTTCAAAGCTGTCCGTCATCCCCACGCCCGATGAATTCCAGCCGATCGCGCTTTTTATCACGAAAGGATTTTTGGAAAAACAATACGATCGCGTCTTTTTGATCTATACTGATTTCATCTCCTCGCTCGCGAGACGCGCAACCGTGCACCAGCTTCTCCCTTTGACATATAGCGCGGAATTGGGGGCTGTGTCACGGCGCGCCGACGAGGCGGCAGATGGGGCGAGCCGTCGGGCTTTCGCCTTTGTTTTTGAACCGGGACGGGATGCGGTTTTGTCCGCAATTCTTCCGCGCCTGATCGAGACGCAGCTTTATCAGGCGATGCTTGAATCGTGCGCGTCCGAACATTCCAGTCGCATGGTCGCAATGAAAAACGCGTCCGATTCCGCGGCGGACATCGCGGACGATCTGGCGCTTGCGTTCAACCAAATGCGTCAGGCCTCGATCACGCGTGAGATCGCGGAGATCTCGGCGGGAAAAGCGGTGCTGGAGTAACCTCTCGCAGCGTTATCAAAACCGCCATCACATGCGTCATTGCGAGGAGCGATAGCGACGAAGCAATCCAGAAAACACTGGATTGCCGCGCGCCCCCTCGCAGCTCGGGGTCGCTCGCAATGACATCTGGGAGGGGGTTCTGTGTTGGAGTAATTTCATTCAAAATGCATAAAAAGGCTCCGGTGCGAACAGCGGAGCTATGGCTGGGAGATGGCTATCTTATTTATCGGCTATTCGACCAAGTTCAAGTGCGAACCAAAATGTAAGGAGACTGGCGGGGACCGCGAAGCTGATGGCCGCATGAAGATTATTGGTGAGTGCGGCAATACCATTAAAGACCCCGAAGCCAACGGCTAGTCCTAAAACAGGTGCTGCAAGGAAAAGCATACATGCCCCTTTGAGTTGTGAATGTCCGAGACGAGTACTTTTTTTAGTATCGTAAAATCAAATAAAATGTCAAGTACTGGAACAATTAAGCAAATCATCGGGCCGGTGGTGGACGTGGAATTTCCGGAAGAAAAATTGCCGGATATTTTTCATGCGCTCCGCGTTGAAGACGGCAAAAAACCATTGACGCTCGAGGTTGAGCAGCACATCGGGGGAAATATGGTGCGCTGTATCGCGATGGATTCGACCGACGGTCTCAGACGCGGAGTCGCGGTGAAAGATGCCGGAAGCGCGATCACGACTCCGGTGGGTCCGGAGACGCTCGGCCGGATTTTTAATGTTTTGGGCGAGGTCATTGATAACGGACCGGAGATCAAGGCAAAAAAACGCTATCCCATTCATCGCGAACCGCCGCCCTTTACCGAGCAATCCATCGAGACCGCGGTTTTTGAGACCGGAATCAAGGTTATTGATCTCATCTGCCCGTTTATGAAAGGCGGGAAAGTCGGCCTTTTCGGCGGCGCCGGAGTCGGTAAAACCGTCATCATTCAGGAGCTGATCCGGAACATCGCGGCCGAGCATGGCGGGTACTCGGTCTTTGCCGGAGTCGGAGAACGGACGCGCGAGGGAAACGACCTTTACCACGAGATGCGCTCATCCGGCGTGATTGATAAGACCGCGATGGTCTTTGGCCAGATGAACGAGCCGCCCGGAGCCCGCGCGCGCGTCGCGCTGACGGCGCTGTCCATGGCCGAATACTTCCGCGACGAGGAACAAAAGGACGTTTTGCTTTTCATTGATAATATCTTTCGGTTTACTCAGGCCGGCTCCGAAGTGTCCGCGCTTCTCGGGCGCATCCCGTCCGCGGTGGGGTACCAACCGACGCTTGCAACCGAGATGGGGGAATTACAGGAGCGCATCACGTCAACGACAAAAGGGTCGGTAACGTCGGTGCAGGCGGTTTATGTTCCGGCCGACGACCTAACGGACCCGGCGCCCGCGACGACATTCGGACACCTTGATTCCACTGTCGTGCTCTCGCGTTCTCTTGCGGAGCTCGGAATTTATCCGGCGGTGGATCCGCTTGATTCCACGTCCACGATTCTTGACCCGGCAATCGTCGGGGATGAGCACTACGGCGTCGCGCGCGGCGTGCAGCAGATTTTGCAGCGCTATAAGGATTTGCAGGATATTATCGCGATCCTCGGCATGGAGGAGTTGTCCGACGAGGATAAGCTTACTGTGACGCGCGCGCGCAAAATCCAGCGCTTTTTGTCGCAACCATTCTTCGTTGCCGAACAGTTTACGGGCCAAAGCGGAAAATACGTATCACTTAAGGAAACCATCCGCGGCTTCAAAGAAATTCTTGACGGTACCCACGACGCCAAACCCGAACAAGCGTTTTATATGAAGGGCGGAATAGATGAGGTGGAATAATTTTGTTTGCACTTAAACGCGATCGCGTTTAAGTGCAAAGACGGGTCTAATGTGAGGAAGCGCCGATTGGCGCTTTTTTGATTTTGATTAAACATGACGGCGGTGGCGTTAGAGTAATCCCTCACAGTCCTACCGCGATTGCCACCATATGTGTCATTGCGAGGAGGCCTGCCGCAGGACGACGAAGCAATCCAAATCCTGGATTG
>JBBTVI010000044.1:0-14686 GCA_038063315.1 Patescibacteria group bacterium
GCGTATTGTACACTCTAAAATGACACCGAAGGCCATCCGCTTCTGCAAAATGAAAATGACACCGAACGGATCGCGATAACGAGATAACGAACACGGTACAATGGAATAAAAGGTTGAATCATGAACGATCACTTTTTACTTCATCATGTACCTCTATGGATATGCAATCACGGAATCAATATCTCAGAGTACTCCGTACGGAGTATCTCAAAACGAAAGCGAAAAAAGAACGGAGCGCGCTCCTCAACGAAGCGGCGAAGCGCACGAAACTCGAACGAAAATATCTCATCAAGAAACTCCGGCCCAAAAGCAACCTCGACACGAAACCGACCGGACGGAAAAAACGGAAACCCGTCTACGACGGACTGGTGCGCGCCGCGCTCGCCCGCTGCTGGAAGATCTTCGACTACGCGTGCGGACAACGATTGCAGCCGCTCCTCCGCGACGAGATTGATCGCCTACGGAAGCTCAACGAACTCCGGTGTTCAGAGGAGGTCGTTACGAAACTCACCCGTTTGAGTTTCCGTACCATTGACACCCTCCTCCAACACGAAAAGGAGGTCTCGCGCCAGCAGCGGAAGTACCACCAAAAAGTGCACCCGCTCCTCTATCAGAAGATACCGGTCAAGGTGTTTGCGGAAGAAGACCGTAAGACGGAGGGCCATATTCAAATCGACCTCGTGGAGCATTGCGGGTTTTCCGCGGCTGGGGAGTTCGTAAATACGCTCTCTACGACCGATACAGCAACGGGCTGGTGGGAAGGGGAAGCCGTCATGGGCAAAGGACAAGAACGGGTCGGGAACGCCATTGATACGGTCCGACAACGGTATCCATTCCGTTGGACGGAAATCCATTCCGATAACGGCACCGAGTTCATCAATCACCACCTCGTGCGGTATACGGAGAACGAACACCTCCATTTCACCCGTTCGCGTCCGTACAAGAAAAACGACAACTGTCTGGTTGAACAGAAGAACTGGACGCACGTCAAAAAGTTCGTCGGGTACCTCCGGTACGATACGGAGGACGAACAATCTATTCTCAACGACCTGTACCGGAACGAGTTTCGCCTCTACAAAAACTTCTTTCAGCCGGTGATGAAACTTGTACGGAAGGAACGGATCGCGGGAAAGATTCGCCGGCGGTACGACACCCCGCAGACACCGTATCGGCGCGTGCTCGCCTCCCCGCATGTTCCGCCGAGAACGAAACGGGAATTGACTCGAATCTACCGGTCGCTGAATCCCGCCGCGTTACGAGAGACGATTGAAAAAAAACTTGATTGTTTGTACAAGGCGTATCAGAAAAAACAGCACCGGACCGTTTCGTCCGATGCGATAAAGGTCGCAACCAAGAAAAAGCAACATCCCGTTACGGTGTCATCTTTCGTTGCAGAACGGAGACCCGTTTCGGTGTCATAGTTATATTGCTTGACACGCATGGGTTACTTACAGGACCTCGACGGCGCCTTCCGGGAACGGCTCAACGACATCCTGGCGCACCAGGCCGTCGGCCGTTCCGTCGCCGCAGAAGCTGACGCGTTCGTGCGGTTTGCCAAAGAGAAGGTGCTCGAATCCTACCGCAACGGCCAGCAGTCCGGCGAGAAGGTCGAGCAGGACTCACAGGCCACGCGTAAGCCAAAACCGTTTGCGCGTCAGAAGAGCGATAAGCAGGACCACGCGAGGGTGGCACAAATCGGAACGCCTTAAAGTATTTCCGCGCCTCGCCGTCTGTGCAGTGCGTGCACAAAATGTGGGGTACAACTTCACATACTGCACCCACCAGACGGAGACTCAGGAGGATACAACACGCGCTCACCCGTGGCAGACACCACACTATGGGACAATATTTCAAAATCGTGAACGAAGACAAGAAGGAGGTCGTCAATGCGTGGGATCTGGGCGGCGCCGCCAAGTTCTGGGAATGGCTTTATAACCCACAAGCGAGCGTCCTCGTCTGGCTGTTGCGCAAGTCCGACGGCGACGGCGGGGGCGATATTCCGACTGACGAACGCGAGCGCTACCAGACCCTCGGCCGTTGGGCCGGAGACCGCATTATCCTCATCGGCGACTATGACTCCAGCGGCTTGTGGGACGCCGCAGAAACGAGAGGCGCTGACGGCAAGCACAAGCCGCACACGGCCTATACCGACATCAGCGCACTTGTACGCAAAGAGTTTAACGCCGCCATCCGTCGGGACCGCGGCGGGTCGAATGATCAACTTTAACCTTCCATACCCTTATGCACTATCGTTTTCTCGTGACTTTTGACGCAGACACAGCCAAGACCTCGGAGGACGCGCGCCAGCACGTCTTTGACACGCTTGACGATGAGGGCTTTTGCAGCAGTGGGCGCTGGGGCGGTGGCCTGGCGGACTGGTTCGTCATCGGCGGCAGATGGTCCGGTGAACTGTCCCGCCACTCATGGGCGCGGGCACTGATGGCACAGATGGACGCTCTTGAGCAAGAAAAGGGCGTGCAGGTCTGTGGCGCCCACTACGGGGACAAAGCCAAGCAGAAACTCCAGCGCACACTGACCCGACAATTTCAGAAACTCTGGGACGCCGCAGCGCCGCCGGACTACAAGGGCATCCCGATCCAGCGCAGCACCTCTATTGACATCGGCGAGGAAGATGACGCCATGCTGCTGACGCAGGACTTCTACAACGCGCTCCTCAAGGAGTATGAGGGCGAGACGGACAACGCGCAGCATGCGGATCTCAACGATGACGCGGTCTCGCCCACCCTGATTGGCAAAAAATGGATTGTGGTCGTTGATTATCACAATTAACCCTCAGACGGGGAGGTGTCCCTCCCCTCCCCGTCTTTGCTCACTATGGACGATACAATCATTGACATTGGCGATACGGTCGTGTGCGACTTTTGTAATCTGGACTATACCGACTCTGACGAGTCCGGCGGCGTGCTTATCGGCTCCTTTGCCGTATGTCCCCGTTGCGCGCCTGATGCGATCCGCAACGCGGAAAAGTACCACGAGCCGGTTGACGCTGTCTGTCCACCCCACAAGAGTTTCAAGCAGTGGGTACTGGACATGCGCGGCGGTGACAACACCATCCGCATATCCTTTTCGTGAGCCGCAGCACGACCTGACAGACCCCGTCCGCCTCTGGCGGGCGGGGTTTTGTCATGCTTGACAGAGATTAAAATGCGTGGCGTGAAAAATGCGGGCGTGGCGTGGGGGCTACCCACCCTCTCCTCCTCCCCAGGAGGGCGCATTGAGACCGACTTCCCAAGATTGACGACATCGAACAACATGTTATGCTTCTGGTACACTGACTATGGCGTCTGATCCGTCCATCATCCAGAGAGTCGCACAGGCCGGACGCATCACATGGCGCTATCATGCGCTGCGTCGTGCCCGAGAGCGAGGCATTACCCGGGACCACGCCGTACGGGTCATGATCGACGGTGAAATTATTGAAGAGCGTCCTCGCGCAAAGCCCTACCCCAAATACCTCCTGATGGCGCCGATGGAGGGAAACCGCCCCCTATACGTGGCCCTTGGCTACGACCGCGCCAACGAACGCATCTATGTGATCACCGTCCACTGGCTTGACCCCCGCCTCTGGGAGGACCCGTGGACACGAAGAAAGAGAAGAAAAAAACCATGAGCATAAAAAGCACACAACCTCATACGCGGTGCGCTGTCTGCGGCGGAGCGCTCCGTGAGACCACCATCACCCACGAGGAACGTCGGGGGGACCGCCTCTATCTCTTCCAGAATGTTCCTGCAAAGGTGTGTGTGAAATGCGGTGAGATATGGATTGATGAAAACACGTTTCAGCAGATGGACCGCCTCATCAAAGAAGACGTGCCGGTGCGCACCGTGGAGACCCCGGTCTATAACTTCCCCCGCGCTCCGATGACCGCACGGTAGCGGCAGCCCGAAAAGCGCGCCGCACAACACGAGGAAGGCGTTAGACAAGCACCTACATCCGGATTCGGTTTATCAGTAGATACGCGCTCGGGGAATTACTCCATGACCTGGTTGTCTCCACAAAAATGCAAACGGGCGGACCGTCGTTATGCAACATGGGTGAAGGCGCGCAGAGCCCAACGCGACCATCTCAGTATCGTGCACTGGGACGGCGTGCTCGACTGTATCTGTGAACGGAGCGTCTGGTACTTCGCAAAACGCAAGAGTATCGGCCACCACCGCCACTGCGAAATGTGCCACCCGCGCTATCGCAACGGGCATACCAGGGTGCGCGTCAAACGCTTCATGGCCATCAGTGGCTTCCTCCCCAACAACAAGCAGCTGAAAGCATTTTATGAGTAGCCGGTTGCGGAAAGGACCGGCTGGACCGAGGAAGACCTGAGGCGTCTGCGGCTCATCATTTAACCATTCATGTCTACCACCGAACTTATGACGATTCCGGCCGAGCGCATTGTGCGACAGATTCATTTGATCCATGGCAGAAAGGTTATGCTTGACCGTGATCTGGCGGAGCTCTATGGAGTTAAAGCGATTGCGCTCAGGCAGCAAGTAAAACGCAACAAAAAACGCTTTCCTGAGGAATTTATGTTCCAGCTTACCCGGCAAGAAGCCGAGGCTTTGGTATCACAAAATGTGATACCAACGAAACGGAGTTTTGGTGGTTCCTTGCCGTACGTTTTCACAGAACCAGGCGTTGCCATGCTTTCCAGCGTGCTTAAAAGTGAACGCGCGATTCAGATTAATATCCTCATTATCAAGGCATTCATCCGTATGCGGGAGCTTTTAGAAACCAGCCAGGTGTTACGTGAGAAGCTCGCTGCTATGGAACGTCAGCTCGGTACGCACAGCAAGGAAATTCGTGCGATCTACAGCTTGCTCCAGCGTCTGCTTGCGGAACCGGAGAAACCGAAGGGGTAGATCGGATTTCGGGCGCAGAACGACTAATGCGGGGTCTATTCCAGACTCAATCCTTTATGTCTAACACACTATGTCTAACACACCCACCCACCTCATCTACCACGGCGGAGTCACAAAAGGCGCCAAGAAAATCTGGACCAAGATTGGCGCGGTCTGGCCCAACAAAACAGGCAAAGGGTCCACCATCACCTGGGACTACGTCCCCCTTGCCGACGGCATCACCGTCATGCTCCCCTACGACAAGCGCCAGGACGATATGCAGATCGTCCCCGACGAATACCCCACTTGACAGCTGTGCCTACGGCGGTATCATGGGGTAGTAGTAATTTCTGACTTTCACACCTATGCATGACAGAGGAGTACTCACCTTGCCGCTTATAAAGGTGAAAGACAAATTTCAAATCACCATCCCCGCCGAGGTGCGCGAGGAAATGCGCCTTGCGGTTGGCGACCTCTTGGAGGCGACCGTCAGCGGCGAGACTATTGTCTTGAAACCCAAGGCCGTGGTGGATCGAGAGAAGGCATGGGCTAAAATCCAGGGTGCGATGGAGCGCGTAGAGGACCTGGAGCCCAACCCCGCGCAGAGCCCCAAGGAACAAGAGGAAGAGATCGCCCGGATGGTGAAAGCGTACCGCAAACAACATGCCGCGCGTCGTTCTTGATTCAACAGTCCTCATCAGCGCCTTTCTCACCAAGACGGGCGTGTCCAGCGAGCTCCTTCGCCGCGCTGCAGAAGGAGCTTTTATCGTGTACCTCTCTGAGGAAATTATCACAGAAACCCAACGCGTCCTGCTTGACGAAGCCCGACCACACCGGAGACGGTATCGCTACCCCAACGAAAGTGTGGCCGACTTCACTGAGGGCCTCCGTGATCTTGCCCATCTGGTGAGTGATCTTCCCCGCGTGACCGCAGTGCCCCGTGATCCAAATGATGATCCTGTCGTTGCCACCGCCCTTGCCGCCCATGCAATGCACATTATTACCCGAGACGACGACCTCCTGTCGCTTCAGGAGTATGAAGGGATCACCATGATGACGCCGGAAGCCTTCATGACAATGTTACGCGTACAGGGGCGAGTGGAGTAGTTATTCCTTCTCATTCACTCGATACACCCCCGGCTCCAACCGCTTGAGCATCCCTTGTTCCGTCACGCACTTCATGACATGTCTGGGCGTACGGACCAACGACAAGCGCCAAAACCTCCAGATCGTTCCCGACGAGTACCCCGCTTGACCGGTGTCATTATTGTAGTATGTCGGAGTAGGATACCCTTACACATTCTTGAACTTCAAGGGTATATGCAGGGCTGGTGGGTTGTGGGTGAAATCTTCTGTTTGCTTGAGGGCAATTCCTCATCTTCGCGTATACTTCAGTGCTGTCCGAGATAGACCCCGGCTTCCCGGGGTTTTTTCGTTATCCACGTCCGGCGATGCCCATGCGCTGACCCCCATGTTATAATTGACGCAATCCCTTTATTTATATACACTTTCAGCATGATGAAAGACTTCCGCTACATTCCTATCAGGAGACCGGGTATGGGTAAAATCTACGTCTATCGGGTTACCATTGAACCCGATGGTGAGCGGTATCACGCCGAGATTCCGGCTCTGCCGGGCTGTTATTCGTGGGGCTACACCTACGAGGAGGCGTTGAAGAACATTAAAGAAGCCGCGGCACTGTGGTTAGAGACCCTTACGGAAGATGGGGAGCCTATTCCGGAAGAAAGCCCCCAGGTCCTCAAGAAGGCTCCTATTACTCTTGGTGTCGTCGTCTAACATGGACATTAACCCACTCCAGAACTTAATTGCCCGGGAGTGGATCAACGCAGTCGAGCGTGACGGGTTCCGACGGAGAAAGAGCAGGGGTTCCCACCACATTTACCAGCACTCGGACGGACGTCGAGTGCTGCTTGTCTATCACAACTTGCACGACACTTTTGGGCCAAAGACAATTCGGCAGATTCTTGAGAGCACCCGCTGGACCGAGGAAGACGTGAGACGGCTGGGACTCACCAAATAAACTAAGACAGGAGGACATACGATGCGTTCCATTATCGTGGTGCTGTGCACAGCGCTCGGCATGAGCGTTGTCGCCTTTTCTGCCTACGGCCAGATGAAGGG
The DNA here is from genome assembly GCA_038063315.1 of Patescibacteria group bacterium. Taxonomy (GTDB): domain Bacteria; phylum Patescibacteriota; class Minisyncoccia; order Sungbacterales; family HO2-52-23; genus JBBTVI01. Next base: position 6,997 of record JBBTVI010000044.1, read on the forward strand.
CAGGCCCGCGGTGATTGACGGCGACACCCTCTCATTCAACATCAGAATCTTCGGCATTGATACCCCGGAGAAGCAACAACGCTGCGAGAAAGACGGCGCCTGCTACCTCTGCGGTCAGGACGCAAAGCGCCACCTGGAGACGTTCGTCAAAGACAAGGACGTGACGTGCACGTTCACCGGCGCGATCACCTACGGCCGACCCGTGGGGAGCTGCGCAGTGAATGGCGAAGATATCGGCGAGCGGATGATCAAGGACGGCTGGGCGCTCCCCTACGAACGCTATCTCAAGGGCCAGCTTAAAGAGCGTTACCTTGCCGCGGCCGATGCAGCCAAGCTCTCACGCTCCGGCATGCACGCCGGCCCCTTCATTCCCCCGGAGAAGTGGAGGCGCGGAGAACGCCTGGCGTGTGAACGATAAATTGGTTTGTGGTGGAGTTGCAATGGAAATAGGGATAAACTCAGGCAACAAAGGAGGTGCCTATGAAGAAGGTTCTATTCTTGATTGCGCTTGTATTGGCTTTTGTCTTTTCCGTCAGTGTAGCGTTTGCTGGTGATGTATACGTTCGTGGATACTACCGCAAGGACGGTACCTATGTGCAACCGCACTACCGCTCTGCTCCAGATGGTAATGCCTCCAATAACTGGAGTACACGCGGGAACGTGAATCCCTATACGGGTCAACCCGGCACCCGTGATCCCTCACCCTCCTTCTCTGACCGCGACAGCGGTATTAGGGGTTCCTATAATACTCCGTATGGATCAAGCCCATTCAACTCGAACCCGTCTGGTCTCGACCCATACAGTAACAACCCTTACAGGAGCAGGTAAAAAATCGGGATTTGACCCCGGTCCAATTGATGGAGATTTCTCCTCAAGGAGGTGTCATGGCCACTCGTTTACTACTCGTTGTTTTTATGATCGGCGTCTCGCTTCTTGGTGGATGGGGTGTAAATGCCGAGAACAGTACGACAGCACCACAGTTATGTCAGCAAGTGAGAAGTGGTGCTGATGTTGTAGCGCAACGTGGTTGCTGTTCATATCATAGCGGAGTTTGTGGGTGTGTTGTGGTATATGTGCAATGCTGTGATGGAACGATGAGTCCATCTTGTCGTTGCTGAGATATCCCGAAAACACAACCGCTCTCGGCTCACCACATGAATTGTCGCTCCTGCCAAGAAAACCCCGGGTACCCGGGGTTTTCTGATTGTCGCACTCTGCCAGAAAATGCGACAGCCCCCAAAACAGCACTTCTCCGCCTGCCTCACTAGCCGTTACCCTCGACACCGAGCCCAGGAAGATTTTTGCCAGCCACCAGCTCCTGTGACATCCCTACCCTACTACCATACTAGATGTATTTTATTTCAATGCGTTATGGACGTTTTTTGAAGCGCGAATAAAAGTTGAAATTATTTTCTTGACGCGGGGTGACAGTAGACATACAATGGCACTCGTTCTAGCGAACCGCAGAGACGAACGCGAAGTCTGGTAGTACCCTGACACGCTGACGCACGAGTGCCGCGCACCTCGATGATCCCCAAATAGGGAGTGGTGCGTTTTTTTATTGAGGAGACACACAGTATTGGCAACGGAAATGTCGTTACTGAAGTCTCGTTATCAGATTCTTATAATGGCAATGTTCTTCTCGCTGATATCTTTGCTTAATAGGTATGTTTCGGCAGCCCACCTCATTGAGCCTAGAGACACTACAGTGCGGCTTTGGGCTTATAGCGCTGCTTTCAACAACGCTCCTATGCGGGTGTGGGATTCATCAACAGATACTCTAATTACAACATTTGTTCCACGAGACGGGAATGGGAGAGGTGTAGCCCATGACCCTACTGATGGGAATATTTGGACATCAACTCTTCTTCCCGGTGGGTTTAATGGAGACGGGTTGATTCATAAAATCCTCCCTTGGGTGGCCCCGACATTACCACTATTCCGGACCCCGGCGCATTTAATGGTCCCGGCATTGGCGCCTTAGATTATGATTCAGAGGAAAATGTGCTTTGGGCCGCCGTCTACCAACCCATAAATGGTGAGAGCCTCTTTTATAAACTAGATCCTAGTGACGGGAGTATTCTCAAGACTTGCTCGCTTCCCTTCCAGGGTGGCGGTGTAGGCAATGACACGCTTGCTGTTGCGCGTCCTGCCGATTTGGGTGGGACAAAAGTTCTTCTTACCGACGCAGGAGAGGTGCTTTCAACGCTCTTTGCTATAGACATCACTACATGCTCAGTTCTTAAAAGCTACAATTTGCCTGTCGGGGTCACTGGAATTGATGAAGATGATAATACTGGAGATTTAATTGTTACAAATCACTGGTGTCCGGTTAAAAACCCCACGATCGTTAAAAAACCCAATATCCTTGCCGTCTTTTTGAGAAAATACGCCGCAACGATTTGAAACCGGCGTAGTGCGATAATGAAGGCAGTCGATTATTAATCGCTGTCATCATTATTTATGCACTACGGCAAATATGTTTTCGCGCAGATCATGGAATCTGTGTCACCTCGTCAGTTTCAAACGTGTGTCGATGCCCACCAGGGTCATTACCGGATCAAAAACTTCACCTGTTGGGAACAGTTTCTCGCCATGGCATTTGGGCAGCTCGCGTACCGTGAGAGTCTCAGAGATATTGTGACGTGCCTGAAAGCCCAACGATACAAACAGTATCATCTCGGATTTCGATCGGTCGTCAGCAAGTCGACGCTTGCCGATGCAAACGAACGCAGAGATTGGAGAATCTACCGCGACTTCGCGCAGGTACTCATCCAGCGCGCACGCAAGCTCTATGTCGACGATCCGGAATTCACGATCGACCTTGACGGCGCGTGCTACGCAATCGACTCAGCCAGTATAGACCTCTGCCTCTCAGTGTTTCCATGGGCACCATACGTTGAGACGAAGGCGGCAGTCAAAGTACATACGCAGATGGACATCCGCGGCTCTATTCCTACGTTTTTCCACATCACGAGCGGCAAGGTGCACGACGTACACTTCCTTGATATCATCGAATACGAACGAGGCGCACACTACATCATGGACCGAGGATACATTGACTTTAAACGGCTCTACAACATCCATCACGCCGGTGCATTCTTTGCGACACGAGCAAAACGGAGCATGGTCTGGAAACGGTTGTACTCAAACACGGTGGATCGAACAACGGGGCTGCGGTGCGATCAGGTCATACGATTGACCGGCCATGATGCTTCAAAGAAGTATCCTGACAAGCTCCGACGAATCAAATACTACGACCAAGAAACTGATCAATACTATGTATTTCTGACGAACGATTTTAATACGAGCGCACTGCTGGTTGCCAATCTATACAAGTATCGTTGGCAAATCGAGTTGTTTTTCAAATGGATCAAGCAACACCTCAAGATAAAGACATTCTGGGGACACTCGGAGAACGCCGTCAAAATACAAATCTGCATCGCCATCTGCACCTACCTTATTGTTGCGATTCTCAAGAAACAGCTCGGGCTTAAACGAAATCTCTACGAAATTCTACAAATTTTGAGTGTGTCATTATTCGACAAAACGCCCTTGGTTACGCTGTTTTCTGCGGATCGATTACATAATTTTGATGACCATCCTCAAATGACGTTGCCGTTATTGGGTTTTTAACCGGACACCAATGGTCCCATACATATCCATCGTGGTCTTGTACGACTGATGCCCCAAGAAATTCTGAATCCACTCCGCGGTAAACCCCTTTGACTTCAGGAATCGCGCAATCGAATGCCGGAAGATATGGGGATTGACAATGTCCCTGCCTGGCCGCGGATGTGAAATCCCCGCCCGCTTCCCCACCTGCTCGACAATGTAGTTCACCGCCCGTGTGGTCAGTTGTGCCCCGCGACTCGACAGAAACACCGGCCCCGACTTCCGGCCGCCCATCAAATGCTTCAAGTCCCCGACCAGCTCCTCATCAATGATCGGGACGAGCCGTGTCTTCTCGCCCTTCCCCTGCCGGACTGTCACCCGCTTCCGCTCAAAGTCAATGTCTCGCACATCGAGCTCCACCAACTCTTTTCTCCGGAGCCCCAACCACCAGAGCGACTTGACCATGCACCGGTCCCGGAAGTTATCCGTGCTCACAATCAACTTTTTCACCTCCGCCGGCTTCAAGTGATACGCCGACGGCTTCATTTGCTCTTTCATACGCGCTTCACTCTCCCTTTTATTGCTGCAACACTTTTCACTTTCTCTATTCTCCCGCCATAAAAACACCCCGTCAAGACGGGGTCTACTTCAGCTTTCTCCACTAGTGTGAAGTGGGGTTGGGGGTGGTTTGAGGATACTGTGGCTATGGCTGAGTCTGTCCGGACGGCGGCGCTTCGCGGATGGACTCCATCTGCAACCCTTCGACTCGGTTAAAGTGCTGACAGTTATTCGTCAGCAGCGTCAGCCCGTAGTGGAGACACGTCGCGGCAATCAAGAGATCAAGATCGCCAAAGAGCTGTCCCTGCCTGCGGAGCTTCCCGCGTTCTCGTCCAAAGATTTTGCAGATTTCTTCGTCAATACCCAAGACCGCGACGTCCGCGAGAAAAGCATCAAGGGCCTGCTGGCTGCGCTCCGGGTCTCGGGAGTAGTGCACGCCCTCGTAGAGTTCCGCGAGCGAGACGATGGAGAGCGCCAGTCCCTGGGGTCGCAGCTCTTGCAACCGGCGCACGACGCGATCAATCGCGTTCATGTGATCGATCGCCCAATCAGTATCAATGAGGTAACGGACTGTCATAGCCGAGGCTCCGGACGCGTGGTGATGAGACGGTCCGCGTAGATGTTGCGTTTCAACTCTTCGCAATCAATGAGGTCTTTCCAACCGCCGGCGGAACGTTCGAGCCCTCCCGGTTCCCCTTTGGTGGGCAACCGGAGGATGGTGACGGTCAGCACCTCACCCTCTGGGATGTCAACGTGCTCCAGGGGCTCCAAGACCCCATGGGAAAACCGCGCACGGATCGTTGCGCCCATATCGTCTCTCCTTTCTGTGATGTACGGGGTTCTCATGCGTGTGGTCATCGTCATACGTCCCCTATCGTACCGCAAAACTCCATATATTTCAATACCTTGTGCAACTGTGGCGTACAAGAGTGAAGCGACGTCTTACCATCTCCGCCCACCTCACCACCGTTACCTCGGGCACTGAGGCCCGCAAGATTTTTGCGAGCCACCGCGTGGTGTAATTCTCTTGACGTAAAAACACCCCACAAGCAGCGAGGCTGTGGGGTAATAATTGTACAAGGGTGAAGTGGGGTTTTGGATGGTTTGAGACGAAAGAGCTATGGTGCTGGTGGCGACGCTTTGATTAAAAAAGACAGCGCACCATAGACACGGCGCGCTGGAGGTACTTGGAGCGGTCACGACCTACTATGGTCGCGTTTTTTGATAGTCAAAGGCGGTGACGCGTGCTGTACTGGTCAGTGTTATCCAGATGACATCTTGGTTAAAGCTCTCTTGGCACCAGAGTTTGAGATCTTCGATCCAGTCAAGCCATGCATCGACGGTACTTTCAGCGGCCAGAGAAAATGGGGCGTCGGCGATGATGAGCATCAGATCATCATCTTGCTGTACACCCTGATCATCAAGCCATGAGCCGAAGATGCTTGGAGGCGATTTGGTACTGAACGTGACGCCACCGCAGACGTCAACGAGCTCTCCTATCAGATCATCAACAAGCCTAACTTCGTCATCGGTTTTTGGGGCAGGAACGAGGAGGGTCATGCGCGTGAGCGGGTGAGGATTACGCATCAGGCACCCTGACGACGTTTGTCCATATACTGGCGGGCAATTTTCAACCCTTCTTCACTTGAACGAATGACGCGCCGTCCGGTGATTTCTACCGTTGTCTGTTCGGCGACACCAGAGCCGATGTACTCGTCGAGGAGATGGACCGGTTTACCTCCGAGATTGGCGCGCACCCGTTCACTCATAAAGACCTGCCGATGACCAGCGATGTCAAACGGTACATCACCCTCGATCAGCGCTTGACAGAAGGCGCCAAACGCCTCGTCTTTTGTCGTGCCACGGAAAACAATGCGTACGCGCTGACGCGCCATGCTGTGTTGCGACCTCTTCCGACCATCACGTTTTTGAACCACGGCACCTTCCTTGCTGCGGGGGGTTGATCTTCAGCGGCCATCCTCGGGTGTCGCCCGTCGATGGCCATATTTCCCACCACATCGGAGGGCGCCGCGCAGACCTTAACGTAGTATGAAGATTTTTTACTCTAAAATCAATCACGCGTATTGTACACTCTAAAATGACACCGAAGGCCATTCGCTTCTGCAAAATGAAAATGACACCGAACGGATCGCGATAACGAGATAACGAACACGGTACAATGGAATAAAAGGTTGAATCATGAACGATCACTTTTTACTTCATCATGTACCTCTATGGATATGCAATCACGGAATCAATATCTCAGAGTACTCCGTACGGAGTATCTCAAAACGAAAGCGAAAAAAGAACGGAGCGCGCTCCTCAACGAAGCGGCGAAGCGCACGAAACTCGAACGAAAATATCTCATCAAGAAACTCCGGCCCAAAAGCAACCTCGACACGAAACCGACCGGACGGAAAAAACGGAAACCCGTCTACGACGGACTGGTGCGCGCCGCGCTCGCCCGCTGCTGGAAGATCTTCGACTACGCGTGCGGACAACGATTGCAGCCGCTCCTCCGCGACGAGATTGATCGCCTACGGAAGCTCAACGAACTCCGGTGTTCAGAGGAGGTCGTTACGAAACTCACCCGTTTGAGTTTCCGTACCATTGACACCCTCCTCCAACACGAAAAGGAGGTCTCGCGCCAGCAGCGGAAGTACCACCAAAAAGTGCACCCGCTCCTCTATCAGAAGATACCGGTCAAGGTGTTTGCGGAAGAAGACCGTAAGACGGAGGGCCATATTCAAATCGACCTCGTGGAGCATTGCGGGTTTTCCGCGGCTGGGGAGTTCGTAAATACGCTCTCTACGACCGATACAGCAACGGGCTGGTGGGAAGGGGAAGCCGTCATGGGCAAAGGACAAGAACGGGTCGGGAACGCCATTGATACGGTCCGACAACGGTATCCATTCCGTTGGACGGAAATCCATTCCGATAACGGCACCGAGTTCATCAATCACCACCTCGTGCGGTATACGGAGAACGAACACCTCCATTTCACCCGTTCGCGTCCGTACAAGAAAAACGACAACTGTCTGGTTGAACAGAAGAACTGGACGCACGTCAAAAAGTTCGTCGGGTACCTCCGGTACGATACGGAGGACGAACAATCTATTCTCAACGACCTGTACCGGAACGAGTTTCGCCTCTACAAAAACTTCTTTCAGCCGGTGATGAAACTTGTACGGAAGGAACGGATCGCGGGAAAGATTCGCCGGCGGTACGACACCCCGCAGACACCGTATCGGCGCGTGCTCGCCTCCCCGCATGTTCCGCCGAGAACGAAACGGGAATTGACTCGAATCTACCGGTCGCTGAATCCCGCCGCGTTACGAGAGACGATTGAAAAAAAACTTGATTGTTTGTACAAGGCGTATCAGAAAAAACAGCACCGGACCGTTTCGTCCGATGCGATAAAGGTCGCAACCAAGAAAAAGCAACATCCCGTTACGGTGTCATCTTTCGTTGCAGAACGGAGACCCGTTTCGGTGTCATAGTTATATTGCTTGACACG
>JBBTVI010000045.1:0-32493 GCA_038063315.1 Patescibacteria group bacterium
GGGTCGCTCGCAATGACACCTGTGAGGGATTACTTTTTGTGCGGTTGACGCTTGCGCTCAAGAAAGGTTACAAATAGAATGTGGTTCCTTAACAGAACGTTATTCGATAATAACAGAGTCAAGCAGGAGAATCGGTGATGATTTTTCAAGATGCGGTGCGGACCGTGCTGCCGGTATGCAGCGGTCAGAAGCGCGTGCGTTCATTTATAGCCGGCGAGTGGGTGTGGGGATATGGGAATGAATACGTCTCCATTGTGAATCCCGCCACAGAGGAGCGGCTTGCGATCGTATGCGATGTTGCTTCCTGCGAGCTAGACGCCGCATTCAGCGCGGCGCGCGATGCGCAGGAACACTGGTACTTTGAAGTGACGCAAGAAGAGAAAGAGCGGGTATTTCGGCGCGTTGCAGCGCTTCTCGAGGAGTGCCGCGGCCCGCTCGCGTGGGTCTTAATCCAGGAAGGAGGGAAGCTTTGGAAGTGGGCCGACGCCGAAGTACAGGAAGCGATTGATACGGTATGGCACTATCACGGAGAGATTGGTCGGATGTACGGGCGCCAGATTCCGTGCCAGATGCCGGATAAGATGGCATTTACCCTACGGCGTCCGTATGGCGTGATCCTCGGAATCACGCCATGGAATTTCCCGCTCGCGGTGCCATCGTGGAAGATATTTATGGCACTGGCGGGAGGAAACGCGATTATAGTCAAGGGCGCGGAGCAGACGCCGACGACGCTCTCGCTCCTCTGCTATCTAGTCGAGCGTGCGATGATTGATGAATTTGGCGCGACCAAGGCGCGGCGTCTTTCCTCGATACTTCAGGCGATCCATGGCAAGGGAGAGACGGTCGGCGCCTATGCGCTCGAGCACGGCGCATACGACAAAGTACTTTTTACCGGAGGGAGCGAGACCGGCGCAATAGTTGCGGCCGCAGCAGGTCGGCGGAGAAAACCGGTTGAACTCGAACTCGGCGGGCACGGAGCGATGATTCTTCTGTCCGATTACCCCATGGATCGGGCGGTGGACGAAGCGATTACCGCGAATTTGGGGGATAGCGGCCAACGGTGCGTCTCCGCGCGCGCGGTATTTGCGGTACAAGGGAGAGCGGACGAATTCGTCGCGCGATACTGGGAGCGCGCGCGCCATGTTCGTATAGGAAATCCTGCGAATCCGGATACCGCGGTCGGGCCACTGGTGAGTAAAGAGCAGATGGAGCGCGCGCATGGCGATATTCAGCGCGCCGTCGCATCCGGCTGTCTCCAGTGTCACGGCGGATCTCCGTTTCTGGGACATGATGGATTGCGTATATGGTATCCGAATGCCGCTCCGGAAGTGTGGAGCAAGGGGTACTATTTTACTCCAACCGTCCTTCGTACAGAATCACTGGCGAATTACGCCATGCAGGAAGAAATCTTCGGTCCTGTACTCTCGGTGCAGTCGTTTTCAGACAGCAATCGGGAAGAGGCGGTGTGGAATGCAGTGAAACTCGTCAACGCTTCTCGGTACGGATTGAGCAATGCGATTTTGACCAACCAGTTGGACCTGGCGATGAAGGCAGCGGAACGGATCAAGACCGGAATCCTCTATATCGGCCGCGGCACCACCGGAGCAGAGGTTGGGAAACCCTTCGGCGGGATAAAAGATTCCGGGTTCGGACGGGAGGCGTTCGGTCTGGAAGAGGTCACATACGAAGAAACCGTATATATTGATTACCACGGCAAGCCGCGTATGGCCCAAGCCGGCGCGGAAGAAGGAACGCTTGCGCGGCTGGAGGCGGCCAAAGACGAGGGGAAGCGCGTGTTTGCGTGATAAAGTTTGCGGAGGCAAATCGCCTCCGCGACGTCAACGCCGCCCCAAAAAGTATTGAAACCCCGGAAAATTATCCGGGGATTTTTATTGCATTACTATCGCTTACTATATTGATTATCGTGGTGCGCTGTGATACTATGCGATCTTGTAAGTTTGATCTTTTTCAATTCACCTGACAGCAACAACGTGACGCTGTCACAGAGAGGAGGGGGTGTATGCTTCGCATGTATGATTGTCGGTCCGACGGTGTTTATATGCCGCTTCTTTATTATTCGCGTCAAGAGGGTCCCAAAGTGATGCTGGTGGGTATGCTGCACGCGGGCGAAAAGCCGTTTTACCAACGCGTGAACAACATATTGCAGAAGCGCGATGCGGTGATTTACGAAGAGCCGTTTGTGAGAGACGCCGAAACCATGCAGCATCTGGACGAGGAATGGCGACCGCTGCTTGAGGGTACGAATGAGGACGATGCGTTTGTGGCTGCGATTCGTATGCCCATGCCGCCGCAAAAATTTATGCGCGATCAGGGCTGGATCGAACAAGTGCGTTGCTTTGATTACTCTCAAGAACATTGGATTTCAGGCGATGGAGCATGGGGAAGGGGAAAGGCGGACGTTCGCCTTACGGAACAGACATGGCAACAAATTTACGAAAGAATTCGTACTGTCGAGAAAAAGATACGCGATGAAAAGATCCGTGCGGCAAAGTTTTTTCTGCACAAAGTTGATGTCGAATCAGCAACTGTGCGGGATTACATTTCATTTCGCCAGCTGTATGAGAAGGAGATCGAACAGATGGTCAATCATCCGACACTGGTCTATTCTCGCGACGATATGGCGTTGGAGGTCTTTGATGAGGCGATTCGCACGCGAAGCCCGCGTTATGTCGGAATGATATTCGGGAATGGCCACGTGCCGCACATGGATAAGTTGTTGAGGGTGCGCGGTTTCCAATTGAAAACCGTGCAGTGGTTGCGTATTTTAACGATCACGTCGCATGAATAATATTGTGCGGAATTGTTTCCTTATAAGCTCTATAAACGCAGGTGAGTAATCTGCGTTTATTTTATATTCGTATTGATTGTTGCATTCCATAAAAAAACCTGCTACCGTGGCGGGGTATGTCGGTAACCGTCTATTCTGCGCAAGTGTCCGGGATGAATGCGCTCCCCATTGCGGTGGAGGTGGATACCACGCCCGGAATGCACGTTTTTACCATCGTCGGACTTGCGGACAAAGAGGTGCAGGAATCGCGCGAGCGGATCGGGTCGGCCATCAAAAATATCGGGGCGCTCGCCCCGCACCAAAAAAGCCAACGCGTCATCATCAATCTTGCGCCGGCCCACATCAAAAAGGAGGGGCCGGCGTTTGATTTGCCGATTGCGCTCGCCTACCTCCTCGCGTCCGGGCAGATCGCCTTTGATCCCCGAAAAATAGTGTTTCTGGGAGAACTCGGACTGGACGGACGGATCCGCCGTGTGCCCGGAGTTCTCCCCATGGCCATTGCTATGCGGGATAACGGATTCACAACCCTCGTCGTCCCCAAAGGAAACGGAACTGAGGCCGCGCTCTGCGCCCGAATCCGGATTATTGAAATGGAGCATCTTGCCGACGTCGTGGAGTTTCTCTCCGGACGAAGCGATCCCCCCGCAACCCCACAGACCGTCATCACGGACGACCCATCAGTCCACAGCGTCCGGCTTGAGGACATCCGCGGGCAGGAAGGCGCCAAGCGCGCGCTCCAGATCGCCGCCGCCGGAGGGCATAACCTCCTTCTCATCGGCCCGCCCGGCACCGGCAAAACGCTTCTCGCGCACGCGCTCGCCTCGATCCTCCCGCCGCTTTCTTTTGATGAAATCCTTGAAGTGACCAAAATCTATAGCATCGCGGGACTCCTCGACGAGGCGCGTCCCTTTGTCGCCGCGCGCCCCCTCCGAAAACCCCACCATACGGCGTCGCACACTTCCGTCATCGGCGGGGGAAAGTATCCGCGGCCCGGCGAGATCACGCTCGCGCACCGCGGAGTTCTGTTTCTCGATGAACTCCCCGAATTCGACCGCCGCGTCATCGAGGCGTTGCGCCAGCCCCTGGAGGAGCGCACCGTCACGGTCACGCGCGTTGAAGGAGTGGAGACGTTTCCCGCGCAATTTATCCTGGTTGCAGCAATGAATCCCTGCCCGTGCGGATACATCAACAGCAAAATAAAGGACTGCGTCTGTACGCCGGGCGCCGTGATGCGCTACACAAAAAAGATTTCTGGCCCGCTGCTTGACCGGATGGACATGACGATTGCCGTCGGACACATTGACTACGAAAAACTGGAGGCGCCGCCCGGGACCCCGTCGGAAGAAATTCGCGCGAGCGTGGCGCAGGCGCGCAAAGTCCAGACAGAGCGTTTTGCCGGACAGGGAACCCTCCTCAACTCCGAGATGAATCTCCCGACGCTTCGGAGCGTCATCCGCCTTGACGCGCCAGTGCAAGCCATCATCAAAACCGCGCATGGCAGGTGGCGCCTGTCCGCGCGCGCGTATCACCGCATTCTGAAGTTAAGCCGCACGATCGCGGACCTCGACGGATCAGAAAAAATCGGCGAGCAGCACATGACCGAGGCGTTGCAGTATAGGATGCAACAGGAGTAAGACATCTATTATGGAAATTCTTCAAATCCATAACATAAGTCCTACAATCATCACATTTTTTGGCCTCGGATTTTTGTGAGAACGTCCGATGGAAATGTATAGACGGTGCGTTTTTGCGTGCGGTGACGCTCCTCGGCCAGCACGACGAGCTTCGTGACTAAAGCGACATTCGATACTCCCATTTTGCGCCAATTGTGGTGATACAAACTACAGGGATACGCGGCCTCCCGCGGGAGATGAACGATCAAGGAAATGCACCACTGCTGTTTGTGTTGTACGGTCTTTGCGCAAAAAGGCCCATTCAATAATGATTTTTCAGACGGTTTCTAATCCAAAGAAAAAGCCCGCCAAAGCTCCGAAAGAAGATGGCGGGGGAGCTGCTGTCTAGATTACGTCCCGAAGCCTGGTTCGTCCAAGGCCTCGAATACCTCCGATGCTGTCACGACACAGCCCCCTTCTTTTCTCATGTGTGGCGACAAAGGACTAATGGTCAAAAGAGTACATGTTTGATACGGATTCGTCAAATTTTTGGGGTGAAAGATGCTGAGGCGCATGCATTGGGCGTTTATCCGGCGCAATATAAATTATTTATTGCGGAGGTGCACACCGATTAACGGGAGCTTTTTAGTTTTTTCTCGCGGTTGAATCGTTCGACGGCCAGGTCAATCAATCTGTCCAGAAGCGCCGAATAGGACAGTCCGCTCGCCTCCCACAGTTTGGGGTACATGCTGATTGCGGTAAACCCGGGAATCGTGTTGATCTCGTTGACCAAAAGTTCGCCGTTCGGTTTGAGGAAAAAATCCACGCGGGCCATGCCCTCGCAATTGAGCGCTTTGAATGTCTCGATCGCCATTTTTTGAACCGTCCGGACTGTACGAGCGGGAATTTTTGCGGGGATATCAACACGGGCGCCATCGGGGTCGGTGTATTTGGCGTCGTATGAATAAAATTCGTGCGTCGGAATAACCTCGCCGGGCAGTGACGCGGCGGGATCTTCATTGCCCAAAACCGAGCATTCTATTTCTCTCCCCGCTATCTCTTCTTCGATTAAAATTTTAGAATCGTACTGGAATGCCCGTTTTACCGCAGTCGCGAGTTCTCCTCTGTTTTTTGTCTTTTCGACGCCGATGGAAGAGCCAAGATTTGCGGGTTTAACAAAAACCGGGAGGCCCAAGGTGCGGATAATGTGGCGAAAGGATATTTTATCACGGTCTCGGATGGTGACGAATTTGGCCGTCGGGATTTCCGCATCCCTTAAAAGGCGTTTCATGACGTCTTTATCCATGCCGACCGCAGAGCCGAGGATGCCCGCGCCGACAAAAGGCAGGCCCGCGATGCGAAGGAGCCCTTGCATGCTGCCGTCTTCGCCGTAGGGTCCGTGCAGTACGGGAAATATAACATTGGCGTTTCCCGCCGCGCCGCGGACATCAGCGTTTTCAAGCGCAGTTGAACCGCGAACCGCCATACTGGGTCTGCTATGCGGTGCAATCAGTTTTTTGGCGCTCGCGCTGCGACTCGGGTCTAAGAGGCGCGTGGCATCCGCGTCGAAGAGCCACTGTCCGGATTTATCAATGCCGATGAGGACAACGTCGTATTTCTTTTTGTCCAACGCGTCAATGATATTCCGCGCCGATTGAAGCGAGATCTCGTGCTCGGCTGATTTTCCTCCGAAGATGACACCTATTTTTGTTTTCTTCCTGGGCATTGATAAAACAAAACCACGGCCGCAGGGCCGTTGAGGGTATGGTGAAGGGTTATTTATAAAAAGGCGGGAGATTTATCATGCAGTTATGCCGACTGTTTCCACATTTTCCGTTGTCGGTTCAGCGGAGGAGATCGCAGCGAAAGATGCATCCGGTGCCAATTGCTCCGGAGTGACGCCGCTATCCGTCGGTGCGCCGAGGAGTATGCGATGCTGGTCCGCGTCCATGCTCAGGACGGGGAAAGTAAAGGTTTTCCCGCGCGCGACAACTGCATGCATGCGTTCCGACGATCCGAAACTCGACACATGGGAAAGGCCCTGGAGGCCGCCGGGCAGTTCGACAAACGCTCCAAACGCGGCCAGTTTGACGACGCGTCCTTCCACCATGTCGCCCGGCCGGTATTTGTCTCCGACGAGCCGCCATGGGTCGTCCTGGAGCGCCTTGCGCGAAAGCGCGACGCGCCCCCCCTGAATGCCGATGATTTTTGCGCGCACCACGTCGCCGGGCTTGAGGAGCGCGCGCGGGTCTTCGACAAGCGTCCAGTCAATCTCGGAGATATGTATGAGCCCCTCAATATCGTCGTCGCCGAACTTGACGAATGCGCCGAAGTCCACCACGCCCGTGATGGTTCCGTCAACCGTCTCTCCGATGTTATAGCGCGTGAGCGCCGAGCGCATCTGATCCGCGTAGATGCCTTTTTCCGTAAAAATGAGTTTCGGTTCTCTCGGGTCGAAATCAAAGACCTTCACGCGGAGGGTTGTGCCCACGAATTTTTTGAGCTCGGCCTGAATTCTTTCCTTATCCCCGCCGTCCACGCGCGGATAGTGGTTTGCAGCGAGTTGCGATGCGGGCAGAAATCCCTGGATTCCGTACACTTCAAGAATAAGGCCGCCGCGATTTGCGTCGCGTACCGGAAGATCCAGCACAGTGCCTTCCTCCTTAGCTTTTTTGAGTTCAAGCCACCGGCGGTCTTCCCCGGCCTCCCGGACGGATAATTCCACATACCCCTCTTCGTTGTCGAGTTCCACCACTTTGGCGATGATGGAGTCCCCCGGGCGGACGGCTTTGGTTGTCTCGAGGCCCGGCGCGCTTTCCCGTCCGTACATGACGCCGATGCCGCGCGCGCCTAAATCCACGTAGAGGCGCGAGCCCCGCCTTTCCAGGACCCTGCCCTCAACGAGTTCTCCGAGCTTCAGGAAGCCGGATGAGGACGGATGCTTTTTGAGAAGGATGTCCATCGGGAGGGAGCGCGGCGCCAGTCGCCACGGCGCATCAGTATCACCGGTTTTGTTGTTGTCGGCTATTTGAGTGTCGGAAATATCGGAAACAAGTGTATTCATATAGCAATGTTAAAATAAAATGTCTCTTTTTTCTGTCATTCCCGCGCAGGCGGGAATCCAGATTTCTTTCGTCAATAAAGTAGAACCTGGACCCCCGCCTTCGCGGGGGTGACAACCAAAAGAATCTTTATTCGTTTTGTTTTTACAGGACCATAGGTCTTTTGTTATCAGGATAACGCTTATCCGTTCAAATTGCAAGATGCGCGCACGCGTGGTACAATAAAGCGTACATGGTGATCACATGGCACGGAAAGACGAATTTCAAGATCCAGGCCGGAGAAACAGTGCTTGTTATTGACCCGACGAGCAAGGGTGAAATTACGCATGCGCCGCGATTCCGGAGCGACATTGTTTTGCTGACGCAACAGGCCACAACCGGAGAAAAGCCGGCGGATAACGCGCCTTTTATTATTTCGGGCCCCGGAGAGTACGAGGCGCGCTCTATTGTTATGACCGGAGCGCCGGTTATGGCGGATGAAAATAACGGGCGCGACAGGGGGCTGGCAACATGCTATCGTCTGGTCTGGGAGGACATGCGCCTCGCGCACATGGGCGCGTGGCGCGAAAGCGCATTGCGTGGCGACACCGAGGAGCATATCGGATCGGTTGACATTCTTTTTATTCCGATTGAAAACCCGGCGGCGTCGGCAAAAGCGGTCCGCGAGATCGAGCCCTCAATTGTCGTTCCAATGAATTTTGATGAGGAACCGGCCCGTCTCAAGGCGTTCGCCAAAGAGATGAATATGTCCGCTCCGGATCCGGAAGAAAAATTAGTTATCAAGAAAAAAGATTTAGCCGCCGGGTGTGCAACAAAGATTGTTGTTTTGAAGGCGGTATAAATAAAATGAATTATGGGGCTGGTATTATGTGTTATGGGATTTTTGGTCTTCCATAATACATAATTCATATCCCATAATTCCGATTCCATGTCTCAACTCTTTGATATGATCCGCGGGGCGCGGGAACTCCCGGAAGGCATGCGCATTGCGGTCGCGGCGCTCTGCATGGCGGTTATCGCGCCGCTCGTTTTCTTCGCCTGGCAGGCCGCGAACAGTACGCAGCTTGCCGCATTATCCCTTTCGCCTGTCGCGTCCGCTCCGACTGCTCCAGAGGCGGGTGTAACTCTGTCGGAAGAGGACAATCCGTCGCCGTTTGCCGTTATCGGCACCGCGCTTGCCGCCGCAGGAGAAATGGTGGGCCCCGGAATCTGGATGCTTTGGCGCTCGTTTCTTGACGGCGCGTCCTACACAGCCGGAGGCGTTGCGGACGGAATCGCCGTTGTCGGTTCGGTTGCCTCGGAGGCGGTGGGTAATATTTTTAGATAGCTGTTGAATTATGGGGCTGGAATTATGAATTAGGGGGAAACTGCAGACGGTTTCAATAACCCATAATTCATACTTCGTACTTCCGGCCCCATTTTCTTATGGATATCGGCCGCGTTCAGGAAAGAGAAATTATCGAGGAGATGCGCGAGTCGTATCTCGACTACGCGATGTCCGTTATTGTCGCGCGCGCGCTGCCGGATGTGCGCGACGGCCTCAAGCCGGTGCACCGCCGGATTCTTTTTACCATGCACGAGATGGGACTCACGCACGCGGCCAAATTCCGCAAGTGCGCCGCAATCGTCGGCGACTGCTTGGGGAAGTACCACCCGCATGGAGATGCTGCGGTCTATGAGACACTCGTGCGCATGGCCCAGGATTTCGCAATGCGCCATCCGCTCGTGGACGGGCAGGGCAATTTCGGCTCGATTGACGGAGACAATGCCGCAGCGCCCCGCTATACCGAGTCGCGGATGACGCGGATTGCTGAAGATCTCTTGAAAGACATCGAGAAGGACACCGTTGATTTCCGCCCCAACTACGACAATACGCGCGATGAACCCGTGGTCTTGCCGGCCGCATTCCCCAATCTGCTTGTTAACGGCACGGTCGGGATTGCGGTCGGCATGGCGACAAACATTCCTCCGCATAACCTGGGCGAAACAATGGCGGCGCTCGTCCATTTAGCAGGCCATCCGGACGCGACGGTTGAGGATCTGATGGCTTTTGTCAAGGGTCCGGATTTCCCAACGGCTGGCTCGATTTTTGATACACGGGCCATCCGCGAAGCGTATGCGACGGGCAAGGGCGCGATTCTCATGCGTGGCACCGTAGATATGGAAGAGGGGCCCCGCGGATCCCAGATTATCATTACGGAAATTCCTTACCAGGTGAATAAAGCCGAGCTCATCGTGACAATGGCAACCCTTGTCCAGGATAAGCGCATTGAGGGCATTCGCGACATCCGCGACGAATCGGATCGCGACGGCATGCGGATCGCGATTGACCTGAAATCCGACGCGCACCCGCAGAAAGTGCTCAATAATCTTTACAAGCGCACAGATCTTGAGAAAAATTTCAACCTCAATCTATTGGCGCTCGTGGACGGCCTCCAGCCGCAGGTTCTGTCCTTGAAGGACGTTTTGGCGCAGTTTCTCGCGCATCGGACAAACGTCGTGACGCGGCGCACCCGTTTTGACCTGACGCGCACCGAGGAGCGCATCCACATTCTGGAGGGCTTGAAAAAAGCGCTCGACCATATCGACCGTGTCATACAAACGATCAAGCAGTCCGAGGATCGGGAGCGGGCGCATGCGAACCTCATGAAAAAGTTCGACCTGTCGGATCGCCAGGCCGCGGCGATTTTGGACATGCGCCTTGCGACGCTTGCGGGGCTGGAGCGCCAAAAGATTGAGGACGAGCTGAAGGAAAAAATGGCGCTTGCGCGTCAGCTCGCCGCGCTCCTTAAGGATCCGAAGAGGATGCTCGAGGCGATTAATCAGGAATTTGCCGAGATCAGCGCGCGTTTTTCGGATCCGCGTCGCACGAAGGTTGTCGCGCGCGCGCCGGGCAAACTGGCCGACGAGGATTTGATTCCAAATGAAGAAGTCGTCATCATGCTCACGCGCGGCGGCTATATCAAGCGGATCAAGCCCGAAAACTACCGCATGCAAAAGCGGGGAGGAAAGGGCCTGATCGGCATTGAGACCAAAGAAGAGGATGTTGTGGAGCACTTGTTGCTCGCCGATACACACGCCGATATTCTTTTCTTCACCGACGCGGGGAAGGTCTATCAGGTGCGGGCCTACGACATTCCAGAGGGGTCCAGGATCGCCAAAGGGAAGACCGTCGCGATGATCCTCTCGGTCGGGCCGACCGAGAAAGTCACTTCGATCCTTGCGGTCCCGCGCGGGGCGAAGGCGAAAAAAAACGCGCCGGAGCGGGATGTGAAAAAATATATCGTGATGCTCACTGATTATGGTACGATAAAGAAAGTAGAGGCCGGAGAATTCGAGGCGGTGCGCCGGAACGGCCTTATTGCGTTGACGCTCAAAAAAGA
Organism: Patescibacteria group bacterium; assembly: GCA_038063315.1. GTDB lineage: Bacteria > Patescibacteriota > Minisyncoccia > Sungbacterales > HO2-52-23 > JBBTVI01. Next base: position 10,868 of record JBBTVI010000045.1, read on the forward strand.
CGACCGTCTCCGTTGGGCGCGCCTGACCGGAGGCGGCGACGAACTGATACTCGTTACGTCTTTGGGCAACGCGATCCGCTTCTCGGAACGCGATGTCCGGCCCATGGGACGGAATGCGGCCGGAGTCACGGCGCTCCGGTTGAAATCCGGGGATACGATCGTCGGGATGGATGTCATTGATAATCCTCTTGTCAAGACCAAGGGATCGCTCCTCGTTGTCATGGAGCACGGCTTCGGGAAGCACACGCCGGTGTCCAATTTCAAGAAGCAGCGTCGCGGCGGATCGGGCATCAAGGCCGCCAACGTGACGGATAAAACGGGGAAAGTGATCGGCGCGCGGATTGTACGCGAAGAAGAGATGGAATTGATCGCGATCTCCCGCAAAGGGCAGGTCATCCGTACGGAACTCGGGTCTATTCCGTCGCTCGGCCGCGTGACTCAGGGCGTACGGATTATGCGCGCCGAAGTCGGCGACGCGGTCGCGTCCATGACGACGCTGTAAAATCGAGTAAAGAGTGTAATTCCTCACAGCCCAATCAAGATCGCTATTGCATGTGTCATTGCGAGGAGTCAGACGACGAAGCAATCCAGAAAAAGATGGATTGCCGCGCGCCCCCTCGACAGACTCGGGGTCGCTCGCAATGACGGCTGTGTGGGATTCCTTTGCGTCTATCATGTTCCTCAATCCTACTCATCTTATCAGCGCCCTTAAAATCCAAAAAGGGGACTACGTCGCGGATTTTGGCGCCGGGCACGGCCATTTTGCGATCCCGCTTGCCGAACGCGTCGGCGGGGACGGGCGCGTTTGGGCGCTGGATATCAATCGCCACGCGATTGATATCATCAGGCGGGAAGCCCGTCTCCGGCATCTGGTTAACATCCATCCGGTCTGGACGGACATCGAAGCCGCCGCGGGCTCGGGTCTCAAAGAGAATTTTATGGACGTTGCTGTCGCGGCCAATCTGCTCCATCAATGCCGGGACGGGGCGGCTCTTTTTCGAGAAGCGGGGCGCATTCTCCATGAGGACGGCCGGCTTCTCGTTGTTGAATGGTCTCCGGAATCGGTCATCGGCCCTCCCCGTGAACTCCGTATCCCGCCCGGCCTTGCGGCCGCAATGGCGCGCGCTGCCGGCTTTACCATTGCCGATGAGCACCCCGCGGGACAGTGCCATTATGCGCTTGAATTCCGTAAAAGATGAATCATTGGGTATGAATTATGTATTATGGAAAAATTCAATCGTCATAATCTATGCCGTCTAGTGCGTACATAGACGATAATACATTTGTGTCGTGGGGTATGAATTAAGGAAAGTTTCAAATCCATAATTCATAATACAAACCCCATAATTCTTTCTGCGATGACACGCCGCTACATCATTTTCGGCATACTCGGAGGGTTCGTCATATTCCTGTTTCTTGCCGCAACCGGAATTCTTCCTTTCGGCGGTCAGGACACGCCCGGACGCAGTGAAAAAGCCATCCTCGCATTTTGGGGGTTCAAAGAGACCCGTGACGTCTGGAAGGAGATCATCACGAAGTTCGAAGACGCGAATCCTCACATCAAGATATCTTATACGCAGATCAATCCGTCCTCGTACGAAGACATCCTTATCAATCGCATCGCCGAAGGCAAGGGCCCGGATGTTTTCATGCTTACGGGTGAGCAGATCATGAAGCACCGGGACAAGATTTTCCCGCTTCCGCAGGCGGCTTTTCAATTTTCCGCGGACGAGCTCAGGCGTCTCTTTGTTGACGGGTTCGGACGCGATCTTATTCTGGAGGACGGTAGCATTATCGGTCTGCCCTTGTTCATGGATTCTCTCGCGCTATTTTATAACCGCGATCTTTTCAACACGGCCGGAATCGCGGATCCTGCGGGAAAAACCTGGGACGAGATTCTCGCGCAAGCGGACCGGTTGAACATCACGACGCCCTTCGGGGATATTACGCGTAGCGCCATCGCCTTCGGAGTCGCGCGTAACGTGGATAACGCGTTTGAGATTGTAAGCGCCATGATGCTTCAGAAGGGAGAAGTTATTGTCCGGCGCGACACGAAAAAAACTTCTCTTGGCCGCGGCTCATTCGACGCGTTTGATTTTTATACGGGGTTTGCGAATCCCTCCAAACCCCAGTTTTCTTGGACGTTCCGCCTGCCACGGTCTTTGGACGCATTCGCCGCGGGAAAAACCGCCATGGTTGCGGGATTTGCCCGCGACGTTGAGCGCGTCCGGTCTAAAAACGCCCATCTCGGGTTCGGCGTGGTGCCGTTGCCTCAGCAAAAAGACGCGCCGATCGCCATCACGTATGGAAGTTATCATTTTCCCACGGTCTCTTTTCTCTCGCGAAACCGCGGCATCGCGTGGCAATTTATTCTCTTTTTGGCCTCGCGTGAGGCATCCGAGATCTATGCGAAAAAAACCGGTCTGCCGCCCGCCCGACGCGACCTGATCAGCGCGCTCACCCCCGCGCCTCCGGCCGATGTCTTTTACCGACAGGCCCTCAGCGCCAGGAGCTGGCCGGTGCCCGACGCCATACAGACGCGGAAAATCTTCAATGACGCCATTGATTCCGTTGCGGCCGGAAACGCAACGCCGCCCGAGGCCGTCAACCGCATCCGGACGCAGCTGGATACATTGTTGGAAAGGTAAAAGAAGAGAGTAAAGAGATTTGAATTCCTTATGGAAAAAAGTAAGAAAGCAGCATACGTTGTTCTGTGGGTAGCGGCCGTCATTCTTTTTTCCGCCTTTATTCCGTTGGCCGCATCCGCTCAGGGCGAAGGGTCGCTCGTTCCCTGCGGCCTCACCGGACAGCAGGACACGCCGGACCGGATATGCAATTTTTGCCATCTTTTCCAGCTTGCGCAAAATATTCTCAATTTCATCTGGACGTACATCGCGGTTCCCCTGGCGGCACTGATGTTTCTTATCGGCGGGGTGTACATGATCCTGCCGAGTACCAAATCCGGCAATTATGAGCAGGGGAAAAGAATCATTACGGCCACGCTTATCGGAATCGGCATCACCTTTTTCGGATGGATTTTTGTGGACTGGTTTATTAAATCTCTGATGGGTTACCAGGAGAACAAATTTGGCCCGTGGAACCAGGTGCGCTGCGCGCAGCCGGCGACAACGGATGATTCGGATTTTGACGGAATCCTCGATATCAATGATAACTGCCCCAATACTCCTAATCCTGATCAACGGGATACGGACGGCGATAGCATCGGAGACGCCTGCGACACCGACATAATCATTTCCGGATACAAATGCAATAATCAGGAGATTGCGCTTGCCGGAGCAGTCACAGGCCTTTCCAGCGGCTCCACAAATACCTGCGGTGGAGTCGGAGCGTTCGATACGCTGAGCGACGTCTCCCAAAAGATGCCGCCGCCGGTCTGCTTTCCGTCGTGCCGGTTGACGCCCACGCGTCCGTGCCCGGCGGATGCCAATGTTCATCTCAGCACTGCTATGCTTAACGCCCTGAGCAATATGGATGCAAACGGCCTTCGTTTTATTATCAATTCGTTGACAACCGGGCCGCATAGTTCCGGATCCAGCCACTATACGGGCAATGCCGTTGATCTTAAATTTGCAGGCACGTCCTATCCGGCGCTTGAGAGCGCGCTCCGCGCCTCCGGCGCAACATTTGTCCAGTGCGAAGTAGGCGAGGTGACGACTCCCTGTAGCGGCGCGCCGGATCATATTCACGCGACATTCCCGTCATTCAGCGGGCAGCTTGTAGAGTGCAGTACGCTGCCATAAAACTTGCGGCGAGAATATGGTATAATGCAGTCATAATACAAGTTCTATGGTAACCATTCACAGCTCTATCAAGACGATCATTACATCCGTCATTGCGAGGAGCAGCAGCGACGAAGCAATCCATGCAATCCATACGCAGAAACCCTGGATTGCCGCGCTCCCTGCGGTCGCTCGCAATGACACCTGTGAGGGGTTACGTTCTATGCTTCAACATTATCCTATGTGGAAAACTTATTTGTTGACTATTACAGTTTTTGTTATGCTGTTGACAGGGCTGACGGCGTCGGCCAGTTGTCATAATCTTGGCGGCCAATTTTTTGACAATCCCATTCAGGCCTGTACATTCAAGGATTTGGTTTTGATGATCTCGCGCGCCATCCGCGATGTCGCGATTCCGGTTGCGGTTGTTTCCATTATTTATGTCGGATTCAAGATGGTTCTCGGCGCCGCATCCGGCAATCAGGGAGAAATCACAGCGGCGCGGAAAATGCTGATGTATGTGCTTTTGGGCACCGCGCTTGTCGTCGGCTCCTCGCTCCTTGCCGAGGCCGTGGTCAATTTTGTTCAGACATTGAGATGACGGGAATGATGCGCAGGGGCGCGGTTCCGGAGTCCGGAAATGCCTCATGCGTGCCATTCTTTACAATGCGCATATCCTCAAAGGTCGACAACACACAAAAATCGTAGGCAGAAATTTTATGAAACGCACACTTTTAGCTATTTCAGGCGTGATTGCTTTGGTTTCTCCGGTTGTCGCCTTCGCGCAGGCGCCGTCGCTCACCAATATCCAGCAGCTGGTTGTCAATGCCCTGAACATTCTGAATATCGTCACGATCCTTTTGTTTGTTCTCGCGATTGTGGTCTTTGCATGGGGGATAGTTCAATTTATCGCCGCTGCGGGCGACCCTGCAAAGGTCAAGGCCGCAAGGGGAACGATCATCTGGGGCATTGTGGCGATCGCGGTTCTTGCCAGCGTCTTCGGACTCGTCTCGTTCCTCCAGACCTCATTCGGCGTCGGCGGACAGGGGACGCTTGAGATTCCGGATATTGAGCAGACCGGACCGACTGGAACGCCGATCGGGCCATAGTCAGACCGGGTCTCTTTTCGCCGCCACCGCGCTAATCCGCCCTAGGCCGTACCATGACAATCCGCGATTTGGTCAATAAAATTTTGGTGGAGCTCATTAACCCCGTTATCGTCTTGCTTTTTGCGGTTGCGACAGTTGTTTTTATCTGGGGTATTATCCAGTATGTTATCGGCGGCACTCAGGGCAGTCAGGGACGCCTGGGTTCCGGAAAAAATGTCATTATCTGGGGCATCATCGGGATGTTTATTATGGCATCCGCCTGGGGCATGGTGAAGCTTCTTTGCGATTTTTTTTCCGTCACGTGCGGCGATATCGCTCCCTGAATCGGTATTAATCAACAATCTCCATTGCTTTTGATGGAGATTGTTGTGTCAATAAACGAAAAAAGTAATCCCTCACAATCGTCATTGCGAGCGACCCCGAGTCTGTCGAGGGGACGCGCGGCAATCCATTTCGACCATCATTGCGAGCCGAAGGCGAAGCAATCCAGGGTTTCTGCGTTATGGATTGCGGAGCCTGTCCCGAGCCCTTCGACTGCGCTCAGGATAAACTCCGCGAAGGATCGTCTGACTCCTCGCAATGACTAATGAGTATCTTTTTCGGCAGTTTCTAAAACATTATGACGTATATCTCTAAAAAATTCAGTTTTGCGCTTCGGCGCATTGTTCCGATCGGAGCCGCAGTCATGCCTTTGGCGGCATCGGCGCAGGCCCCGTCGCTTACCAATATCCAGCAGCTGGTTGTCTCCGCCCTCAACATTGTCAATATTGTTACGATTTTCCTCTTTGTGCTCGCCATTGTGGTTTTTGCATGGGGCGTCATTCTGTTCATCGGCGCCGCCGGAGACCCGGCCGCAGTCAAAAAGGCACGAGGAGTTATCATTTGGGGGATTGTTGGTATTGCCGTTCTTGCCAGCGTGTTCGGACTCGTCTCCTTCCTCCAGACCTCATTCGGCGTCGGCGGCCAGGGGACGCTTGAGATTCCCGATGTTGAGCAGGAAGGACCCACCGGGACGCCGCTTGGGCCATAGGCCAGTAATGTCTCATCATGCGTGATGCGTCCGACATAGCCCATGAAGAGTATGAAAAAATTATCGCTCCTTCCCTATATATTCCTTATCGCACTGTTCGCAACGCCTTTTTCCGTTTTTGCCCAGGCACCATCCCTTCAAAACATTGAACTTCTTGTTGAGTCCGCGCTTCGCATTCTCAATGTCGTTACGATCCTTTTCTTTGTTTTGGCCATTGTTGTTTTCGCATGGGGAATCATACTCTTTATCAATGCCGCCGGAGATCCGGGGGCGCTCCGAAAAGCAAAGGGTTACATTATTTGGGGTATTATCGGCATCGCAGTCCTTGCGAGTATCTTCGGCCTCATCCAGTTGCTTCAAACGTCATTCAGTATCGGTGGTCAAGGAACGCTTGAGATTCCGGATATTGAGCAGGAAGGACCCACCGGGACGCCGCTTGGGCCATAAACCATGTCGCCTGTTATAAAATTGACGGCCGCGCAATTATCGGCATTCATTTCCGCCATCATTTTGTCTCCCATCACCGCTTATGCCCAGACGACCCTCCTTGGTCAACAGCTCAATTCCTTGATTGATACGTTTAATGGTCTCATCCTGCTTTTACTCCTTATTGCGATTGTCGTCTTCTCCTGGGGCGTGGTCAAACTCATTGCCGCGGCCGGTAGTCCCGAGCAAATCCGTAAGGCCAAAGGAATTCTTTGGTGGGGTATTATCGGAATCGCAGTTATGGCAAGTATTATGGGTATCATCAATTTTCTGCAGATGGCATTCGGCATATCCGGAACAGGAATCATTAATGTCCCGCAATTCTTCCGGCGTTAACATCCGTTCACCATATGACCGGCAATCTTAATACCATCATCCAAAGTTTAATCACGACGTTCAATCTTCTTGTCATCCTCCTTTTTGTGATGGCGATTGTCGTATTCGCGTGGGGCATTGTGCAGCTCATTGCCGCGGCCGGAAGTCCCGAGCGGCTGAAGCGCGCGAAAGGAATTCTTTGGTGGGGCATTATCGGCATCACCGTGCTTGGCAGCATCTCCGGGCTTGTCGGGTTTCTCCAGGGCGCGTTTAATATCAGGTCCGATGGGACGATTACCCCTCCCCGTTTTACGCCGACCGGAGGAGGCGGGGGGGGCGGGTTCGGCCCTACAGACGGAGGTGTGGCTGCGAATGGCGCTCCGTGTCAGGTATCCTCCCAATGTGCATCAGGGTGGTGTGATCGTACTCAGGTTCCGGTAGATCAGGATGGGGTATGTGCAACGCCGTAATGGAGTGGATCGGCGGATTCAATTACTCTCATATTGCCATTTTTCGTGGTTAAGTCCCGCATTCCGTGCGGGACTTAACTTTTTCAGCCAATTCTGCTATGCTTCCGAGAGGAAACTGGTGCGGCAGAAGCGGAAGATGCGCCGACCCTGTCCTGCTGCCATGCCTCTGTGGCGGAAATGGAATACGCGCATGGCTTAGGACCATGTGGGGAAACCCTTGCAGGTTCAAATCCTGCCAGAGGCATTCTGGATGCTAGAGGCCGGATGCTGGAGACTGGAAAGACAAAGAGGAAGAAAGAAGGATAACGCGTTAAAATCGGGTTTGCGTGGCAACCCCGATCCCGTCGTATGTTGACGCGCCACCTTAGCTCAGTTGGCAGAGCGCATCCATGGTAAGGATGAGGTCCGCGGTTCGATCCCGCGAGGTGGCTCGCATATCCTTTTTCAATCGCGCGCGATTAATTAAAATAAAATTATGCCCCAACCAAATCTTATCCGTTTCCAATGCACCGTGTGCAAGCGCTACAACTACTGGACGCGCAAAAACATCCGCAAAGTGGATCGCAAACTCCAGTACAAAAAACACTGCCGCTGGTGCAGAAAACACACGCTTCATAAAGAAGCGAAGAAAACGTAGGATAAAAAGTCAAAATGGCCTACTCCGTCGAAGCAGCTTCGGTTGTGAAGGCTGGGCAAAAGTCAAAAATCCCCCTTAATCCCCCTTTTCCAAAGGGGGAAAATCTCCTCCCTTTGACAAGGGGAGATTGCTTGCCCTTCCGTAGCGGCCTTGCCGCAAAGGAGGGGGAGGGATTTTAACTTTTTCCGCCGGAGGCGGATCCGCCTATGGCGGAGAATTTCAACTTTTTGATGGGGGTATAAGCTCAATGGCAAACTGTGGGTCTCCAAAACCCAACTTCTAGGTTCGAATCCTAGTACCCCCGCACGGTTGAGCGCCCGTTCAAGAGACCGGGATAGTTAAAATATTTACCGGTTAACCAATAACTTATGCAAGAAGTTCCGATAAATTATTTAGCGGTTTTTGTATCGGCGGTCGCGGCCATGGTTGTAGGATTTTTGTGGTATGGCCATCTATTCGGGAAGATGTGGGCCGATATGATGGGTTATAAATTTGATACTCCCGAGGCAAAAAGAGAAATGCAGAAAAAGGCCATGCCAGGGTACATCGGGAGTTTTATTGGAGCTTTGGTCATGGCATATGTTCTGGCCCATGCCTTAGTTTTTGCAAGCACTTACACCGGAACATATGGCATTGCCGCCGGTTTGATGGTCGGATTTTGGAATTGGGTTGGGTTCGTGGCGCCGGTAACCGTCGGGATTGTTTTTTGGGAGAAAAAACCCTGGAAGTTGTGGTTTATAAATGCCAGTTATTGGCTGGTTTTGCTTCTGGTGATGGGGGTCATACTTGCGGTGTGGCAATAGTATGCAAAAAATCACGCCGCATTTATGGTTCGATAAAGAGGCGGTAGAAGTCGCTGAGTTTTACGCTACTGTTTTTCCAGATTCCAAAGTAAATTTCAAAACGCAAATTAAGAATACGCCGTCGGGTGATTGCGACATCGTTGGTTTCGAGATCATGGGTTATAGCTTCATGGCCATAAGCGCCGGGCCGTTTTTCAAGATTAATCCTTCTATTTCCTTTAGCTTGAATTTAGAGACAAAAGAAGAAGCGCAAGCGCTTTGGGACAAGCTTTCGCAGAGCGGACAGGTTCTCATGGAATTGGGCAAGTACCCCTTTAGCGATTTCTACGGCTGGCTTCAGGATAAGTATGGGGTTTCTTGGCAGTTAATCGCACTGGGAGAGGGCGCGAACGGCAGACCCAAAATTACTCCGGCTTTAATGTTCACGCAAGAAAAGGCGGGGAAAGCCGAAGAGGCCATAAATTTTTATACCTCTGTATTCAAAAATTCAAAGATTGACGGAATCTTCCGCTACGGCGCGAACCAAAAACCCGATAAGGAAGGAACAATAGCGCATTCTGTTTTTTTTCTTGGAAGGACAGGAATTTATGGCGCTTGATTCTGCCCAGGCGCACAATTTCAAATTCAACGAAGCGGTTTCTCTCATAGTCAATTGCAGAGACCAAAAAGAAATTGATTATTACTGGGAAAAGATTTCGGCAGATCCAAAAGCGGAACAGTGCGGTTGGATAAAGGATAAGTACGGTGTCTCTTGGCAGATAATTCCGGAAAATATGGGCGTTTTTATGTCGAAGAATCCGGAAGAGACAACTCCCGCAATGCTTAAGATGAAAAAGATAATTATTGAAGACCTTGAGAGAGCCGCCGAAGGCGATCCTCGCTTACAATGAACGGGCAGGAGAACAAAAATGACCCTTCGATAAACTCAGGGTCATGGTGAGTAAAATCGAATCATGACTGAAAAAGAAGCGGCGCACAGAATGCCAGGGGATTTACGAAAAGCTCTTATTTCTTCGGGAGCGGCGCGGGCAGTATGGAAGGATATTACGCCACTCGCACGCAATGAGTGCATCTGTTGGGTCACATCCGGCAAAAAATTGGAGACGAGGAGTATCCGTATCGAGAAGACGCTCTCAAAGCTAAAAGGTGGAATGCGCCGGCCTTGTTGTTGGGCCGGTTGCCCTCATCGTTGAAATAAGAAAAATTTGTCGCCGCATCCTTCGTTTCCGCCTTGGCCCCCCGTCCTTCGTTAATAGCTTCGGAGGGCACAGTAAAGCTATGGCGGACAAGAAAGCTACGGAATAAAAATCCCTCGGTCCAGTCCCCGCCGGGGAATTTTTTATGGTGAAACGCGGTCTTGACTCTCTTTTTCGCCGCGTATAGCATAAAGCATGATGCAAATTCAAAAGGAACTTCCGCAATTTAATGAAGCGGCCGCGCTTCTTTTGGTGACGGGCACGCAGGAAGGGGTTATCTACCGCGCGAGCCAGGGTACAATCGAGGAGGTCGCGCGCGTCAAGGAGGAAACGCCGCATTATTCGGATCGTGAAGGATTTTTTGCAAGCCGCGGCCACGGTCAAACTTTCGCGACGGGCGCGGTGCGGGAATTGGATAAGGGCGTGGTACGGAAGAAATTCGCGCGTGCGTTCGTCGGAAAAATCAGGGAGACCGCGGCCGGAATGCCGGTTGCGGAGGTTTATATTTTTAGTCCGCGCTATACGCTGCCCGCAATTAAAAGCGAACTCCCCGCGGAGTTTCAAAAAATTCTTCAGGGCGCGTTTGCCGGCCACTATATTGACAAACACCCGTTTGATCTACTACGAATGATTAAGGAAGGGCGGCGGCCATGAAAAGAGAGTTTTAGAAATCGTATGTTATCTCTCAAAAATCTGACAAAATCGTTCGGGTCTGTCCGGGCAGTCAATGGTCTGTCGTTTGATGTAGGCGCGGGGGAGATTGTCGGCCTTCTCGGGCCAAACGGCGCGGGAAAAACCACCACCATGCGCCTCATCACGGGATTCCTGGCGCCCGACGCGGGAGATGCGATTTTCGACGGGCTGTCGGTGCGGGACAACGCCATTGAGGTCCAGCGGCACATCGGGTATCTGCCCGAGAGCAATCCGCTCTATAAAGACATGCTGGTATCGGAATTCTTGAATTTTTCGCTCGAGCTCAAGGGCGTTGCAAAAGACGACTGCCGTGGTATGTTGGATTTCTCCGTATCGGCAACCGGGATCGCGGATGTTTTTTACCGGCCGATCGGCGATCTTTCAAAAGGATATAAACAGCGCGTGGGACTTGCGGCTGCGCTTCTTGCGCGTCCGCGCCTGTTGATTATGGATGAGCCGACCGAGGGGTTGGATCCGAATCAGCGCGCCGAGATCCGCGCGTTGATTAAGAACATCGGACGGGAGCGGACCGTCATCATGTCCACGCACGTCATGCAGGAGGCCGCGGCGGTTGCGACGCGCCTCATTATTGTCAATCAGGGCGTGCTGGTTGCCGATGGCACGCCGGATGAACTTCAGCGCCGTAGCCGGCGCGAGCGGATACTGGAACTGGACGTGGAGGGCGAGAACGCGGGCTTTGCGCTTCGGTCCCTCCCCGGTGTGGAGCACGCGGATATTGAAGAGCGGGGCGGCCGCATCCGCGCGACGATCACCGCATCAGACCAGACGCCGCTTCAGCCGGACATTTCGCGCCTCGCGCGCGAACGCGGCTGGATCATTTGGAGATTGGCCGAGAAGGAACACACGCTTGAGGATGTTTTCCATAAATTGACGAGCGAAACGTAAATAACTGCTCACAGTCGTCATTGCGAGCGACCCCGAGTCTGTCGAGGGGGCGCGCGGCAATCCATGATTTCTGGATTGCTTCGTTGCCCAACACCTTTTTGTTGCAAAAAGGTGTTGGGCTCCTCGCAATGACGCATGTAATGGCGGTTTTGATAGGGCTATGGGGGGATTACAAACATAAAAATTATGCATTTTCCGGCGATACGTGCCATCATCAAAAAGGAACTCCGCATTTTGGGGTCGCGTCCGGCGGCCTACATCATTGTCGCGGTCTTCGCGCTCTTGTGGGAATTTCTTTTTTTCAACAGCGCGTTTCTGGCGGGCGAGGCGTCGCTCCGGCTCCTTTTCGGCATTTTGCCGTGGCTGCTCCTTTTTTTTATTCCGGCCGTCACAATGGGGAGCATTGCGGACGAGAGCCGTGAGGGGACGCTTGAGCTCATTTTGACGCATCCGGTCAAAGACAGCGATGTCATACTGGGGAAATTTGCCGCGGCAAAAATTTTTTCGGCCGCGGCGATTTTACTGACGATACCCGTTGCCGTCGCGTTTAACTCTTTCGGCGATCTGGACATCGGGGCCGTCGCGGGCCAGTATATCGCCGCGATTTTCCTGGCCTGCCTCCTTGCGGCTTTGGGCATTGCGGCTTCCAGTTTGATGCGTTCGTCCGTTGCCGCGCTCCTGGTCGCGGCCGCGGCAAGCTTCTTTTTGATTGTCGCCGGACTTGATGTTGTTACGAGCCGCCTGCCGCTTGCCGTTGCGCCCGTTGCCGAGCGCGTGAGCGCGCTTTCGCATTTTGAGTCCATGGCCCGCGGCGTGGTGGACCTCCGCGATATTTGGTATTTCCTCTCGGGAATCGCCATTTTTCTGGGTATTGCGCACCTCGCGCTTCTCAGGCGGCGTCTCGGCCGCGGCGCACAGGTATTCCGGCGCCATCAGATTGCGATTGCGGCGGTCATTGCCCTGGCCGCGATCACGAATACCGTCGGATCCCGCATCCCCGGGCGCATTGATCTGACCGAGGACCGAATCTATACTCTTTCGCCGATTACAAAATCAACGCTCCACGATCTTCCGGGACCAATTACGATGACCCTTTATGCAAGTCCATTGCCTGCGCCTTTGCAGCCGACGCTCCGCGCGGTCGAGGATACGCTCCGGGATTACCGGATTTACGCGCAGGGTAAAATCACGCTTGCCCGTAAAAATCCCTCCAGGGATCAGGCCGCGGCAGCGGAGGCCGGGACGCGGGGCATCCAGCCGGTGCAATTCAATGTCGTGGGACAGGAAGAATTTAAAGTGCAGCAAGGTTATCTCGGTCTTGATATTGCGTATGGCGACAAGCATGAAGCGATTCCCTTTGTCCGGACAACCGGAGATCTCGAATACCAACTGACGAGCATCATGGCGAAACTCACGACAACGGAGAAAAAGCGGGTCGTGTTTCTGACGGGCAAGGGCGAAAAAAGCGTGCTCAGTGATTACCGCGCATGGGGGACTGAGCTAGAAAAGCAATTCACTGTGGAGGAGGTGTCCCCGGAGGAGGAAAAATTCGGAGACGCGCGGGTCGTTGTCCTCGCTGGCCCCACACAGCGTTACAGTGATGCGGGCCGCCGGGCGGTTAAAGATTTTCTGAGTCGCGGAGGCAATGCATTGTTCCTTGTTGACGGAGTCGCGGTTACTCCGCAGTTCCTCACGGCGTCCGCAAACCCGGAGCGTTTTGACGATATCCTCGAGTCCTACGGGATTAAGGTTCAACCCGCGCTCGCCTACGATCTCCGCTCCAACGAAACCGTGAGTTTCAGCGGCGGATTCATCAATTATCTCCTGCCGTATCCGTTTTGGATGCGTTCACCGCGCACCGAGGAACAATCGCCCCTGGGGTCGCGGATCAACGGCCTTGTTCTCGCATGGGCGAGCCCCATTGAGCGCGCGAGCACCACGCCGGAGGGCGTAACGCTAACCTCTCTTTTTGCGTCAACCCGTTTCGGCGGAGTCCAGCGCGAGCCGTTTTTCATCGCGCCCGACACCGCGCTTGCCGAGACGGATCTTGCGAGTCGGATCGTCGCAGTCAGCGCGACAAAGGGGCGTGAAAATGCGGACGTGAAAACAAGCGGCGTGACGCGCATTGTCGTGGTCGGAGATTCGGATTTTCTCACGGATCAGTTCGTTCAAAACGCGCCCGAGAACCTCGCCTTCGGCGTGGATGCGGTCTCGTGGCTTGCCGAAACCCCCTCGCTTGCGGGTTTGCGCATCAAAACAGCGCAGCCCCGGCAGCTTATTTTTGAAAATAAAACGCAGATTGCGCTCGTCAAGTACGGAACAATGGGCTTTGCCGGACTCGCCCCCGCGCTTTTCGGCGCGTTTGTCCTTTTGCGCCGTCGTTCTCTCGGTAAATCGCGTTTTATATAACAATTGAACCTCGGCACATTTTTAGAAAATCCCTCCCAACCTCCCTTTTGCAAAGGGAGGAGAAATGCTTCCCCCTTTGAAAAAGGGGGACTGAGGGGGATTTTGAGGCCGTTTTTGAAATAGCACCTAAAATTTGTCAAAACTCAAGTAATTAACCCCTCACAGCCGTCATTGCGAGCGACCCCGAGTCCGTCGAGGGGGAGCGCGGCAATCCAGGGTTTCTTCTAGATTGCTTCGTCGTCCTGCAGCAGGACTCCTCGCAATGACGCCTGTAATGGTGGTCTTGATAGGGCTGTGAGTGGTTACTTTTTCTTTCTTTTACATCATTACGGCATTGGGTATATAATAACGGCATGATTGCGGAATAATGATTTTATCCGTTTCATGTCGCTTTTTTTCTTCTCCAGCAACATCCATTTTGCGCTTGAGATACTCGGTGCCCTCGCGTTTCTCATCCTGGCGTGGCTCGCGTTTGATGCCCTGCGCATCCGGCGCGATTTCCTCACGGTGTCTCGTGGCATCGGATTTGTGCTGCTTGCGATTGGCATTGCGGTGCATGCGTTCCAATTTGGTTCCGACATCGTGCAATACGGAGGACATGGTGCGAGATTGGCCGGCATACTTTTCATCGTCTGGAATCTGTTTCTTGAACGGCCGGCGCCGCGTCCCGAGTTCAAGGTTATCGTGGTATTGCCCGGCATCGGGGCCGCGCTCGGAACGCTTAATGCCGCGGCGGCAATCGGATTTTTTATCATTGCGCTCCTCGCGTACCGGCAATATCGGTTCGAGTTCAAAAAAGCACTCCGGCCGTTTTGGCTGGGTTTTTTGAGCATCGCGGTCGGAACCGCACTGGGCGCAGGATACGGATCCGTGTCGCAGACGCCGCTTTGGATAATCGGGCATTTTTTTGAATTTACGGGCTTCGCGTTTCTCGGCCGCTGGGTATGGAGTTATCTCGCGCTTCGCATCCGCGAAGAGATGCTGATTATCTTTGTCTCCTTCACGCTCGTCATGGCGGTTTTGGTGACGCTGACTTTCTCCAGTATCCTTATCGGGCGGATGGAGGCCCAGACCCGTGAAGAACTGATGACCGATACCCGTGTTTTCGATTTCGCGATCCGCCGCCTCCTGGAAGAAGCCCTTGCCAAAGCCCGCGTCATCGGGACCTCGCCAGAACTGATAAAGGCGGTGGGCGAAGAGGATTTTGCGGCTATCGCCGGCATATCCGAGGATCGGATGGCGGGGGAGCATCTGGGGTTGTTGACGATTCTGGATCGGGACGGCGAGGTGATGGCGCGCGCCGGCGGCCTGGTGCGTAAGGGGGAAAATCTGTCCGCGGACCAATTGATTCGCGACGCAAAGAACGGTCTGGAACACGCATCAGTGGGCAGGATCGGGGGCGACGGGTTTTCTGTTTATGGGGTCGCGCCGATCCGGGGATCCGGGGATATTATCGGAGCCGTGGTCGCGGGATTCCCTTTGGATAATGCCTTCGCCGACGGAGTGCAGAAAATCACCGGGCTTAACGTCTCGGTTTTTGACGGGGCGACCATCGCCGGGACAACGCTCAGAACCCGCGACGGCCGTACGCGACACACGGGGATCCGCGAGACAAATCCGGCGGTGCTTAAGGCGGTGCTCAGGCGGGGGCAGGCCCTTGCCCTCCGGACAACGATACTGTCGCGGCCGTTTCTTGCAAGTTACGTTCCGCTCGCGGCGTGGGACGGCAAAACGGTCGGGATGCTGTCGGCCGCAAAACCGCAGCATGAACTTTTAGCAACCGCGCAGGCGGCAAACCGCCTGACTCTGGTTGCGGTCGTGATTTTGATGCTTTTATTCGTGAGTCCGATATACGCGCTCACCAAACGCCTGGCTGCGGAGGTACGCGCGTAATTTATTTATGGGTGAAATGAAAAACAAAAAAACCATCCTTGTGGTGGATGACGATCCGTTGATCACGCGGATGTACCAAAAGCGTCTGACGGATGACGGGTATGACGTCGAGACCGCATCAAACGGTGAAGAGGCGATTCTGGCGCTCCGCCGGAAAATACCGAATCTGATCATTCTTGATATAATGATGCCGAAGATGAACGGGGTCGAGACGTTAAAATTCCTGAAGGGTGATGCGTCAACCGCATCTGTTTCCGTTATCATTCTCTCTAATCTCGGGGATCGCACCGAGGATATTGACAAGGCCAAGCAGATGGGCGCGCTTGATTATCTCGTGAAGTCCAACATCACGCTCAAGCAATTGTCGGAACGTGTGGAAAAGGTGTTTGGGAGGGCGGGGGAGTAATGAGTAAAGAAAACGAGCTTCGAGGTACGAGATACGAGGTTATATATAGAATCGTCATTGCGAGGAGTCAGACGACGAAGCAATCCAGAGAAATTCCTGGATTGCCGCGCGCCCCCTCGACAGACTCGGGGTCGCTCGCAATGACGGGATAGTTGTCTTTTCGCCTATATCAATAATGTCAAAGCGTGTTTTGATCGTCGGAATTATACTTCTCGGCGTCGTGGTCGGCGGCGTTTTTATGTTACGCGCGACCGGAGAGAGTTTTATCCGCGAAGTAACGCAGGATGTAGTCATTGCTCCGGTACGGCCGGAGACAATCAAGGGAATCGGCATTCCGGCTCCGGCAGGGGAACTGGCGGATTTCGACGGCGCGCGCATTGAGATCGCGGATCTTTTTGACGCTCCGCTCATCGTTGTTTTTTGGACGACATGGAACCCTCATGCGGCTGACACTCTCGGCGTTTTTGACGAGTATGCCGGGCGCGCGGCGGAATTGTCGGTTTCCATCCTTGCGGTCAACAGCCAGGAAGAGGGCCGCGCGGTGCGCGCGTTTCTGGACCGCGGAGGGTATAAGACCCGGGTCTTATTGGACGAGAGCGGCGCAGTGGGCCAGAGTTATGACATTCAAACTCTCCCCGTTGTTTATTTCATTGGTGCGTCGGGAATCGTCCGCGGGATAAAAACGGGCGTACCGGACCGCGCGGTACTTGAGAGTGGGATTGAAGAGATGATTAAAGCGAGTGGTGAGGTGAAGAATTAGAAATCGTTGGAAAAGACGCCCCCGATCCGTCATTGCGAGGAGAGGAGCGATCCCTCGCGGAGTTTATCCTGAGCGCAGTCGAAGGGCTCGGGACAGGCTCCGCAATCCAGGAGGAGTCGTCATTGCGAGGAGTCCTGCTGCAGGACGACGAAGCAATCCAGCATTTCTGCTTTTACGGATTGTTTCGTCGCTGCTGCTCCTCGCGATGACGATCGAAATGGATTGCCGCGCTCCCCCTCGCAGCTCGGGGTCGCTCGCAATGACATCTATATGGTTTACGTTATTCCTCTTTTACTTCGCGGTTAATGAGATCAACTTTTTACTCTCATATCATCCGGTGCGGTATCCAGCGTTTCATTCCAATAGTCGGTTTGTCCGGAAGCGGATAATGACCGTATGCGGCGGTTATTGCGCATGAGAAAAACGGTTTGGATCGCAAGCAGGGTGGCCATCACGAGAAGAAGAATTCCGAAAAGCGTCGGAGAGTCCCTGAGGACGGATCCGATGAAGGCCGTCGTGGATGCGGCTTTTTTGTTTGCATCCGGCGCGCCGTCGGCATTGTCCGGTTGGTCGGCCGGGATAGAGCTCTCGATTTTCGGCGCGGTGCGGCTACGGATGATGATCGCCGTCACGTTTGAGCGCGTCTCAATGTTGTCGGCTTCAAGGAGCGCGCGGTTTGTTGCAATGGTGTCATGATCAACGTCGCGGGCGCGGAGCGCGATAGTAATTCGTTCGGTCTTCCCGGGATCAATACGGTTGATTGTCCGGGTGAGCGCATGCGCCTCCTCGTCATACTGTCCGCCGTTGGGTGCACTCTCGAATTCAAGGAGAGCGCTCAGGCGATCGGTCACGACGATATTTTGAAGCGCGGATTTACCGTCGTTTTTGATGACGAGCGAATATTGTACGCGATCGCCGGAAAGGGCCGTGATGCAGGAATCATAGATGCATTCCTCGGCTGTCAGATTGTTGACGTCTTTGGTGAACGTGATTTTTGGCGCGGTTTTGACGGGCGTGGAGACGGTTTTTATCGGAACGGAAGGCCGTGGCGCGGGCGGGCGTGTCGCTGTGACAGTCGGAGTAACGGAAATGGCCAGTGTGCGGAATGACAAAACCGGACCGTACGAACGGCCGTACGGATTTTCGACAACGCTGCGATAATAATAGATTGTTCCGGATTGCAGTCCGGCAAGGGGCACGGAGAAGTCCCGCGATGCGACTGCGCCGAAATCCTGGCCGGGCGTGGAAAATCCGAGCGTCTGGGTATTGCCCCATTCAAACCACCCGCGCGTGCGGATGTCGGTTGACGCAATCGCAAGGCCGTTGAGGGTGGTCGCGTTTTGTCCGATAACGGATGCCTGTTTGGTAAATGCGATTGGTGCCGCGGCCGCGTTGTTTCCCGGCGTCTGGGCGGATGCGGATGTTGCGGAACCGGATGTGCGGAAATGGACCGTGTTTCCGGGCGTGAGTCCGGCGTCGTTCCGGGCGACAACGCGCGCATAGTAGTCGGTTTCCGGAGCAAGGCCCGTCAGAGTCGCGGAAAAACTGCCAGCCGATGTTCCGAGGTAGGCGATCGGAGTTGTGCGGCCAAACGTGGGGGTCTGGCCCCATTCGGTCCAGCGCACTGTGTCCGAGTCGCCCCGCGAATCCACAAATCCGGAAATTGTGGCCTCGGTATACCCGACATTGGTCGGAGTGTAGGTGGAAACAACGGGACGCGCGGTAGCGCCGGCGCCGCTCGTATTTGAATTTGTATTTGAATATGAATATCCGCCGGATGAGCCGGACGACGTTGAATCAACAGATCCGTTTGCTTTTGTAGTGAATTGATACATGCCGCCGTAGGAAAGTCCGCCTGCATTTTGCGCGACGGCGCGGAAAAAGTAGAGCGTGCGCGGGGAAAGCCCGCTGATGCTTGTCGAGTATGCTGAAGACCCGAGGCCATGCGTCGTATGCGTTGTGTCGTATTGCATAACTGCGGTGGGGCCCCACTGGAACCATCGCTGCGTATCGGCGCTCGCATCCGCATTGACGAACCCGTGAAGTATGGCGCTCTCTTTTGTCACTTCCGTCGGCCAGTCCGTTACAACCCACGCTGCGGGAACCGACGGCGCGGTATAGAAGGTTTGGCGCTGGCCGTAGACCACTCCCGCGGCGGCGTTGAACGCCGCGGCGCGGAAAAAGTGCTGTTTATTGGGTTTGAGGTCGGTCAATGTAAGGGCGAATGCGGACGCCGAACCGCCCTGTGATTCATGCGGGGTGGAATTCTTCATATAGACAGTTTCGCCCCATTCAAACCAGCGTACGGTATCCGAGGATCCCTTCGGGTCCACAAAGCCGTGTATAACGGCCCTGCTTTCCGTCAGTTCCGTTGCCGGGTCAGTGCGTGCGACCAGATTCTGTGCCGCAAGCGCCATCGGGCTTGCAATAACGAAAATAGACGCAAAAAGAGCGGTGATAAGCGCCAATTGTCCCAAAATATGCGAGTTTTGCCCTTCAAAAAGGGAGTACGTCATAATGCGTACATTATAAACTAATTAGTATTTTCTGTCAAATTGGAATTAAGTAACCCCTCAGAGCCCCACCAACGCCGCGCTATTACATGCGTCATTGCGAGGAGTCCTACTGTAGGACGACGAAGCAATCCAGGGTTTTTCTGGATTGCCGCGCGCCCCCTCGCAGCTCGGGGTCGCTCGCAATGACGGCTGTGAAAGGGTTATCCCCCCTGTCACGATTGATTGGTGGTGAACAAGATGGCGATATGATCTCGTTCCGAACTACTAAACTTCTTTACGATCGTAAGAAAGTTTAGTAATTAACCGGCATCATGCCTTTTCGGTGTTAAGCGTCTCCACTGCGTCGGCGAGCATCTGGCAGTAGAGGTTGAGGCCGACTTTGTTGACCGCGCCGGATTGCTCCCGGCCGAGGATATTGCCCGCGCCGCGAATCTCAAGGTCGCGGAGCGCGATTTGATATCCGGCGCCGAGATCCGCGTAATCCTGGATTGCTTCAAGCCGTAGCGCTGCTTTGTCTGTTATCCTGCGGCGGTTTTTTTTATGCGGAGCGCGCAATTTATCTTCCGGGGCCTCATCCGGTTCGGGAGCGCGATGCCGCGCCGGATAGAGAAAATACGCAAACGCCTGCGTTCTGCCGCGGCCGATTCTACCGCGGAGCTGGTGGGCTTGGGCAAGGCCGAGGCGCGTCGCATCGTCTACGATAAGGGTATTAGCGGATGAAATATCAAGGCCGTTTTCGATGATCGTCGTCGCAAGGAGAATGTGCGTCCTTTTTTCGCGGAACGCATCCATTGCTTTAATGATTGCCTGTTCGTTCATGCGGCCGTGGAGTATTCCTATTTCAATGGTTTGGCCGCTCGCGGTTCGCGCGGCGATTAATTCTTTGAGCATACGGCGTGTTTTTTCAAGCGTCTCAATGCGGTTATGGAGGAAATAGACCTGGCCACCGCGATTGAGTTCGTGGGCGATTGCATTCCGGATAAGGGGGCGCGACCAGGGGAGAACCGTGGTGACAATGGGAATGCGTTCCGGCGGAGGCGTCTCAATCAGGGAAATGTCGCGGAGATGGGCAAGGGCGAATTGGATGGTCCGCGGGATCGGCGTTGCCGAAAGAGTCAGAATATCGAGCTCCGGCCGCATTTTTTTGAAGTGCTCCTTTTGGCGTACACCGAAGCGTTGTTCCTCGTCAATAACGAGGAGAACGGGATTTTTGAAGACGATGTCGCGGGAGAGAATCCGGTGCGTCCCGATGACGCAATCCAAAGTCCCGGAGGCCAGTTCCTTTTTTATCCGCGCGCTGTCCGCGGGTACGGTCAGGCGCGAGAGCATGGCGATGCGTACGGGAAACCGGCCGAGGCGCTCGCGGAATGTGGCCTCGTGCTGGGCGGCAAGAATTGTGGTCGGCGCGATCAGCGCGACCTGAAACCCTGCCGTGATCGCGTAGAAGGCGGCACGGATCGCAATCTCGGTTTTGCCGAACCCCACATCGCCGCAAAGAATTCTGTCCATTGGCGCGTTTTTTCCGAAATCGGTAAGAATCATTTCTTCGGCGCGGCGCTGATCCGGCGTGTCCTGGAACTGAAACGACGCGCGGAGCTCCGCGAGCATGGCGTTGTCGCCCGCGATGGGGGAGCGGGCTGCGCCGTGGCGCGCCGCATAGAGGGCGAGTAGTTCTCTTGCGGTTTTCTCCGCGTCTTCTTTCACGCGCCGCTTTGTCCGTTCCCACAGCCCTCCGCCGAGGCGATGGATATGCGGCGTGGTGAATCCGCAATACGGCGTCAGGCGTTTTTTTTGTTCCACCGGCACATAGAGGACATCCGGCGGCCGTCCGGCTTTCGGTGGCGCGTATTCGACAATGTAATACTGCTGGGGTTCGACGTCCGCACTTGTCTCTGTTATCCCGCGAAAAATTCCGATGCCGTGATCTTCGTGGACTACAAATCCGCCCGGGGTCATCCGTTCGATTGACGCGGCGGGCCGGCGTGCCGCATCCGGTGTTCTTTCAGGCCGGTCAGCCCGGTGGATGGCGTCAATCGTGTTGCCGCGGAATTCGATGAGAAACGGCGTATCGCAGTTGATCGGCCAGACCTCAATAAGGCCGCCCCTGAGGGCGAAGATGCCGCGACCGCTCGCACGACTCGCGCGTTGATATGCAAAATCGGAGAGCGCGCGTACGAATTCCGACGGTTTGATATGCTGGCCGCATTCTATAAAAATCGCGTTGTCGCGCCACCATGGGTTGATACGCCGGGCTTTT
>JBBTVI010000046.1:0-4564 GCA_038063315.1 Patescibacteria group bacterium
ACCCCTTTGTTTGTAAAGTTCGTCTCCGACCACATGACCGAGGAGATGCATGTCTAGTCCCGGAACAGTCGGCATGGCGCTGAGCACGCGAAAAGCGTATGTCGCCCCTTTCTCCTTTGCGAGTCTCTGAAAATAGACAGAAAAAGACGAAAAGTCTTGATTAAGCGCTTGAATGGCGTGGAGTTCCTGATAGGGAACCGGCGAATCTATCGCTTTCGGTGAACGGGCGCGCTGCATCGCCATAAAAAAAAGCAGCGTCACCGCGAAAAGGATTCCGAGGGCCGCAATGATTTTCCTTTGATGCGATACGCGTTGTCTCATGGGGGTTTCAGGTATATTGCCCGCGGTTAAGATTCCGACGCACCGAAAGTAATTCCCGGCACATGGCGGTGGAATCCCGGAAGATGCGGAGCGAACTTTGCGGTCCGGCAGTCCACACAACCGGAATTTCTTGAACGCGCAGGCCGTGCTTCCGTGCAATGACGAGCAACTCGACGTCAAAACCGAATCCGGAAACGGTTTGCCGCGAAAAAACAATGTTTGCAGCCGCACGGTGAAAAAGTTTGAAGCCGCACTGAGTATCTTTTATCCCGTTCATGCCGACAAGGACCGCGGCCGCCGCATTGAATGCGCGGCCGAGGAACCGACGGTTGACGGTAAGACCTTGGACGCGCGCATTCGGGAGAAAGCGCGACGCGATGATGATATCGCGGTCGGCAATCCGTTTCAGGAAATCGCTGATCGTCTCAATGGGCACGGCAAGATCCGCATCGGAAAATAAAAGATACTGTCCACGCGCTATCAGCATACCCTGGCGTACCGCGTATCCTTTGCCTCGATTTGGCCGCCTTTCCGTGAGGTGGATAAAGGGAGAAAATTGTTCAGCCGCATGACGCGTCGGCGCATCGCTCCCATCGTCAACGAGGATCAATTCATGGGTGATTGCGCGCGCATCAAGAAATCGTCTGATCGCATAGATTGTTTCAGCAATCCGATTCCCTTCCCGATACATGGGGATGACAACCGACAAATACGGCTGTGTAGCGGATTCCATCGGCGAGTCCTACTCCGCAAAACCGCCCCTCAAAATTATTCCTTCGGGTTTTTCCGCATTGAGCGGCTGGCGCGTTACGATAATTTCACGATAGCGTTTTAAGTCCTTCGTGCGGTTCGTATAGACGACCGCAGAGATGCCCGCCAGGGGGCCGGAAAGAAATTTCGCGAGCGCGCCGACGGGTATCGGCGGTTCGGACGCGTCGTCCGGAATTTTAATCCAGGCGCGATATTCCTGGCCCGTGGGCGGCGAAGGAAGATTTTTCGCGCTCACGCGGAGAATATAGACGCCGCCAGTCAAAGAGCGCACGGCTTCTCCGCTGATTCTTCCTCCTCCGACCGGAGATAGGATAATCTTATCGTAGTACTCGACGATGTCACCTCCGACCGTCGGCAGTGGGGCATTCTTGGCGGTCGATGACGTGGCCTTTGGAGAAGAGCCTGGCTCCTCGCCGTTATTGACCGGCAGCGCGTTGGTGTCGCGTTGTGCGTCCGGCGTAGAGAAATACCCGATGACGGCGCCGAGCGCGATGATGGCCGCGATAACAATCGTTGTGACGATAATGCGCTTTTTTTGGCCTTGCTGCATATGTATTTACTGTAACAAGAAAGACGGGAGAATGGCAATCGTCGTTTAGTAACCGGTTGTCATTGAGAGCGACCCCGAGTCTGCTCGCCTCGCTGACGCTATGGCGAAGCGGGTCGAGGGGGCGCGCGGCAATCCCTTTCGATCGTCATCGCGAGGAGCGGCAGCGACGAAACAATCCGTAAAGGCAGAAATGCTGGATTGCTTCGTCGTCCTGCAGCAGGACTCCTCGCAATGACGCCTCCCCCTGGATTGCGGAGCCTGTCCCGAGCCCTTCGACTACGCTCAGGATAAACTCCGCGAGGGATTGTCTGACTCCTCGCAATGACGCACATAGAAACGACTTTTTATGAATCTATGGGCAGTTTTTACTGCGGGGGCGTCTCAATGGTACCCGGATGCGGGAGAACTCCTGCCGCAAATTCGCATGTGTCCGTTACGGTGCCGACAGTACAGGTGAGGGTGTAGAGCGTGGGAACAAGAGGCCGCACTGTTTGTGAACCATTGATCGGAACCGGATCAACGGTGGCGTTTTGATCATTACTCATCAGGCAAGAACCACTGGTAAATCCAGCCGTAACCCACGAAAGTGTTGCCAGCTGTCCCGGGAGAATCGGCGTGGGCACCACTGTGCAGGATATAATTCCGGCCAATACCTCGATTGTGTCGCACGGATCGAAACCCGTATCCTGGCCGTCTCCTGATAGGACGCGCACGGTCCGCGTATACGTCCCCGGCACATTGTAGGTTACCGCCACAGGATTGATCGTATCAGTCGTCAAAACCGCATTTTGCTTCCATTGATACGCGTAATGTCCATCTCCCCCGGACACGATCGCCTCCCAAAAGACCGAATCGCCGGCATTGATTGTGGACGGAAGGGCGCTGCACGAATCAAGAACAAGAAGCGGCGGCTGAATCGTTAAAACAAATGTCGTAGAACGCGATAAACGCGCATTGAAATCGGCTGTTATGACCGTAATAGAATACGACCCCACTGGTACCGTCGCATCCGCTGTTATCGCGAGCGGTATGGAGCAGGGCGTCACCGTATTGAGCGGCGTGCATCCGGTTGTTAAGATGTCAAATGGAATGGTTACGCCGGGCGGAAGGCCCTCAATATTTGTGACGCTGATGTAGTCTTTTACGCCCGCAAGCAGCGTGATCGTCGCGATGGTTGTGACGGTATCTTCCTGGCGCATTGTCGTATTCGGGTTGGCAACCGAATAATTGAAGGGATCGTTGACCGTAATCGTAATGGTTTCCGGTGTCGGTGCCGCAATGCCGTCATTTGCGCTGAAGGTGACGGAGTGGACACCCGCTTGCGCGAGCGTCGGGGTCCAGCTGAACGGAACATCCACAGGCACAGGGCCAGTCGTGGGCGTGAAAGTTACGCCTGTGGGAGGAGGCACGGACGAGCTGATCGTGACGGAGCCGCCATCCGGATCCGCGCCCCGCACAGTAAACGTCAGAGAACTTCCGACATTCACCGTGCGATTACCGATACCGGGCGGAGTCGGTATCGCCGGATCATCCAGGGTCGGCGGCTGGTTGGTCTCGGTAACGGTAATGGAAATTGTTTCAGTTACTGGCGCGCCAGCAGCGTCTAGTGCCTGGAATGTGACGCTGTACGGACTTCCGGCTCCCGCGGCAAAACCAGGAGTCCATGTAAAGACAGAGTCCACCGGTACGGAACCGGTGTTTCCCGGGAATACCGCGCCGGGTGGAAGCGGCGTGATAGCGCTGACCGTCACAATGCCGCCGTCCGGATCATTTCCGCGTACAGTAAAAGTCAGTGTGCTTCCCTCGGCAATTGATTTCGGTCCAATGCCAAGACCTGCCGCGGCCGGATCATCCAGAGTCGGCGGCTGATTGGTTGTTGTTTCGGTTACTGTATCAGACATTGAGAATTCTCCGTCACTGACGGTCAATTGCAGAGTATAAGGACCGAATGCATTAGGCGTATATGTCGGAGTCAATGTTGTGGCGCCGGATATGGTCGGACACGTGGGAAATGTCGGGCAATCGGTCATGATCCAGGTTATTGTGGGAGGTTCGTCCGGATCCTCACCCGTTGCTCCGCCATGCGGATGCGGAGTTCCAACAAATATGAGATCCGCAGGACCCGCGTCAACATTAATTGGCGGCCGGTTCGTATTCGTCACCGTAATTGTGATGGTTTCCGTATCCGTAAGCGATCCATCCGAAATGGTGAATGTGATGCTGTAGGTTCCGGCTTGCGTAAACGTAGGCGTCCAAGAAAAGCTCTGGCTTACGGAACCACCTGCGGTCACGGTCGGGAATGAAGCGCCGGAGGGGAGACCCGAGGCGCTCAAGGTCACGCTCGTTCCGTCCGGATCGGAGCCGGATACTGTGAAGCTCAGGCCGCTGCCCTCTGCGATAGTTTTGTTGCCGATGGGGTTGAGGGTGGGTGATAGATTCGTATTATTCACCGTTATCGTAATAGATTGCGTTACGGACAACCCTCCCGGATCCGTGACTCTGAATGTAACCGTATATGTCCCTTCCTGTGTAAAACCGGGAGTCCATGAGAATGTCTGAGACAATGGTTGCGCTCCGGTGAGCGTCGGGAATGATGCGCCGGACGGCACTCCTGTTGTCGTATCCAATGTGACTGTTCCGCCATCAGGGTCGCGGCCGGTCACGGTGAAGGTTAAAGCGGTACCCTCATTGACGATCTTGTCACCGATGGGGTCGAGGGTGGGTGAGACGTTATACGCCCCCTGACTATAGGCATAGTATGTCCCCTGACTGTAGGCATAGTATGTTCCTTGAGAGTAAGCATAATACGTCCCCTGACTATAGGCATAGTATGTCCCTTGAGAGTAGGCATAGTATGTTCCCTGAGAGTAGGCATAGTATGTTCCTTGAGAGTAAGCATAATACGTCCCCTGACTATAGGCA
>JBBTVI010000047.1:0-19431 GCA_038063315.1 Patescibacteria group bacterium
TGGCCTCATAGCCATCACATCGAGCAGAAACACCAGCCCCAACCCACGAAAGTAGGAGTTGGGGTATTTGGTATGCGCCTCAAGGGACACTCTCCGCTTCTTGAGGAGAAAGGAACGCAGTCGCATTCGTGTCCATTCATCCAATCGTCGCAACCGTGCTGTGCCATGCCAGTGATTGAAGTAGTTGCCCCATCCCCGGACAATCGGATTCAACCGCTCAATAACCATCGTGATATTCTGGGGCTGCTGCCGTCGGGAGGCATGGCGCACTTTGTCTTTGTAGGCGCGTATGGCCTTGTCAGACGGGAATGTATAGAGCGTCTCCTTGCGTTTCCAGAACGTGTACCCGAGGAAGGTAAAACCAGATGATACCTCGGTGATTGTGGTCTTTTCTTCAGCAAGAGTCAGTTTGAGTTTGCCCAGTTTCTCCCGTGCCGTTCTCATCGCGTAGACCACCTGATTGACGGATTTACACAGAATCACAAAGTCATCGGCATAGCGCACGAGTTTGAGTCCTGCTCTCTCCATACACTCATCAAATTCAGTCAGGTAGAGGTTCGCGAGTAAAGGAGAGATGACGCCACCCTGCGGCGTCCCTGCTGTTGTTGTTCTGAACGCTCCATCCTCCAGCACGCCTGCTTTTAAGAATTGCCAGATAAGGCGGGTGCTGTCTCTGTCGGGAATCGCATTCCGCACTTTTGCCATAAGAATCTGATGGTCGAGCGTTCCGAAGAAGTCGCGGATATCGGCGTCTACGACGTGGACGTATCCCTGATGGATATATTCCCGTATCTGAGCAATGGCCTGATGGGCATTGCGTGCGGGACGGAAGCCATAACTGGCGTCTTTGAATGTCCGTTCCAACAGTGGCTCGATGGTCTCCCGCACGGCCTGCTGGACAATGCGGTCGCGGACAGCGGGGATACCCAGTGGACGCTGTTTACCGTTCGGCTTTGGGATATACACTCGTGCGGCAGGCAGCGGTTTGTAGCGTCTCTGGCTGGTCAGCCGCGCCAGTTCCCGTATGTGCATGCCGAGATGTTGACCAAATTGCTGAATGCTTTGTTTGTCAATACCGGGACACCCCTTATTCCGTCGCACCGCATGGAAGGCACGGAGGAGCGTTGCCTCTTGAGTTATTTTCTCGTACATACGCTGTGTGGTGTTTTATCTGCTCGACCTTTGATTCCTTCAGTCCGTTCTTTCTTCTTATGAACCAACAGTCCCGTTGACTCTGTGGAGATTGGTGGTCTCCGCTGACTGACGGCACAGAAGAGAGTGCGGACGTCCGTAAAGTGAAGTCCCTTCGCATGGGAGAGTCGTTACGTCTCCTCATCCGCTACTATGGACTCCTCTGACTTCCCCGCAGACATGAGCATTGGCTTATGTATTCGCCTTCTGCGTTACCGACACTGTGTTGTCTCGGATATGCGGGGATCTCCACAGGTCATACACCGCGCTTTCTCGTTCTCCATTCCCACCCTAATCACCGATACGGCAGAAAACCTGATATGTATTTGCCCTTCGCTGGTTTTTCGGCAACTCGGACACCGTATCGGCCACCACGGGTTCACAGTTCGTTTGGGACTGGACAACCGCCTCCGACCCTTTCAGATTCTTGATTGCTCAAGACACCCTGGTCTTTGGCTCCTGTTCCTCGTCAGATTCGTTCGAGACAGACAGGATTTGTATACCCGCTTGCGCTGTGTACTGCTGGGCACACGAAAAACCCCGCATGCATTACGCGGGGTTAATGATTCGACAAGCGCTTTCCAAAGCAATCATGCTTTGCGCTAATAACTCTTCTTTCATGGCGCATGAGATGGCGATATGCTCTTTGCCCCCGGCTCCAAAAATTCCACCTGGCAGTACCCCTATTTTATGCTCCATCAATTGCTGGATAAAGATACTACTCTGGAGTCGCTGGCTCACGCGTGGAAAAAGCCAATTGCCCGCTGATGGTTCAACGCAGAAAAACGAAGGAATCATGGATAAAGCGGTGAACGCTTCATGCCTTTTCTTCGCGAGCGTTTCTCTAAATTTCCATACCCACGAATCCCCCTTCCGTTCCCATGCAAGTAACGTCGCGAGTACCGCCTGCGCTTCTGTCGCAAGCGGCGCGCCATTCGCAAGGATGTACCACACCGGCTCAATCAGCGTCGGAGGCAACACCAGCCACCCCACACGCCACTCGGCAAGGAAGAAACGTTTCGAGATACTCTCGACCATAACCGTGCGCTCTCTCATCCCCGGGAGGGTTGCGATCGAAGGGACTTCGCTTGCCGAAAGTGTTTTGAGAACCTCGTCGCTGATCACCGCAAGGTCATATTCGCATGCAATTGCCGCAATATCCTCGAGTGTTCGGCGAGTGCAGATCGTGCCTGTTGGCAAATGGGGGGAATTCACAATCATGCATCGCGTATTCGGTTCTATCAAAGATCGGAGCGTGCTGCGAGAAATTTGAAAATGATTCTCGTGGACAAGCGGATAGGGTTTCGGTACGCCGCGACAGAGATGTACCAAATGGTTGTAGACCGGATATCCCGGATCAGGAACCAATACGCTGTCGCCCGGATTCACGATGGCCTCCAGTATCACCCGCAGACCGTACTTTGCCCCGGGAACGAGTGCGATATGGTCTCCGGATATGCCGTTTTGGTATTCCTCGGCGACGAGAGCGCGCACCGCGGGATCGCCGACGACCCGCGCGGGAGAGAGACCAGGTATAAGCTCTGTTGCCTCTCTCCGGAATGTTATGGGCAGCGAACGGTATGCTTCACTCGTGAGATCGTATCTTAAAGTCCCAGTACGAATCCTTGTCTCGCGATAAGGATTTTTTGGAATTTCTCTAACATGGGTTGCGGGTTGCATTTATTGTGCCTCCTCGGCAAGGGGGTATGGTATCGCAGAATGTTTATCTTCAAGGGACACATAGCATTTTCCGTCGGTCAGCAGATTGTACGAACGGCACATGCCATGTTTTTGTTCCCAGCCCTGGGTGGGTTCCCAATATGCGGCAATTTGCATCACCGTCCCGCGTTCGGTGACGTAGCGAAAAATTGGGCAACCCCATGTGAGTTCACCGATTTTCTCCGCCCCTGATTTCGTAAAGAAATCGAGTACGAGATCAATGGATACCCGGTGCTGCTCCGACCATAGATTTTGGCTTGCGGAATAGTATATACCGCGCGGATCTGCGACGTAGAGTTCCTTAAAGGTCAACTGTAGAATGCTCAGGTCTTCTGCCCATGCGATATACTGTCGTATATCGCTCGCGTCATCCACCAATCCCTTCTGGATGAGGCAGATTGCCCGTAGGGTAAGATGACCGCACTCTGGAACCGTCTTCATGATAGCGGTGAACCGCCGGGACGAGTAGAAAAGCCCGCCAAGGCTTATCGCGCATTGGCGATCATCCCAGTGCGGCCGCGAAACCGAAAGAATCGTGAGCCCGCTTTGCGCGAGCGCCCGCCATCGTTCGCGCGCTTTTTCCTCGTCGCTATCGGCAAGACGCGCGCCGTTCGTAATCATGACCACTCTCGGGTAACGTTCGGCCATGCTTCGGATCAACCATGATAACTTCGGCAGCGCATATACCAAAGGTTCTCCGCCGCCAGTCACCACTGCGCGCTCGGCGCCTCGCTCTTTCGCATAGTCGAGAAACCCGATTATTTCTGGTTCGCTCAGTCCGCGCTGTCGCATCTCGGCAGAAATGCTTGCTCCGGAAAAACAGAATGGGCATTTTGCGTCGCACCCTACGGCGATAGGCAGCACTGATGCCGTGACGGGCCGCAACGATTCATGAACATTCGTCATATCTGCTCCTTTTGTTGCAATGCACGCAACGCTTCTTCGGAGAACGGCTCAATCTCGTCGTTGATGAGAAGAAAAAGCTGCGAGACGGGAAACTCATTTCCTTTTCGATACACTCCAAACCCATCTTCATTATTTTGAAAGAGCTCCTCCGGAAGAAATTGGGCCTCGAGTACGCAGAGCGTCGGTACTCTTGCGGGGTGCTTCGTAACGCCATATGCGATATGCTTCGCTTTTGCGATGCCAAGGGGCAGCTCTTCCTTTTTTACGAAGAAACATCGGTCCTGAAATTTCAAGAACGGCAGCGCTTCTTTACTGAAGCAACGGGTCTTCGCATTGTAGCCCGCTACTACATTGTCAAGGAGCGTGGCCCAATATACCGTAACCGGACACTCCTCGGAATGCCGTCGCATATGGTTGTCTCCTATTGTTCAATAAGGAAACTATCGGGGTTTTTCGGCCACCCAAATTTGATGTTCGCCGTAACAGAATTGGCCTCGCGAGAAATTACCGAAGAGATCGAGGGGACGGAAACCGCACAGCAGAAGGAGGTACTGTATTTCATACCGATAGCTCCAACGCAAACGCAGTTCTTGTTGCACACGTTTCAATGTTCCGTCGAAACTCAACTCATCAAAAATCCATTGCTCTGTAAAAATCTGCTGAAGGTGATCCACAGAAGTGCGTATGAGCGAAACGGAAACGGTATTGCTGTTTTCTGGATTCGTAAAGGCACAGAGAAAGCGTGGCGCAACACCGAAGGCGTCGTTGGGACTTGGCGCGAGAACCTCAAGGCGCGGATCAAAGATATCAAATATGAGTTTGCCGGATGGCAAAAGATTCCTAAAGGCATTCTCCAGACACCGTCGTTGATCGTTTGGTGTCAAAAGGTTCTGGAAGGCGCGAAACGGGATAAGCGCCAACGGAACCTTCTCGAAAACCGAGAAATTGCGCATATCCCCTTGAGTGATCTCAATGAGTTTCCGTATTTCTTGCGCGTGCCTTGCGCGTTTCTTTACGGCAATTTCAATCATTGCCGGAGAGTTATCTACGGCAATAACGCGAATACCGACTTTGCCAATCGCAAGGCTCATACGAAGCGTGCCGGCTCCGAACTCCAATACCGGTCCACCGCTCGCGATTGCTTCCTCGACGTAGAATTTCTTATCTCCGCGCACTGCATCTGTATTGCGTGTGGATACCAACGCATCGTAGTAATGCGCGAGAACCGCATATTGATCAATCATAGGCTTCCTCCTTTGTCAAAGAGCGACTCTGAACGTATGGCCAGTATAATCAAAAAGTGGCGAGTTTGCAAGAATCCGATCCCACTCGCCACCGCACCCGATCTCATGCCAAAAACTTCTTGATAATTCGTACAATCCGTTCCGCCGCTTTCCCTTCCCACAGCGGGATGCGGCATTTTTTTCTTCGGAAAGAAACGCGGCGGTACGCTGCGAGGATCGAGTCCTTGGTAACGCCCGCCACCGTATTTGTCCCGCGCGTTACGGTTATCGGCCGCTCCGTTTCTGTCCGGAGCGTAAGGCATGAGACCCCGAGAAAACTTGCTTCTTCCTGGATGCCGCCGGAATCCGTCAGAATGAGGCGCGCATTTTTTTCGTAAAAAATCGTCTCGCGGTAAGAGAGCGGCGGAAGCAATGTAAAAATCCGCTTAAGGCGTTTCTCAAAACCGAATGCGGCGGCCATTTTTTTTGTCCGCGGATGCAAAGGAAGATAGATCGGCGCGTCTTTGGCGATTTCTTCAAGCGCATCCAGAATGTGCGTGAAAACGTCTTTTTCGTCCACGTTTTCCGCGCGGTGAAGCGTTGTGAAAAAAAACTTGTCGTTTGAAACGGGGACGTCCGGAAGAATCGCCGCGAGCGTATCAATCATGATGTTCCCGACAAATCTGCTGCGCGCGCGGAGGCCTTCGGCCGCAAGATTTTTCATTCCGCTCTCTTCGGTCGCAAAAAGAAGGTCCGAGATATGATCCGTCAGAATCCGATTCGTCTCCTCCGGCATTGCGGAATTCCGCGACCGAAGACCCGCCTCGACATGCGCCACCGGAATCCCAAGTTTACTCGCCGCGATGGCCCCGCAAAGAGTGGAGTTGACGTCCCCGACGACAACGACCACTGCGGGCCGTACGCGCATAAAAACTTTTTCGCACCCGAGTATAATATCCGCCATCTGCCGGAGAACTGATGCGCGGGACGGCTTGAGAGAATAATCGGGCTTGAGTCCGAATTCATCGAAAAATTGCCCGGCCATGGCCGTATCAAAATGCTGGCCGGTATTGACAATAAAAAAAGGCAAACGCTCCTTTTTGAGCGCAGCCGCAAGCGGCGCGAGTTTCATAAAATTCGGCCGCGCGCCGCCTATGAGCGCAATCCGATGTTTTTTCATATTCCGCGTTTTATATATTTTGCCATTTTCTCGACGAGCGCGGATAAACTGTGCCGTTCGATGACAATGCGCCTAAGGAACGAAGCATCGTAGCGCTGCCACGCGCCATCCAGGATAAACCGCGCGACGGTCTCCGGCTTGTCATCTTCAGGCCAGACCGGAAGTCCGATGGCTTTTGAATTCCCCTTCGTCGTTACCGGATACACGCCGAAGAGCATCCCCTCAAGCATGGTCTTATCAATGGTCTCGGACGCCATATTGACCATCACGCGATACTGCGGATAGACCGCGCGCAGTTCCCCCATCGGAACGGATCCGACAAATCGCATGCGCTTCTCCAGCTGTTCTTTTTTCACCAATGCGCATAACTCCTCCGCATAGTCCTTCTCCACATCCCTCCCGTATATTGTGAGCGTATAATTTTCCGGAAGATACTTGAGCGCGGCAATTCCGATCTCGGCCCGCTTGGAACGGCAAATGCGGTGAATGGAGACGAACGCGCAAGGATTGGGGTTTTGCGGCGCGCCGCCTTCTCGGCCGGATATCCAGTATCCGATGTCAATCCCGTGTCCGACGATGACCTTCTTCGGACTTTTATTATACTGCGGCAAACTCTGCGCGGTTGCCGCAAACATTCTTTTGGAAAAAAACGCGGCGAGACGCAAATGCACATGCATTTTATAATGCGTATACCACAAATACGACGGAGTTCTTTTTATCCACCAATACCACCCGCCGAGCGTGAAATACTCCGGATTCATGTGCACAAACACTGTGTCGTATTTCAGGGTAAAGATGAAACGCAAAAATCGTGCGGCGCGGCGCACTGTCCCGTATCCCTTTTCTTTGCCGAGAGAATAGACCGGAAACGAATCGTCAAAATCGCCGCGCTCAAGGCAGATCACGCGCACCTCTATCCCCTGCCGGATGAACTCGCGGATCCACAGGATCACAAACGCAAGGTCGTCATCTTTAGAGTGGATTTTCTGCGTGATGAAAAGGAGAGAGTGGATCATGTCATTAATACTGATAACCCACCAACACATATACTCATATCAGCCTTTTTGCGGTTGTAGATTTTTCGATTATTTTTTTAACTATGCGCAAAAGAAGATCAACTTCTTCCCGCATTCTATTGCCTTCATTTCGATCAGTCCCACGCAGATTATCTTTAACAAAATCGTATCGAACGTCAACCAAATCTTGCACAACGATTTCTCTATCATCAACCATTTTAACCGCATATTCTATAAATCCATTATCTTCCTTTTTCTTAATACTCTCGATATCGATATCCACCAATTTATTTTCAGGAATTTCTTTAGACAACTTTTCCAAATCATGCGAGCTCAACCCTCTTAACAAATCCATTTTCACAGTTTCATTTCTATTCAGTATTATCCAAGATTTTAAAATCAGTTCAAAATTGTAAGAAAATAGAATATAGCACGATCTTGAAAAAGCGGCATCGGTCCCGCCAGTATGAATTGTCGTAAGAACTTCGTATAAAAAATTAAGTCCGGATTTGGCGCGTTCGGTTATGCGATTCACTAAAAAATATTTTTGATCTTTAGCCACCATCTTTCACTTTTCACTTACCACCGCATTGATCCAGCGCCTCCGCGTAGCGCTTCAAATAGTCATCCCGCGTCAACGACAACCGAATAACTGTTTCCCGCCCCGCCTCGGAATAACGCGCGCGCTTTTCTTTGTCCCGGTATATTGCAGTCAACGCCGTACAAAGCGCCTCCTTATTTCCAACCGGAACAACAACCCCGTTCTCTCCGTTTTTAACGACCTCTCCCGCAAGACCGACATCGGTCATCACAACAGGGAGCCCCGCGGCCATCGCCTCTATCACCGTCCTCCCCCATCCTTCGTAATTCGACGTCATCACATACAAATCAAAGGATTTGTAAAACGACGGCAGATCGTTGCGCCATGACTCGATAATGATGTTTTCCTTTAACCCATAATTCATAATTCGTAATTCATAATTCTTTTTGTCCGGTCCATCCCCCACAATAACTAAAATGACGCGCGGCGCGATTTTGACGAATTCCTCCATGGCGCCTATCAACATAGAAAAATTTTTCTCCTTGTCCATGAATCGCCCCACGGCGATTATTTTGAACGCATAGTCGTGAAATCGCTGATCAATCGCCGGATCACGCGGCGCCTCGCGAAAGCGCCCCACATCTGTATAAACCGGCAACACCGTCACTCCATACTCCGTACTCCGTACTCCGTACTCCCAAAGCGACTGTTTAATCCGCTCCGAAACAACGCGCATACAATCCGCGCGCGGAATTAAAAAAATCGCGATCCAATATCGGAGAAACTCTTTCAAAGAGACGCGGCGGTAGAACTTACTAAAAATATCCGTATGGATTTGAAGTTGCAACGGGATACGGAATCGCCGCGCGACGAGATAGCCGATAAGTCCGATCTCATCCGGCCCCTGTGCGGTGATGACATCAGGACGCGCTACGGGTACAACGCGACGCATCATCCGATAGAGACGACAAAATCCCACGATCCTCCATCGCGCCGCCACGGGATACAAAATTAACTTCTTACGAAGCTTAACTTCGTAAGAAGTTTTTTGGCTTACGAAGCTTAGCTTCGTAAGAACCGCAATATGCAATTCGTCAAACGTCGTCCCATACCAACGCATGCGTTCATGCGCTTCAGTGCCCTCAACCAAAATATTCGGATCGCTGCTTAACATCAGGACTTTCATAGCGACATGAAAATCCCCCTCAGTCCCCCTTTTTCAAAGGGGGAAGATTTTTTCCTCCCTTTGAAAAAGGGAGGTTGGAGGGATTTTCTGAAATTGCATTTACGAAGCTTAGCTTCGTAAAAACTCCGCCGTCTCCTCAATCATCCGCTTACGGCTGAAACGCTCCAGCAACTCGGCTGCGCTGTTCGCAAGACGCGCGCCCAGCGCGCGGTCCGAAAGAAGACGCCCGATGGCCTCGGTCAGACCCGCGGGGTCGTTGTAGCCGAACAAAAGACCGTGGATATTATGCGTGATAATTTCTTTGTTGCCGCCGACGGGCGTTGTCGCAATCGGAACCCCTACGGCAATGGCCTCCAAAATAGTATGCGGCAAACCCTCATAACCAGTATTGAGAACAAAGACGTCGGCCGCGCGTAGATACATCAGCGTCTCCGCGTGCGCGATTTGCCCCTTGAATTCGACCGAGTCATTGATGCCCAAAGATGAGGCAAGCGCGCGAAGCCGCGCCTCTTCCGGCCCGGACCCGATAATGACAAGCCGGAGATCCGAAAAACGCGCGATAAGATCAGGTATGGAAGAAATCAAAACATCAAATCCCTTCCACGGAACCAAACGCCCCACAGATACAACGACATGACCTGAGAGATCGAGACGCACGCGCGCGTCCTCTTTGGGCGGCAAACCCTCCGGCAGATCAAACGCGTTATGGATCACCTTAATTTTCTCCTCCGGTGTCCCCCACTCGAGGACCATACCCTTGAGATACTGGCTTGGAACAATAACCATTTTCGCCCGGCGCGCGATCCAGTGCTCAATATCGCGTCGCAATTTGGTGATACGGTCGTACTGTCCCTTTTGGAACTCTTCGACATTGATAAACCGCCGCATGCTTTGGCCCTTCCGGCTTATCTGCCATTGCTCCCACGCATAATCGCCAACGACTTTGAGGAGAAAAATCTTGCCCAGAATCTTTGCCGCAAGATACGCGGGCAAGCCGACGCTCACCGGATCCTGAGCGAAAATAATGTCCGCCCGGCGTCCTTTCCAGAGAACAAGAAAGAAATACGCAATATGGCGGATGATTTTCGGAAGCCACCGCACTGCGTCGAATTTTGCAACGGCGACCGTAACGCCGTCGCCGGGCAGTTCCTCCTCCAAGATTTTTGTGTACGTCGCAGGCCCACCAATATCCGGAGGATATAGTGGGGTTGCGATCAAAAGACGGATGCGCTGCGTCGCATCAACCTCCCCCACCCCTCCTTTCCAAGGAGGGGAAAGGGGAGGTGGTTCTTCCTTTCTCAGGATGGACGGAGGAAGTGGGTCCTCCTTTCTAAGGAGGGGCGAGGGAGATGGGCCTTCCTTAAAAACCGCGCGATACTCCACTGCGATGTTGTTCCATTCAAACCTCTGTTTAACCATTTTTTGCCCGTTCTCGACGATTGTCTGCTGAAGCTGCGGATCGTTGAACAGACGGATGATTTTTTCCGCAAGATCATGCGAATCGTCTGGGCGAACAAAAAGTCCGGTTTTCCCGTCCTCGATAATATCAACAATTCCGCCCACGGGCGTCCCGATAATCGGGAGTCCGGCCGCAAGCGCCTCGACAAAAACATTCCCCATGCCCTCGGAACGCGACGGGCGGACGAACACATCCGCTTCGTGAAGGTATTGCGGAATCTGCTCATACGGAATCACTCCCACAAATCTGACATGATCTCGTATCTCGTCGCTCGCAGCTCGTCGCTCGAGATTACCGCGCTCCGGTCCGTCGCCGATAATCACGCATTGGATATCCGGAATTGATTTTTTCACTTCCGCGACCGCGTCAATCAAAATATCAATTCCGTTTTTATGGACAAGCCGCGAGACAGTAATGATCGTGGTGGCATGGGGGGTGGGAGATAAAGAATGGGGAATGCCAACAGCAAATTGTTCCGCATCAACTCCGTTCGGAATCACTGCAATATCTTTTTTATACCCGTACTGCCGCGCCACCGCGGCAAGATGCGTCGAGATCGCCGTCACCGAATCCGCGCGGCCGAGCATAAAGCGAAGCCCAGCCGCGATAAACCCGCCCCGGCCACGGCGCAATTCATCAGGTCCGCCGCCATATTGTATTGTCAAAACAAACGGATGCCTCCGGAAAAAGAACTTTATCAACGCCCCGGTAAGCGCTCCCTGCCCGATATCCACGCCCCAAAGAATCGCGTTGGGCCGCCGCAAAAAAAACCAAAAAAATCCCAGAAGGGGCAGCAGCCATTTATCCAATTCCGCGCCGAATCCAAGGCGGATAACTCTTGCTTCCGGACGTTTTTCGCGCCGCGCAATGTCGCGGCGCATCCGCGCGGTGAGAACGACAAATTCAAAGTCCGCGCCGAGGCGCCGGCTGACTTCCTGTACCGCAATCTCCGCCCCCCCGATAAACGGGTGATAGGACGTGGTGAAAGCGATTATTTGCGGTTTGGACATGTTTGGCAATAAACATTTTTTCCAGTTGTCACCCCCGCGGAGGCGGGGGCCCAGGTTCTGTCTTAATTGGAAGAGGAAAAACCTGGATTCCCGCTTTCGCGGGAATGACAGAAAAAAAGGGATATTTTGTTTTAATATGGCAAAAAACGCTCACCGGCCTGCGAATGACCGCGCCATCAAAAATCCTATCGCCGCCAATACACTGAGTCCCGTCGCAAGCAGAAAAAATGTCGTCGAAGTCAATCCGTCCGCGACAGACGCCGAGGCCAAAATTTCAACGGATGACGCGGTCTGCGTATTAGCAATATCGCGGCTGTTGCCCTGTGTTTCCGTTGATGGCAATTCAACCGCACTGATCGCTTTGTTATTCCCGCGAGACCTCGCGGCAGGCACGGGCTCCTCTGCTTTCGATCCCAATGCATTCGCGACGGCGCGCGATGACGTTGCTGCATCCAATACGATTTCCGGCGCGACCGATGTCGCAACCAAAGTCGGTGCGACGGATTCACCGGACGTGATTGCCGGCAGATAATTAATTGCGATGGTCCTGTTCGAATAACGCACAACAACGGCTGCAGAAGAGGAAGAACGAAGAAGCCCTGTCACGGAATTGGCAAATGCCGCGCTGGACCCGGCGCCGATTTTCGTCTTGGACGGGATTATAAACGCGCGGGCCTCTCCGTCTTCCAGAATCCATCCGCCAATGTCGAGCGGACCGGCAAAATCGTTTTGCAGTTCAATAAAACCATTCTCTCCTGCCGTCGCACCTTTAACAAAAACAGGATTCGGAACAACCGCAATGTTGGCATAGTCCGACGCAGAGTATTCGCCGGAAGAGACGTGGAGGCCCGCGACATACGTACCCGGCACGCGGTAGATGTGCTGAACCACGCGGCCTTCGCGCGTATCTCCATCTCCGAAATTCCACCAAAAGCGCGCTGTCTCAAGCGGCTCTCCCCGAAGGCCGGTGGCGGTACCCGTCAACTCAATCGTGGAACCGACGGGCACGGTGCGGTTTTCTCCCGCATCAGCATGGATCGCGGGCTGCTGGGCTGCCGGAGGAGACTCCGCCTCCCCATCCGCGGGAGGAGGCGATACGGTGCCGCCGCCTGACTGCGGTGGGGGCGGCGGACTTGAAGGCGGAGCCGCCGACGAAACAGTCGGCGCGCGCGGCGTCAGAGATGCCGTGATCCAGGAATTGCCCGCGCGCTGCATGGTCTCTTTTGTCGTATTGTCCCCCGCGGGCCATCCCGAACCCGCATCCACCAAATCGCGGACAAGGCCGGACGCGTCTTTGAGAATCAAACGCTCGCCCGTGTTTGCAAGCGCATTATCCTTAAACGCATAAATAACATCTCCCGTAACAGACGGAACAATCTCGTCGCTTCCGCGTTCCAGCAAAAAATAGCCGCCACCGGGCAATGCGCCGGAAAGAGTAATGTCCGGCCGTCCGTCTTCGGCAATCAGCCGCCAGCCCTCGAGTAGAACCTCTTCCCCGCCGGTATTGGCGATTTCAATCCACTCGTTATTCGCCGCGGCCTGAATTGATTCCCCCTCGCGCGGCGCCATCCCCATCCACGCGACCTCATTAATCACAACAGCCGCCTGCGCAAAAAAAGGCAAAAAAAGCGTTACAAGCAATAAAAAAACGGCGTACATACACCGTCAGCGTAGCAGAAAAAAAGACCGCAGACAAATGAATTGTCACCCGAAAAGGGAGGTCTGGCGCGTGGGTATTTTTTGTTCGTCCTCGCGGAAAATCCTGATCTTGCCGTACTCGCCGTCGTATCCCGGCTCAATCTCTACGCGGCCTTCGCGGACGCGCATGATTCCTTCCGCGACCTCCGCAACAGTCGCGCGCTCCAACGCGTCACGCGGCGCGTCGTACAAAACCGCAAGCTCGGTCCCGATATGCCCAACTAAAGAATGATACTCGTCCTTGACGCGTTTGGATGCGGTGCCCACGCCGAACGATTCCGCGATGATCTCGTCGAGCGGAACCATATTTTGGTACGGGATAGCCCCGGCCGGTTTTTCTCCGGCAGGACGACTCGAGAGCGCCTCCACGCGATACAGAACGCCCACCGTCACTTTTTTTCCGCATTTCGGACATATCCCGTTGAGCCGTTTCGTTTCCTCCGGTGCCGAAGAGAAATTGCATAGCCGATGGCCGTCATAATGATATTTCCCCTCCTCGGGGAAAAATTCGAGCGTCTTGAGAAATTTTGTCGGGTCGCGCGATTTGAGCGCGGCTATGATCGCATCATAAGACAGTTCCGTTTCAAAAACATTGGCCTCGCGGCTAATCCGCTGCAGCGAATGGCTGTCCGAATTGGAAATCAGCGCGATATTGTCCAAAAACGCGCAGCGCCAGTTCATCGCGGGGTCGCTCGAAAGTCCGGTCTCGATCGCAAAAATCTGCGGGGCGAATTTTTCAAAGCACTCCTCAATGGAATCAAACCCGGACATGGATCCGAAAATACTGAACCAGGGGGTCCATGCGTGCGCGGGGACGATCACCGCGTCGGGCGCGACATTAAAAACAATATTGGCAAGCTCCACGCAATCAAGGCCGAGGATCGGCCGGCCGTCGGATTTGATATTGCCGCGCAGATTGAGCTGGGCGTTAATTTTTTCCGCCGCCTCAACCGTCGGGACGAAAATGAGATTATGGACGCGCCGCGTCCTGCTATTTTTGGAATAGATACTCGATATCTCAACCGTCAAAACAAAACGCGTGGCATTGGCGCTCGCGCACGATTCCCGATTCTTAAGGACAAAAAGTCCCTGCTCCGCAGGCGCCAATTTCTCCTTGATCTCCCTGATCCAGGCCGGATGCGTGAAATCGCCGGTCCCCATAACCGTGATGCCCTTTTTTCCGGCCCACAGATCGAGATTTTCAAGCGTCATCTCTTTGGAGACGGCGCGCGAGTACGGCGAATGAATGTGAAAATCCGCGACAATACGCATGGGTAAGTAGAGTAAAAAATAGAGAGCAATGAGTACACCCACACACAACCGTCATTGCGAGCGACCCCGAGCTTCGAGGTGGGAGCGCGGCAATCC
Source organism: Patescibacteria group bacterium (assembly GCA_038063315.1). GTDB lineage: Bacteria > Patescibacteriota > Minisyncoccia > Sungbacterales > HO2-52-23 > JBBTVI01. The sequence goes on from JBBTVI010000047.1 coordinate 14,498, forward strand.
AGGGATTTTTCTGGATTGCTTCGTCGTCTGACTCCTCGCAATGACACATATTAAGCGATTTTAATCCTGACTCTTCTTTCCCTCGATCCACTTCGCAATCGCCACGCTCACCGCGACAACCACAATCGTGATAATTGCCGCGTAGCCCGATTTTGCGACAACAGTATCGCGCCCAAGCGGAAAAAAATGTTGGATCGCGGCCGCGATCGCATCGTTCCACGCAAGACCCGCCACCAATCCGAGAGCGGTCAGGATGTACCCGACGGTCCGCGCCCGAATCTCCGCGCGAATCGTGGTTTTATCTTTTTTTGTCTCCAAAGAGTCCTGAGATTGATTCATGTTATGAACTTTGGCAAATTTTCCCATGTCTTTTCAGATGCGTTGATGAAGGCGTATGAGCAGTTCTTCCCTCCACTGTATCCAAAAATCGGATAAAAAGAAATGACGCATATCCGCCCGCCAGGATTTTCACCCCCCACCTTTCGATCCGCCCGGCAGGCTACGATCCTGCAACCTTGGGCTTAAGAGGCCCCTGCTCTACCAATTGAGCTACGGGCGGGAAAAACAAAACCGAATCCAATAACAGGTCTCCCGCACAAAACGTGCCCGGCAGGACTTGAACCCGCAACCTGCGGTTCCGAAGACCGCCGCTCTATCCAGTTGAGCTACGGGCACGTTTTAAGCAGGATAAACTCCGCCTGTCATGATATCCGTCTCACCACGAGGGCAACATGACGACCGTCTGACGAAACTGTACCGCGACAGCAACAAAGACGCAAATAAAAAAGCCCCGCACGCTGCGCCAAAGCGCCATGCAGAGCCATTGTGTCTCCTTTTTGACGACTACGATTCGATACCAAAACACTGCTTAAACATATCACATCCAATTTTTCTTGTCAAATCGCCACATTCCCGCTATGATAGGCGCATGCAATCAAATACTCTGACAATTCCCGATGAAATCGCCGCAGTGATTAATCGACTCGTAAAAGCCGGGCACAAGTCCTATATCGTCGGCGGATGCGTGCGCGACATTTTGCGCGGAGCCGAACCCAAGGACTGGGATGTTGCAACATCCGCAAAACCGGAGGAGATTGTGGCTCTTTTTCCGGAAAGTTTTTACGAAAACGCCTTTCTCACCGTTACCGTCCGCACCGGATCCTCGGTGCCGGAACTCGCCGAGGTGGAAATCACGACATTCCGCAGGGAAGGAAAATATACGGACAAACGCCATCCGGACACCGTGGCATTTGCCGAGACGTTGGAAGAGGATCTCGCGCGCCGCGATTTTACGATCAACGCACTTGCCCTGAGCGAAGTCGAAGGAAGCGGAGTCGAAGCGATGGCCATGGCAATTCCCCCATCCTCTATACCCGCATCCCCAATCCCTAATCCACCAATCCCCGGTTATATCCTCATCGATCCTTTTGACGGACAAAACGACCTACGGCAAAAACTCATCCGCTGCGTCGGCGATCCGGCGGAGCGCTTTGCCGAAGATGCGCTGCGTATGATCCGGGCCGTCCGTTTTGCCGCGGAGCTGGATTTTATCATTGAGGAAAAAACGCGCACGGCGATTTGTGAAAATGCCGGCCTCCTTGAATTCATTGCAAAAGAGCGCATCCGCGATGAACTGTACAAAATTCTCTCCTCCACCCGCGCGCGCCAGGGCGTTGAACTGCTCCACGATCTCGGCGCGCTCAAATATATTCTTCCGGAGCTTGAAGAAGGCATCGGTGTCGAGAACCGCCCGAAAATTTTTACGATCTGGGAACATAATCTCAAGGCGCTTGAATACGGCGCGACGCATAATTTTCCGCTGGATGTCCGAATCGCCGCATTACTTCATGATGTCGGCAAGCCCCGCACAAAAGGACCGATGAAAAACAACGAATGGACGTTTTACGGACACGACGTCGTCGGCGGGAAAATGACAAACCGGGCGCTCGCGCGCCTCCGCGCGTCGCGCGAACAAACCGAGAAAATCGCGCTCCTCATCCGCTGGCATCTTTTCAAATACGACATGGATCGCGACGATGTCGTCACCACCGACTCCTCCATCCGGCGCCTAATCCGCCGTGTCGGCGCCGGGAATATGCCGGACCTCGTCAAGCTTCGCATCTGCGACCGCATGGGCATGGGAGTTCCCAAGGCCGTTCCCTACCGGCTGCGCCATTTCCAATTTCGCGTCGAGAAAATTCTCCGCGAAGAAGAAGCGCCCGGCCCAAAGATGCTTACTATCAATGGCGACGACATCATGGCGACGTTGGATATCGGACCCGGGCAACGCATCGGTCGCATCATTGAAGTGCTCCTTCAGGAGACGATTGACGACCCGTCCGCCAATACGCGCGACGCGCTCTTGCGGCGCGTTCGAGAAATTGGTACTCTTTCGGATGAAGAACTGGAACGCATGGCCCGCGCCGCCGAAGAGAAAGTCGAGATGATCGAAGACGAACGAATCGGACGAATCAAACAGAAATATTATGTGAAATAGTAAACCTCCCCTTTCCCCTCCTTTCAAAGGAGGGGTTGGGGTGGTGGGTCCTCCTTAAGGAGGGGAGAGATCGTTAATTCGGGACGTAGTATACCGGTAGTACACACGCTTCGGGTGCGTGTAGACCGGGTTCGATTCCCGGCGTCCCGACCAGTATATTTTCTCAAAGGGCAACGGCGTGCGTCGCCCAGCTTCTACGCTAAAGATGCGCTCGTCCTGAAAACAAAAAGTTCCTTCTTGTTCTGTCATTCCCGCGCAGGCGGGAATCCAGATTTCTTTTTGTGTAATAAAACAGAACCTGGACCCCCGCCTCCGCGGGGGTGACAGCGAAAAAAAAGATTTATCCTGCTGGATACGCCATTTTATTTTGCGAGTCTATACAATATGAACCCCGATACTCTTTTAAAAATTATTGATACCATACTCCAACTGATTTTGGTTATCTTCGCCGGGTTAGCGTTGTCTGTTTGGAAAAAAGAAATTCGAGGCAGAGACAGATATAAACAAGCAAAAGATTTATTAATCTATATTCAACAATTGAGATTTTTGGTTTGTTCAAAAAATGGCTCACATCATCAGATATATCTCAACGATATTTTTGTTGATCGAGAAAACTTCTATAGAGATCAACTGCTGATGATAAAAGATGAAATGGTTTATTTTGACCGAAGTATTTGGGACTTATTCAATGACATAAATCTTCGTTCTAATATTTTTTTGTCAGGAAAAGTAAGATTGCTTATGGAAAAGTTATGTCCTATAGTATGCAAACACGTCGCCTCTAAAAATCAATATACATATCTACATTTAGACGTAGACGGTACAGATGGTGTACCGCAAATGATAAATCGCGACATCCCTGATGTCGCATACCAAATGCAGGGAACAGAAAAACTAACGATCAAAAAGTATTTTGATCTTTGGGAAGCTTTGATTGCTGAGTTACGTCAATCCGTGTAACCCCTTCAAATTCAATCGTGTTATTTTCCTAAATCGGCATTCACTACTTCCACATGGCATGAGATCACTCTTGAATACTTGTATGCTTTACTCCAATCCGTCGTTCTGAAGTTCCGAGGAACCATGACCGCTCTCATCAATTCACTCCCCATTCTTTGCAGCAGTATTCCAGCCGAGTGTAAAAAAGAGCGCGTAGTTTTCTCCGGCGCTCCCGCCGATGGTCGCCGCGCGGTGCGGCCCGATGATACACTCCCGATCCGCATTCAGCGCAAGTCCTCCGGAATCGCCGTAAAAAGATGCAACGCGGCTCACCGTATACGGATGCGGGCGCGTTTCATCATCGGTAAACGCCAGCTGCGGCGTCCGGTATGCGTGCGTCTGGTCCAAAGACAATTGCTCCCCCACGCCCTCAATATCAGCAAATGCGGCAAGCTCCCCCTCGGTCTTTTCAAGATGGCTGTTACCCGCAAAATTTGACGGGTATCCGAAATGAAACAGCCGATCTCCGATTGCGCCCGCTGTTCGGCAGATCGGATACGGCACCGCCGGATATTCGGCAAAGATCGCCAGGGCGTCCGGATAATTTTCCGGCGCCGGAAGATCGAGAAATGCAAAATCAACCCCATCGCCGTCGTGCCTTTTTCTGATATCATCGCGGTTCCGGATCGCCGCCTTCAAATAATAGATCGGCCTCTGCCTTTCGGGAAAAATCACGCTGCATGTCGGCTCTGCGGAAAACATGACAAGATGTCCCGCGGTCACGATCACGCCGCGCTCCAGCGCGAATCCGGAACCGACATATTTGCCAAGGCCGCCGGAACGCAGACACTCGATTTTCACCACAGCGTGGAGGATCACCTCCTCGTCAATGGATGAAGAAACCGAAGGCTCCGTGGATGACGATAAAACGGCAATAACGGGCGCTTCGACTTTCTCTGATTTTCCTATAAAATTCTTCAGGGATGAAGACGAAGTTAACAATAAAACATCGGGTGCAGCAAATGATTCTTTGACGGATTCAGGCCGCGGCGGACCCACGGATTCGGACAACAGCGGGGCCCCGGGCGCGGAAACAATTCCCGAAGATGCAACCGGACCGCTTGCAGCCGCAGGAGGAGGAGAAGCCGTCTTCTCGCGCGCCTCCTTGAACCAGACCGCTGCCAGCGCACGACCCGAATCGCGCCCAATTGGTTGTTCGACCGCTAGCGGCGATGGCGCTCTCCGGGTTTCTGTCATATCGCTTTCTCGCGACCCACTGCTTCCAAAGAAAAGAAAGAGAACCCCCAGGATTGTCGCGCCCATCATACCAACTACGCGGATGAAAAGGGTCATTATGTTTATTGTAGAACAAAACCGGCGGTTGCGCCGGTTTTGTTCTATCACCATTCATAAATCAGACACGTCATTGCGAGCGACCCCGAGCTGCGAGGGGGCGCGCGGCAATCCAGGATTTCCCTGGATTGCTTCGTCGTCCCGC
>JBBTVI010000048.1:0-6131 GCA_038063315.1 Patescibacteria group bacterium
ATTTCGATTGTCATTGCGAGGAGTAGCAGCGACGAAGCAATCCATAAAGGCAGAAATGCTGGATTGCTTCGTCGTCCTGCGGCAGGACTCCTCGCAATGACGACTCCACCCTGGATTGCGGAGCCTGTCCCGAGCCCTTCGACTGCGCTCAGGATAAACTCCGCGAAGGATCGTTTGACTCCTCGCAATGACAACATTCATCCTTTCATTCATCCTCCCACCAGCGCTGAATTTCGTAGGAGCCGGACGGATCAAAATCGAACAACATGCTGGCGAGTCCGGACTCATATGTAACGGTCGTGCTGTTACGCAAATGGATTTTATAGCCGGTCACCTCTTTGAGAGCCGTACTTTGGTGTAGCGCGATTTCACCATGGGGCGCATAGACAAGAAGCGCACCCGAGGCCGACTGCCCAACCATAATCGCAACTTCGGCTCCTCCGGCCTCACTGCTGCGGTTGCGCGAGGCGACAAAAATATATGAGCCGGGCGTGCCCGAATCCTCAAAAACCAAGCTGTTTTGAAAATCCACCTTGCTTGACGTCAATTCATTTGCGGGATCATGAACAATAATCGCCAAACTTTTTTTACCGAACGACGGATCAATCCGGATGATCGGATTATTCTTTGTCGTCAGATTCCCGGTGATCCATAATGCCCCCGTCAGTGTGACCGTGAAATTTCCCTTGATCTCAACATCGCAGGTGATCTTTGCGGGTCCGATGCTTTGCGCGGAAGTAATTTTATAAGGGCACGGACTCGAAATAACCGTGGTTGCCGCAAGCTGTTCCCATTCGTCCAATTTGGCGTCTGAGATCGGAAACGGCTCATTCGGCTGGTCCGGACTGCCGGGAAAACAGTTCGGATTGGGGCAGGCCGCCCCACCCACTTTTGTCGCCCCGTCAATACTCTGATAATACGCTTTTTCATCAATATCGGATTTAATTAATGTGTGGGCGTATGCATCCCCGGCGATATTGACGTTATCAATCAGGCCCGTTGCCTCGGCCGAGACCGCATCGCCGTTAATCGCATTATTATTTGCGCCAACAATCGTACCGTTGGCATAGACATTTCCGCTGACCGTCGAGGTCTGCTCCATCTCAAGGCCCCCGTTGCCGACCTGCACGCCGTAGCTGAAAAGCGCGTTCGTTCCCGGAATCAAGTGAATTTCCGCAAGACGGATGTTGGAGCCGACATCTGCCTCGGCTGATATTTCTGTTGCACCAGTCGCCAGATTCTCCGTTGTTGCAATCGTCGCGGACGAACCATTGAGCTGCAATACTTCGGTCGCGTCATAGTTCTTACCCCGCATAATGCGGTAAGCCACATCCTCGGCGCCTGCCTCGCCGAGAAAATAACTCTGCTTGGATCGCGGAAATTCCCGCGCGATCCGCGTGCGGCTGATCGCGCTGAAAATCATTCCCGAGACGATTGCGCCGGAAATGAAGAGAAAAAACAGACTCAGTAAGATGACCGCCTGTCCATTATTATAATATATTTTTTTCTCCATAATAAGGAAACGGATTTGCTTTACTCTTTACTGAACTTTGACAAATTTCCCGAACATCGGTGGGGCATCTATCAAACATGTGCTCATTGGAGGTTTAACCTCGTAAGCGGCTTACGAGGTTAAACCTCCTCATACGCCTTCGTCAACGCATCTGAAAAGACATCAAGAAAATTTGCCAGAGTTCAGTAACTCCCTCTCAGCACAGCCGTTCCGTTAAATGTCGCGCGCCGCGCTTTCGCGCCGGACCCCGCGCGGAGCGTCAACGAAAACGGGAGCCACTCGGAGTGCGCCGTCTCAAGGAGGTCGGTGCTTGATGCCATGTAGTGATAACCCATATCCACCACGCCGTTGTCCGCAACGCCATCGCTTCGCGTCGCACGATTTGATAAGCCAAGATTCGCGGCCGTGTCTGATCCCTTGTCAACCGCCGGCGAGTTGACGCCCTGTCCCGCGAGTTTCTGACTCAGGTGGTAGTTATTGCTTGCGGGCGCCACATAAATCGGCGCTGCCTTGATATTACCTGCGCCGGCCAGGACGCCGTCGGTCCAATCACTATACGAAAAAACCGAAGCGCCGGGGCTGTCTAGACCACCATCAATAATATTATTAATATAAGTATTTACATGTCCGTTATTATCAATCACCTCCGGATCGCCTCCTTCAATGAACGTGCAGCTTCGGATGGTATGTCCGCCGCTTTCGATCTCTATGCCTTCGTCCGCTGTGGCATAGACGAGGCAATTTTCCAAAATATTTGCGCTGCCGCCGAGAATGATGCCGTCCTCGGCCGCATTATGCGAGATAAGATTACGGTAGATATTATTGGAGCCGTTACGCAAAGTGTAGGGACCGCTTGCGCCGCCACAGGCAATTTGATTGATCGCCTCAAAACCGTCAATCACGAGATACGATTGTCCGACCGAGACGTCAAAGCCATAACAGCGCGTTCCGCCGCCGTCAACGACGATCGGCCCCGCATCGCCGGTCCATCGTCCGGCGACGTCGGCAATGTAGGAGACCGGACCGACCGCAGTGCCGGAGACGAGCGGCGTGACTGTTTCGGGATACGTACCGGCGCCGACATAGACGGTCTGGCCCGCGGTCATGACCGCGGCGGCTTTTCCGATGGTACACCAGGCGCTTGCCGGCGTGTGGCCGTCCGACGCATCCGAACACCCGCTGAAATTTTTCCGCACATAATAGACGGTTGAAGTCGGCGGCGGCGGCGGATAAAGGACGAAATTTTCAACCTGAGTGCTCGACGAGGTCAAAATCAAAGGAACTCCCGCGCCTTCCGTAAGTATCAGCGCGCCGCCGACGACCGAAAAGGTTTTCACCATCGGTGTCGCATCCGTTGCGCTCGTGAAAGAATTCAGAACAAGGACCCCGGGGGATGTGCGGAATGCGCTCGCGGCACGGTCAACGGACAGCGCAAGACGAATCTCCCGCGTCAGGCGCTCCACCGCGAGAGCCCCGCTTTGAGCGAGGGCATTTGACTGACGCGCGCTGCGCACCGCAGTAGCAAGAAACGCAATCAGCGCGCCGACGGCAACGGCGATGAGAAGGCAGGCCGCAATGACGAAGATCGCCTCAAGAAGGGTGAAGCCAAAGCGTTTACCCGGCAACGTTTTTATCAGTAATGTATCGCGCATAGTCAGTATGTCATTGCGAGCGACCCCGAGTCTGTCGAGGGGAAGCGTGGCAATCCAGTGTTTCTTCTGGATTGCTTCGTCGCTGCTGCTCCTCGCAATGACTTTTTCAAAAGTTTCTTAATTTAATCCGCAAATAAATTCGCCAAATATGTCGAAGCGTTGACCGTAGATGTGCCTCTTCTCCCTCGCCACGAGACATCCATCCGAGCAAGTTTTGTCTCCGGATCCCATGTGCCCCCCGACTGTGTGATGTCGTCGTCTGCTCCGCGGAAAACATCGGACAAGACGAATATCCGCTCAAAAAGGCCTTCGCTATTTGCCTGCAAAGTTGTCGTTGCGCTCCACGACAGGCCGTCATAAACCAGATAAAGATTTGTGCTTGTGGCAAGCCCCGCGATATTGGCGCTCCAACCGTTATCACGGAGCACTCTCATCGCCTCTATCCCCTCCTCGACCAAAAACGTGGCGCGAATCTGATTGACCTGCTCCGAGGAACGCCGCAGGGCCACGCGCGCAGCCGTGATGGAGCCGATCAAAACCATAACCGTAATGCCGATGGCGACAACGACTTCCACCAGGCCAAAGCCGCGGGAATTGAGGAAATGGCCCGGCGTGGCGCGATGTGGTAAAATTAAACTAATGGGCATAAAAAATTATCAGAAGCAGCTATGGAGAGGAAGGGCGCCTTCCGGACTGACCATCATTGAGATGGTCGTTGCGTTCAGTATTATTCTCATCGGCCTTGTTTTGGGCTACCAGGGATTGAATGCATTTAACGAAACAACGGCTGTCACCTCCGGCGTGGAAGAGGCGCTCGCCATTCTCGACGATGCGCGAAACCGCACGGTCTCTGCGCGCAATAAATCGCAGTTCGGCGCGCATCTGGAGCAGGATCGCATGATTCTTTTCCCCGGCATAACATACGATTCGGCGAATCCCGCAAATGAAATCCACATTTTGTCCCCGCGCATTGAAATTGTATCCATCACGCTCGCGGGCGGCGGACCAGATATTGTATTCGCCCGATCCACGGGCCAGACCGCCCAATATGGGAGCTTTATCATCCGTTCGCGAAAATCCCCATCAATTCTCCGCACACTCAATATTTTGCGTTCGGGACTGGCGATGGTGCAACCGTAAAGCGAAAAACGGAAAGCGCGAAATGCAAAACGGATTGTCATTGCGAGGAGTCAGACGATCCTTGCGCCACCGCTAAAGCTTAGGCGGCACGCGGTCGCTTCACTCGGGACAGGCTCCGCAATGCAAAGGGAGTCGTCATTGCGAGGAGCAGCAGCGACGAAGCAATCCATAACGCAGAAATCCTGGATTGCCGCGCCCCCCCTCGACAGACTCGGGGTCGCTCGCAATGACGGATGGTGGACTTTTTCAACAGTCTCTAAAAGGGGAATATTTTAATTAAGTTTTCGGTTTTTATTTTACGCTTTTCGTTTTTCGCTTCATAAATTCCCCAAACTTCCGTAGATCGGCTGGAGCATGGAAATCGCGAAAAAGCCGACCGCGGCGCCGACTCCGAGCATTAAAAGCGGCTCAATAATGGTGGAGAGATTCTTGGTCGTCGCCGAAATTTCCTCCTCAAAAAACGCCGCAAGGCGCAGGAACATATCAGAGATGTTGCCCGTCTCCTCGCCGACGCTGATCATCTGGCGCACCAAAGGATCAAAAAGTTTCGGATAGAGGTCCAGCGTCTCGTGTATTGTTTTGCCCTTTTCGATATGCGTTGCGGCTTCGTTAACTGCGGCGCGGTAGCGCGTATTACCGAGGACATTTGCGCTGATGCCGAGTGCGCGGACGATGGGGACGCCGGCGGTAACAAGATACGTCATGGTCCGGCAGAAACGGGCGACGTTGAATTTACGGCTCAACTTCCCGAAGATCGGAAGCCGGAGCATGACAACGCTTGATATTTCTTTTCCCTTTTCCGTTTTGAGCGCCCGCCAGAAGAGCACGACAAATGCGACGATTCCCGCGGCGATAAAGATGGCGTACTTTTCGGCCGCGTGCCCCATGAATATGACAATGCGCGTCGAGAGCGGAAGTTCCGCGCCGAGATCCTCAAGCACGGCCGTGAGCGACGGAACAACGTAGATCAGCATGAGGAACCCGATGATAAAAAGCGCGCTGACCACGACCGCCGGATAAAACATGGCGCCTTTGACGCGCCGGCGCACGTCGTAATCCTTTTTCATTTGCCGGGCGAGCAGCTTCAATATAAAAGGGAGTTTGCCCGTGGTCTCGCCCACGCTGACCATGCTGATAAAAAGTTCTCCGAAAACAGCATTATGCTGCTGCAGGGCCTCGGCCATGCTTTTGCCCTTGACGATCGAGAGATGTATGTCGCCGATGATTTTTTTCAGGCGCGGGTTGGATGCCTGCTCCTGAAGCGCCGCAAGTGACCTGCTGATGGGGAGGCCCGCGGCCATCATCACAGAGAGATTGCGCGCAAATACCATTTTGTCCACCAGTTTGACCGGCGTAAAACGCACCAGGAATTCGTTGATCCGCGCCATTGCGGATCCGCCTCCGCTGGCTCCGGCAACATGGGCCTGAAGCAAAAGCAGTTCTTCCTGCTTCAGAAGCGCCGCAAGTGCGCGCTCGTCGGAGGTGTCGCGTTCGCCCTCGACTTTTGTCCCGTCTTTTTTTGTCGCAACGTATTGATAAAGAGGCATGGGGTAGGCGTTAGGCAGCTAGGCTTTAGGCGTTACTATTATACCACACTTCTTGCGCCGCAAGGATTTGTAATGCTACGATGGTGTGGATAAATCAAAAAGCACCGCCTTTGGAGAGGTGCGCCGACTGGGCGGAAAGATTGATGATCTTTCCGCGGGATCGCTTCAAAAATACAACGAGTCCGCGAGTATTTAAGAAAAAGCGATCCCCGGGAAGGCAGCGGATTGCTAATCCGTCACGATGAAAGTCGTGTGTGGGTTCGACTCCCACCCTCTCCG
>JBBTVI010000049.1:0-9674 GCA_038063315.1 Patescibacteria group bacterium
TCGCTGCTGCTCCTCGCGATGACGATCGAAATGGATTGCCGCGCGCCCCCTCGCAACTCGGGGTCGCTCGCAATGACGGATGGGAGGGGTTACTAAGGGAGGAGTAATTCTTTAGTGTGCAATCATCTTCTTAAATTCTTCTACCATCGGAACTTCTTCCGCATCAAGGCCGTATTGCTGCGCGGTGTAATACGCGGTCCAGAAGCCGAGGATGATTGTCGCAAAAATCTTATGGACGGGCGATGTCCCCGCCATCTCGACAAAATCCACTTTGAGTCCCCTGCTCTCGTAGAGCATCTTGAGAACCTGCATGCGACGCGTGATCTGCGGGTGGTCATCCTGGTCGCTGAGAAAGAGGAACCGGAACCGGTCGGAAAGCTGCTTATTCGCGTCTGCAACGGAAAAGCCGGTCATCTCATTGTGATTGAGTTCCGGAAACACATTGGAGAACGCCGGTATTTTTCCGGTCTCGTTGAGCGTGATTTTCCATATATAGCCGATCGGATGATTTCTCGCCGACGTATAGACGACCGGAATATACTCCTTGAATTTTGCCGCAAGTTCCCTGCCTTTGTCTTCGTAAATTTCGGTCTTGAGGTCGGTGGCGAGCGCTTCGGTCTCGGTGAGCGCATTCTTTTCTCCCATGAGAGCGAGGAGAGCGCGGAAACTGTATCCGATAGCGGAGCGCGGCTGGATTCCGGTTGCGGGAAACCGGATATAGGGCGTCTCGTCCCTTTGAGCCATCTCGAAAAGATTTCCTCCAACGGACATGCACGCGCGCGCGATTCCCCGTTCTCCGGCCTCGCGGTATGCGTCAATTGTTTCTTCGGTTCCGCCCGAATAGGAGCTTGCGATCATGAGGCGCTCCGCGACTGTTTTTTCCGATGTCGGCGGCAGGCCGTAGTCCCGATGGATGATTATATTTGCTTCCGGCTTCCAGACCTTGATGAGGCCGGTTGCGAGGTTGGACCCGCCCATGCCAGCAACAATAAATTTATCCGCTTTTTTTAAGCGCGCGGCGTTTTCAATTGTCGGCGTCCATGAAAACTGTTTGGCAAAATTTTTAATGGCATCGTACATTGGAAGAGTATTATGGGGTTTGTATTATGTATTATGGGAGGGAAACAAAAGATCGTCGGATGCATTCCCTCCCGCTCGTCATTGCGAGGAGGCCTGCCGCAGGCCGACGAAGCAATCCAAAATCCTGGATTGCCGCGCTCCCCCTCGACAGACTCGGGGTCGCTCGCAATGACACCTGTGAGGGGTTGCCATTGGATGCATTCCCATAATTCATAATTCCAGTCCCATACTTCATGGTTTTATATCGTGTCCCCCGAATCGGTTGCGCAGCGCCGTGAGGATTTTTCCTGAATATGTCGGGTTATCGCGCGAGCGGCTGCGAAACTCGACGGACGCCGCAATGACCGGCGCGTTGATACCGAGCTCTTTCGCGGTTTCAACAGTCCACAGGCCCTCGCCGCTTTGCTCCACGCCGGCCGATACCGGGTCGAGATCCGCTCCGTATTCTTGATATGCGTCGACGAGCCATCCGATGAGGCGCGATTCGATGACGCTTCGGCGATTATAAAGCGCTGCGACCATCATGAGGTTAAAATCAAGCGGCGCGTTTTTGAGGATTGAAAATCCCTCGGCGATTGATTGCATTATACCATATTCCATGCCATTATGTATCATTTTGGCAAAATGTCCGGCGCCCGACGCGCCCAGATACGCGTAAGCGCCGGGGGCCGCGAGGTCGCGAAAGAGATCTTCAAGCCGTTCAAAAATTTCACGTTCTCCTCCGATCATGACGCAGGCGCCGTCTTTGGCGCCCGCCGGTCCTCCACTCACTCCCGCGTCAAGAAAATGGATACCGCGCTTTTTCAGTTCGTCGGCGCGGCGCATGGAATCCTTATAAAAAGAATTTCCGCCGTCAATGATGGTATCGTCCGGCGTGACGAACGGCGTGAGTTCCGTCAAAGCGGAATCCACTACGCCGTGCGGGAGCATGAGCCATATTGTTCTCGGCGGCCTAAGCCCTTCAGTGAGCGCCTCAAACGATTCCGGGGTTTGGGCGCCGCACGCTGCGGCGTTGCGCATGGCCTCGGCATTTTTATCAAACGCGACGACCGTGTGCTGTTTCTCGCACAGGCGCTCGACTATTCCCATTCCCATTTTTCCGAGCCCGATAAATCCGATAGTCATAGGACAGCCGGATTACTCCGGTTTTGGATAAAGTATTCGCGCAATTTTGGCGCGGGTCGAGATAACCAATTTTCGCATGTCGCGGACAAATTCCGCGCCGCGGCCTGTTTTATTTTCACGCGCATCATTCAGAAGCGCGGCAAACGGCTGAAAGGCGGTCGGCTCTGTGACGGGATCGAAATGTCCGTAATCCCATGCATCCCAATTTTGTGGCGCCTCGATTCCGTATTGTCCAAAGATATCGCAGCAGCGCTCTGCAAACTGGTTCCACGCTTGGGATAATTCGATACGCTCCGGAGTTTGGTGCGATACCACGTTGTTTGTTTCTTTGGCGATTTCCTCTTCTTGGTATGCCTTTAATGCGGCGCCCAAAAGGAATGCGCTCCGTAGTGTGCGGTCAAGACCGGTTAAACTCTGCAATTGCAATGTCCGCAATTCAATACCTTTGGTTTGGCCGAGTTCGAGTTCGTCTTCATATCGGTCGTAGATCCCGGCGGCTCCTTTAATGTTCCATGAACGGCGTTTGTATGGTCGGAGCAGGCGCCATCCGGTCGTGCTCCATCCCGTGGCTTCCAGTGCGCGAGAGAGAATGTATGCCTGAGTGCTGACAGATTCAGAAACAGATTCAGGAAGCGTAGTGATGCCGCCAATAGTTAGATGGAGAGGGTGTTTGGGCCACCATTCTTTCTTGGATGATGAGATTGTATCGTCCTCCGCATTTTCTTTATCCATTGGGATCAAACCCATTTCGATCAACGCCTGCACTTCGCGCGAGAGTGTGTGATAGTAATGGACGGGCTTATGCGCGAATTCCCAGAGTTTGTCATTGCCAGCCGGTACGCCGAGCTTTGCCGTCTTACTATATTTTTCGCGTGTTGATGAGCGCCAGCGGGAGTGTTGCGTATCGGTCCATGTCTCCGCGTCTTTGGGGCGTACGCTTTGTTCGCGTATTTCTATTTCAATGCCCAGCGTTGGCGCATATGGAGACGGATTCTCCTCATGATATTCAAGCCAGTGCCGTCGCAGAAATTTGTTATCATCTTTTTCCTCCGGCTCCCCACGGAGAGATTTTTCTTTGCGCGCCTCATGGCGCAATCGTTGGACGGTTGCAAGACGCGTTTCGACAATATCGCGCGTTTCCTGATATTCCCCTCTATTATAGGTATGGTCAATGTTATCATCTACTGCGGCTTCATAGCCGAAGTCCTCTTCCGGTATATCATAATATTCGTCGGTCTCATCGCTGTCGTCTCGGCTTTCTTCGCCTCGCTCCTCGTTTTCTTCGCGCGGTTCAAACATGAGGTTGAAACGGTCGCGTTTATATTCCAGCGACTAGTGCCAACGGCTCAATTGGGCATCAGATAAGTCAAATGGCGTAAGATCGTGCGCGCGCATGATCGCATTTAACCGTTCCATTGCGGCGATGAGAGCATCGTGTGCGCTTTGGTTCGTGGTGCGCGGCAATGGCGAGTAATGTCTCGAGCGCATATTCGCCGTCATATTGTCGGAGCCGTGTTGCGGCGTTTTCAGGATATTCGGCTGTGAAAGTGTTTTCCGCGAACTGGAGTAATTGTCCGGAATTCTCCGGCATTCCGACACGCTGCAAGATCTCAAGAATGTGATCCTTATTGGTGCGATCCGTATCGCACGCCACCTCGTCGTGGAGCAGAAGTTCTCCAAGTCGTTGGGCATCTTGCGGCGTTGCACAAATCGCAAGAGTTTCAATGTGCTTATAGAGTTCCCATCCGCGATCTCCAGGATTAGATTCGTTTGTTTCGTTCTCTCGTAACCTATCGAGAATATATGTAACTGCTTTTCCATCTTCCGCTTGTAGGCGACGTCGCAAGCTCACCATTTCCGGCGTTCTAGAACCGCTGCAGAAGCGGAAGTCATGATGGCGTATTTCTGCAAATAGTGTTTCGAGGCGTTCGCGATCTGCGGACGTCAAAATGTTTTCTCTGTTTTCAGACGGTTGCATTTCTTCCACTGATTCCGACTGTAGTCTTTCATGTGACATATGTTGAGTTTATTTTTCATTTTACGTTTCCGTTCCGTCCCATCCTGCATCATACTCTATGAGCGGCAGGTTGCGCCAACCGTCGAGAATAGGCGTGATGAAACGCCACGAGGCCATGACCTCGGCGGTGCTTGCGAAAAGCGTCCGGTCCCCGCGGATGCAGTCGTAGAGGATCCGTTCATACGGCTCCGGCAGTTTCTCCATGTCCGAATCCGCAGCGTACGCAAACGAGAGCGTCCGTGGCATAATGTCTTTTTGAAATCCGGGTTTTTTTGCCCAAAAAAGAATCGAAATGTTTTCCTTGGGCTTCAGGCCGAAGATGAGTTCATTTTGATGACGGCGCGTTCCGGCTGAGGCATTCTCCGCGCTCGCGCCCCCGCGTTCGGATAAATTTTTTTGCGCGCCGTCGCCCGGCGTTATGCATGATGGATTCTCCTTGAAGACAATTCGTATCCGGGTTTTGTCCTCGTGCATCTTCTTTCCGCTCTCCAGAATAAACGGGACGCCGCGCCATCTCTTGTTCGCGATATGCGCCGTGATGCGAAAATACGTCTCGGTGTCGGAATCGGGCCGGATCCCGCGGTGTGTTGTGTATCCTTTGTACTGTCCGCGTCGGACAACATCGGGGTCAAAGGGTAACGCGATCGGCTGAAGGGCTTCAAAGACATCCGCGCGCGCTTTTTGTATGGCGCCCGCATCGGTCCCTCCGGGATCTTCCATGGCGATAAGGGCGAGCATCTGCAGAATGTGGTTTTGCCCGACGTCGCGGAGCGCGCCCACGGCGTCGTAGAATTCTCCGCGGTTTTGGACGCCCTCGGCCTCGTGCATGAGAATTTCAACGCGCTCAATGTGGCACGCGTTCCAAAGCGGCTGAAAAATCGTGTTGGCAAAGCGAAACGCGATGATATTCTGAAGCGACTCTTTGGCCAGATAATGGTCAATGCGAAAAATCTGTTCCTCCTTAAAAAGAAGGCCGAGCATCCGGTCAAGTTTTTCCGCGGCCCGAAGATCGTTGCCGAACGGTTTTTCAACGATGATGCGCGTCCAGCCAGCGTCTCCGCTGCACGGAATGGAAAGGCCGGAATCCGCCAGATTCTGAAAAATTGTCTCGTAAAACGCCGGCGGAACCGCGAGGTAAAAAAGTTTGTTTGCGCACTGTCCGGCGCGCTCGTCCAGATCAATGAGGAGCCGCGCGAGTTTTTCGTACGCGGCCGGATCGTCGAAAAGCCCGCTTGTGTAATGCGCGCCCGCCAGAAGTTTTTCGATTTGCTCTTCCCCCTTCGCATCGCGCAGGGTCGCGTCGCGGACAAACGCGCGAAATTCGTCGTCCGTGCGCTCGCCGCGTGCGAAGCCGACAATGCGAAATTCCTCCGGCAGACACCCTGCGCGGTACAAATCAAAAAACGCCGGCAGGATTCTCCGCCGGCTGAGATCTCCCGTGGCGCCGAAGATGATGAGGGTGGTAAGCGTATTTGAACGCGTGTACACGTTTAAGAAACTGTTGAAAAAGACATTGCATTCGTCATTGCGAGCGACCCCGAGTTGCGAGGGGGCGCGCGGCAATCCATTGGCCTTGGATTGCTTCGTCGCCTGGCTCCTCGCAATGACGCATATTAAGCGGTCCTTAATTATGTATTATGGGAATTTCCGAACCCATAATACTTAATACCAGTCCCATAATACATGATTATCTGAGGTGCGCCGCCGCGGGCAGTTTCTCCGGCCCTTTGTCGCGGTACCTTCGGATGAAATCGCGGACGCGCGCTTCATCCAACGGTTGTCCGTCGAGATCGAACGCGTCGAGCCGGCCCCATGCCGCGAGCGCAATGTCCGTCTCGTTTGCCTCGCGGGGCGTGGCGATGACCATGAGTTCGGTGAATTTTTTTATAGAACGCTCGACGTCCTCAGGAATCTGCGGATGGTAGGCGATCCAGATATGGCCGTGTTCCAGATTATGCACGAGCTGCTCGTCGGGTAGCGGGGTATCATAAAAATCCGCGCGCGCGGGTTCCTCATAGTGCGGTCCGGATGTCGGAGGATTTGAATTGTATAGAGGGTGCTCCGCGCCCGGCTTGATGTGTTCCTGTCCTTGTACGGGGAAGGTTACGCTGAAATCAGGGCCCAACGGCCGGGAATTTTTCTTGAAGTAAAATGCGCTTCCAGCCGCGACAATCAGAAGAAGAACCGCATAGAACGCCACGCGGCCAGTTTTTTTTCGTCCGACCGACTGCACGGATGCGGCGCGCGTCTTGTCGCGTTCCTCGCGCCGCATCTGCCGGCGCTCCTTCTTGCTTAATTGGGGGGAGATTGTATCTGTCATAAATCTATACTTACGTCATTGCGAGGAGGCCTGCTGCAGGACGACGAAGCAATCCATATCCATAAACACATAAATTCTAGATTGCTTCGCCTTCGGCTCGCAATGACGGTCGAAATGGATTGCCGCGCGCCCCCTCGTCAAACTCGGGGTCGCTCGCAATGACGGATGGAATGCTTTTTAACGGTTTCTTAGATTTCCATACTTCATAATACATAATTCATACCCCATAATTCATTCTTATCACCACGCCGTGACACGCACATTGTCCACGTCCGCATCTTCGCTGGAAAGGGACATGCGGCCGCGGAAGCGCAGTTTGAGCGCCGTGATACCCGCGAGTTTATGCGTTGCCGCATGCCACACGTTTTCTTGATCAATGTTGCCGCGGAGGCGCGCCTTTTCCGGCCACGTCGCGCCGTTGTCCGTTGAGATATCAAACGCAAGATACTCACCGGTGTCAAGTCCGGATTCGATAAACCACGAAAACGAGATTTCCGCATTGGTCCGTCCGCCGAGGTCAACCGGAATGGAGATCAGCGCGGCATCGGACGCGGACCCGTCCACTTCCGCCGACATCACGCCCTCCGTCGCGCGCTGGTTGGAACGGAACCAGTCCGCTTGCGCGTCCTGCGTCCATTGCCCGGAGTCGGTCTCAAAACTGTCTATGAAGACGGTGACAATCGGTGGTTGTTCGGTGACGGTAATAAGGGCTTCATCCCGCGCGGTTGTTCCGCCATTGTCCGTGACAGTGAGAACGGCGGTATAGGTTCCGATGGTCACGTATGTATGATTTACGATGGCATTGCCTTCAGCTGTCGTGCCGTCGCCGAAGTCCCAGTCGTAGCGTACAATGGCGCCGTCCGGATCCGAGGATGCGGAACCGTCGAGCGTGATGGCGCTGCCCGCGATGTTTGTTCTGTCAGGCCCGGCGGATGCCGTTGGGGCCTGATTCGAACGTACCGTCACGATAACGTTATCCTGGCTTTCGACGCTGGCATTATCCGTGACAATCAGTGTAACCGTATGCGCGCCAACGGCAAACGCGTGTGAAAGAACTGCCGTTGTACCCAAGACAATGCCGTCCTCTTTCCAACTATATGCCGTGATTGTGCCGTCCGGATCGTAAGAAGCTGATCCGTCCAAAATGACGTTCTGCTGCCCGTTGTTGTCCGCGTCGGATGCTATGCTGTCCGGGCCCGCGTTGGCGACCGGCGGGTCGTTGACGTTGTTGACGGTGATGCCGACAGCCGCGACCGCGCTTTGTCCCGCGGTGTCGAAGGCGGTTGCGGAGACGGTATGCAGCCCGTCGGAGACGGACGCAGAATCCCAGATGAGCGTGTACGGGGTCTGTGTTGCGATGCCGATGAGCGATGATCCGACACGGAATTCCACGCGGTCAACCCCGTGGTCGTCCGACGCATTGGCCGAGATATCCGTGAGTCCCGAGACGGTGGAGCTTGCCGCGGGATTGGTCAATTGCACGGTCGGGGGCGCGTCGGAGAGGCCCATAGTCCATGTGAGAGCCCGCTCGGCGTTGACCAGTCCCCAGCCGGATTGCATATCCCATCCTGTTGCGCCGAGGTCGTCAGCGGTTTCCTGAAGGGCGCGGCGGATAGAGGCGCTTGTTATCGCGACTCCGTTTCCTTTCAGAAGCGCAGCGAGCGCGGAAACATGGGGCGCGGCCATGGACGTTCCCTGGTAGAAGTAGTATCCCCAGGCGTCCGTGCGGTTGCCGAATGTCTGCTGGAGGATGCCGTCGCCGTAGCCGTCGTTATTTTGATCAACGGTGATGTCTCCGCCCGGGGCAACGATATCAAGTCCTGCGCCGTAATTGGAGTAGGGCGCGCGCGCCTCATCAAACCGTGTTGCGCCGACGGCGATAACGTAGTCGTCGTAGGCGGCCGGGTAGGACAGGACGTTTGTTCCGTCGTTTCCGGCGGCGGCGATAACTGTGATGCCTTTATCGTGGGCATAGCGAACCGCCTCTTCAAGATATGTCGCGCCGGACGGCCCGCCGAGGGAGAGGTTGATGATATCCGCGCCATTGTCCGCGGCCCATCGGATTCCGTCCGCAATATCCGCATATGTGCCGCTACCTTGAGCGTTCAACACCTTTACGGGCATGATGCGGCTTTTGTGCGATAGTCCCGCAACGCCGATATTGTTGTTGGTTGCTTGCGCAATGGTGCCTGTGACATGGGTGCCGTGTCCCTCATCGTCATTGGGGTGCGCATCGTTGTTGACAAAGTCGTATCCGGGAATGAATGAAGTGCCGGCGAGATCAGGCGCCTTGTAGTAGCGCTCGAGCCACCCAGGATTGTAGTCCTCATAAGCGACGCCCGTGTCCACAACGGCGACTGTTGCGCCCGCGCCTTCTGCCATGTCCCAGGCCTTTTCGGCATGAATGCCGCCATGCGCCGCATTATCGAAATGCCATTGATAGCGATAGTAGGGATCGTTCGGAACGGCAAAGTACGTCGCGATATAGTTGGGTTCCGCGTAGACGATATCGTCGCGAGTGCGGAAGCGCTTGATTGCATTTTCAACTGTGTCTCCGCGCAGGAGCGGAATCCGGTGGAATTTCTTCCCGCCGGAGAACTTGACAATTATTTCGTTTGTGACGAAACGCGCCTCGCTTGTCGAGGTTCGCGTTTCAAGCCGCCGGCTTCCCAGTTGCTGACGGTAGACAAACATGCGCGCCTGATCCGGCGCCGCGGCAATAGATGCCTCTTCGGCCAAAGCAGCCAACGGCGGGGCGTTGAGCAGCAAAACAGCGCCGATCGCAATTATTTTGATATGCATTTTGATATGCGCGGGAGTGTTTTTCATACTTTCCATGCTGCGCGATTCGGGGTGTGATGTCAAGAAATTGTCAAGGGCGGATAACGCCGAGTTCGGTGAATAATGGAAGGAAATATATTTTTCGAGCGAGCGACTCCGGGAGCGAGTCGAGAAATTCCTTAAATTATTGTACTTCTCGACTACGCTGCGCTTCGCTCGAAGAATAAAAGCGGCCATGAATTTGATTATTCATCGAACTCTTGTTGCATAAGTTCAGGTACATTTGTTCGACCGAGTATGGTGGACTGCCTTGTCAAGACAGTAATGTGGGGATAACTTGGTTCGACAAAG
>JBBTVI010000050.1:0-8412 GCA_038063315.1 Patescibacteria group bacterium
TGAGACCTGACTCGTGACGGTTCCTTCATTTGTGATCAGCACTTCGGGCCTGGGCTCAATCGTCGGCGGGCCCTCAGGCAATGTGCGTTCCTGTTCCGGCTGCGCTGTCGGCTCCGCGCACTCTACTTTTCTCATAAAAGACGAGGATCCGTCCGGCGCGCCGTCCGCGCTCCACCCGTCCGGCAGAATGTCGTAATTGACGTTCCACCAACGGTACCCGCCCGATTCCCTCGGCCCGCCCGAAATTTGGCCGCGCGCGCCTATATTCTGCGTCCCCAGAATGCGCATGCCGACACCTGCGCTTTCCCGCACATTCAGGCGCACCAGTGTTTCAATGCAATCGCCGATACCAAACGGCGGCGGAAGAGGTTCGGGCGTAGGCGGGCACTCGGCCTTTACGATGCCATTCTCAACAACCCAGCCGACGGTCTTTGCGCTGTCGCCGAACGCGACTCTCCACCAGAACGAGCCATTCGCGAACTGCGGCCCGCCCGTTATTTTCCCGGATGTTCCGGATAATACAAATGTCAGATACCGGCCGTTCGGGCCGTCATAAACATTGACGTTGAATGCCGCCGCAATGCATTGGCCCGGAGCAAAAACCGAGGAAGGCGCGGGCGGCGGTTCAGGCGTCGGAAGACCAACTGCGGCGGGCGGAGGAGGAGGCGGGAGAGGCGGAGAAACACAGGATCCGAGCGCGTTCTCCGTCACCCACCCGTCAAGCCCCGTCGAGAAGTCAACCTTCCACCACCAGGAACCATTCATAAACTGCGGCTTATCCGCAAGCACGCGCCCTTGCATCCCGACTGACTGAAACCCAAGATACCGGCCGTTCGGACCGTCATAAACGTTCGCATTAAACAGGGTTCTTACACACTGACTCGCCGTAAAATCCGCCGGAGGGGGCGGGGGGCAATCAACCGCTTTTATCTCGGTTGCGCGCACCCATCCGTCTGCGCCTGTTTCAAAATCCATTTTCCACCATAAAACATCATTGACATATTTCGCGTTGACATCGGGCGGTGTAACAGCCGCGCCTTTTGCTTTTGTCCCGGCCGGCTGCGTTCCCAAAATCGTCCCATCCGGATCCGCATAAACCGTTGCGGTTGTCGAGGCCTCGGCGCACGCCGGCGGTGGCGGTGGCGGAGGAGGGGGTACCGGACAGTCCGTCGCGTCAAGGCCGGTTTCCGGAGACCATCCGTCCGGACCAGTATCATAGTCAATCATCCATCCGGTAACGCCACTCAGCTCAATCGGGCCGCCGCTCACCTTACCTTTAGCTCCCTTTGGTTGCGTCCCTAGAAGCGCCGACGAGACAACATCGCGCACGTCAATACTGGCCATATTGACGATAACGCAATTGCCGATGGTAAACTTTGGGGGTGGCGGAGGCGGGAGGGGAGGCGGAGGAGGAGGCGGAGGAGTAATGGAACCGCAGACAATCTTACGCAGGCCGTTTTCCGTGATCCATCCGGCCGTTCCCGCGATATCATCAAATCGCACATTCCACCACCATGAACCGTTCGCAAATTCAGGGCCTCCCAGAATAACTCCAGTAAACCCAGTCCGCATAAAAGTCAGATATCGACCATTGGGCGTGTCGTAAACATTCACATTGAAGATAGTGGTAATACAATCCCCGTTCGCAAATGCGGTACTCGGTACGGGCGGCACCGGCGGAGGTTGAGGCGCGGGCTCGGGCTGAGGAAGCGGGGGCGGTGGCGTCAATGTTTGGTTGGGAGACGGCGCAGGCGTTGTTCCGCCCGGAGCCGGAGTAGGCGCGCCCGGCGGAATCGGCGTCAGATCTTTCGCATTGATCGGGCGGATTTCCACCGCCACAACGGCATAGTCCGTGGCGCCGCTGAAAAAACCTGTGACCGGCGCGCTCCCTACGGTTGGACGGGCTCCCTGTTCCGCCGCGAGTCCGGCGATAAAAGTTCCGCCGCCCGAACTGAAATCATACATCTCCGCATATCCGCTGCCCGCGGTATGCGTGCGGCCGGACAAAGCAACTGCGGCATAGACCGCGCGGTTCGGCCCTGCCGTTGTGATGGGCACGGAATAACTTGAGGCCAAAGCCCCGCCCGCGCAGCCGCCTCCGGCGCTGTTCCCTTTTGCAATCGTCCCGGTTGGTATAGAAATATCCACTTCGCCGTAACGCGTTACCGCAAGGGCTCCGGCCGTCACGTTCCGGTCAAACGTCGCGCGTACTGCCGACTGCTGCTGGGGTATGCCCTGCGCCTTCCATACTTCCACCATGGTTTGGCCGGCTCCGCTGCATTGCGCGGCCAGGCGCGACCACGTCATGCCGAGTCCAGTCACTGAAACAACCGCCGCCCTTTCGCGGGACGTAATTGCCGCAAGATAAAGATTATCCACAACGGACGGCACCGCGGAGCTTGTGACAATCGTATTTGAAGAGATGCCTCCGATCGTTCCAGTGACCGTGCCCTTGTGCTCCACAGACCCCGTTGTCGTCACCGAGGGCGCAACGGCTTTGGGCGTTCCGGAAATTGACAACTCCCGCGCCTGGGTTCCACCGCTGCCGCCGGACACCTCAACACGGATAAATCGCCCCGACAGTCCCGCAAGATTTTGCGCGACCCAGCCGTTCACGAAGGCGTTGCCTCCGCTGAACGCCGTGGTCCATGCGGCGGTCGCGTCAGTGCGGTAACGCAGCGTCCACGACGTGCTCGTCCATGCGCCATCCGCGTCGCCGAAGAGACGCGCGTCCGCCAAATCATATGGCGCGCCCAGATCAAACTCAAGCCAGAATGACGAGATGCCGGACCCTCCCGCGGTACAGTTCTGCGTAAATGCCGAACCCTCAAAGCAGCTGTCCCATAGTTTCTGCGGACCGTTTGTCGCCGCGAAATTATTGGAGTGGGCCATGAGCGTCGTTGAATTGGCGAGCTCCGCGGCCAAAGCCGGAGAAGAGACCGCAAAAAACAATAATGCCGGAATGGCGCGGCGCAAAAAGTATTGCACAGGAGATTTTCCCATATATTTATTATATCATGCCCCCACGGGAACCAACAAATACGCCTCACAGCCCTCTATCTCAAGGCCATTCTCATGAGCGTCATTGCGAGGAGTCAGACGACGAAGCAATCCAAAATTCTGGATTGCCGCGCGCCCCCTCGAAACTCGGGGTCGCTCGCAATGACACCTATGAGGGGTTACGAACCGCCGTATTGACTCGGCCATCCTTCGCTCCTATGATAATAATGCAATCGTTTATGCGGTTGTTGTTCCTTGAAAGTTCTCCAACCATCTCCGGAGGAAATCAAAATGCAGATGTTACGCGTTCTCAGAATATGCGCTATTCTCCTCTTGTTAACACCGCTTCTTGCGTGCGCGGATTTCAATGATACCGTAAAGAAAATTCCACCGGGTGCCATAGTGTCTGTTCGAGTGACGAGCGACGCACAAACCCGGCTGCCACAAGAGGGCGTGGGGTCTGGCTGGGTGATCAAAACCGGCGGCTATATTATCACCAACCGCCACGTTGTCCAAAATGCGCAGCGAATTTCTGTCGCCTTTTACGACCCGACCCGGCAGAATACCGTTGAGCTTCCCGCGACATTCATTGCTGAGGCCGAAAATCCCGCGGAAGATCTTGCGCTTATCCGCGCCAACGATCCGGAAAACCGCCTGCCTCCGCCAATCCCGGTGGACGAAAGCGTGACCGCGAAATTCGGATCCTGCGTTGCTGTTTTTGGCTATCCGCTTCCTGAACATATCGGAGCCGAACAGCTTGTGCTGACCCGCGGTATCGTCAGCGCAGAACGCTTTACCGGCCTCGTACAAAGCGGCGGTAAATCCAAAGGCAAAGATTACTGGTTTACCGAATTTTTCCTGACAGATGCCCTGGTCGCTCCGGGAAGCTCCGGAGGATGGGTTTTTGACTGCGCGACGGGAGCGACTCTGGGCATCGCAACCGCGGCGGTCCACGCGAAGACCGCCGCGTTCCTCGGCTTCGTCATCCCTACGCGTTTCATCCTCAATTTCCTTGAAGAGGCATTTGCTCCCAAGCAGTGGATCGGACTCACGCTTCAATCAGCCACATACGAATTGCTGTCCGGATTCGGACAGCCGACGGGCACGACTGAGGGCGCATTCGTCCTCGACGTGGAAACAAAAAGCCCCGCGGATCGCGCAGGACTCTGGCAGGGCGATCTCATCAAAAAAATCGCGGACAGCCACGTCACAAGTCCGTACGATGTCCATAAGATTCTCCGTAAATTCCGCGCGGGAGATAAAGTTTCTATCCTTTATCTCCGGACAGGACAACAATATTCGGCGACTCTCGAGATCGTCCCTAAAACTCCGGCGCGGTGATATGTTTAGCTGCCGCATCCAAAAGAAAACCCGGGTTAGCCGTCTGGCCCCCGGGATTTTTTATTGCGGAAAATCCACGCCTCCCCGGTTCTTACGAAACGCGAGGAGCACGAAATTCCTTATGGGATTTGTCAAAAAGAGCAATACGAGCGCAATAAGCGCGATAATCTCTGAAAGATCCATGAAAACCACATGTTCTTCAAACGCAGATGACCGCATCCGCTCCTTATGGAGCGCGTCTCTGAGCGCCATATGCAGTTCCTCGCCGGTACGCGCCGGAAAGAACGTTCCGTCGAGATTCCGCGCCAATCGCCACAAAAGATCGAAGTCGGGCTTTGTGACTACAGGGCCTTTCAGATCCGGGCGGATGAGAAATTTGACCCGCCCCTCCTCGTCCCTGACCGGAACGAACGCCCCGCGGGAGGCATCCCCGAGTCCCACGACATAAAACGCGAGACCCGGACGGCGCGCGAGAACAGCAATACCTTGTTCCACCGTCGCGCGAAGAACCGACAAATCCCCTTCCAATTCGCCGTCCGTTATCAAAATCACAATCTCTGCGGTCTGGCCGGCCTGTTGCGGCTTGCCGAACGCCGGCTCAACCAGTAACAGCGCCTTGCCGATATCCGTTCCTTGAGGAAACTGCCGCACCGCATATTCATCAATGCGCCCTATCTCCCGGACCAGATCAGAGAGATGACCGTGTTTCGCGACGGGAAGAACTGGAGAAATCACGCTTGCCTCTCCGGCAAAAATGATCAACCCGATCTCGTCATTCCCGAATTCCCGCGGCATTGTTTTTGATTGATACTCCGCGAGAAACGCGACAATCTGTTTTTTGGCCATGTCCAGACGCGTCGGCGACTCCGGGCCTTCAAGACGCGCAAGAACGCTCTGCGACGTATCAAAAATCAACAGCGTGCGCACCGGCATCATCTTAGCGGCCGTGATTGTTCTCTTCCACAAGGGCTGGCTCGCAGCCAAGGCCAATAGCCCGATAATCAACATCTGGCACGCGGCCTCGATCATATAGCCGCGGGGGCTGACATACGTCCACGGAAGCAGTGTCCACTGCTGGCTGAAAATATGCGTCAGCCGAATCTTCAGAACGGCCGCGCGCATTATTGCGACCTTATAAAGGACTAAAACAACAACTAAAAACCACAAATCGTCGGGACGCGCGAGATGGAACATGCATCAATACCTCCCGCTGTCGCGACGCGCTCTCTCGCCTGTTGAATCCTGCGAGGACCACGGATCAAGAAATAGCTCGCGCCGATCGCCGCCAAAAAACCTTGATTTTTCGCGTTCTTTCCGGCCTCGCGTGCGTTCCTTTTTTTCGTCTTCCGATCCTTCTTTTTTTTCGCGTTCCAATTCACGTCCTTCCTTTTTTTCGCCTTCCGATTTTTTACCTTCCGACCCCGAGAACTCGCGTTCTTCCTGACGCAACAGTTCAAGATTGATTTTCGTCGCGATATCGCCGGGGTTATGCTCGAGCGCGCGCTCGAACGCGAGTGCGGCCTCCTCAAATTGACGCTCCCTGAGATGGCGCCAGCCGGACTGGTACTCAACCCAATCCTCAAACCGCGAAGGAATACGTTTTAACTCTTCATCCGCTTCCTTCCATTTGCTCTCTTCGAAAAAGCGAATCGCGAGGTGCGAACGGTACTCCGCCTCAAATTCCGGCAGAATGCCGCTGAGTGTCCCGAAAAGTCCCGCGAGAATCCACTCCTCCGGCCCGGAGAGCGCAATCGCTCCTCCCCGGGCCTTCCCCACGACCGACATTCCGGCCAAAATAATCGCGCCGACAACCAAAACACACACTCCGACCAATACACGTTTCATACTTTTCCTTCCGCATGCGTCTTATCGGACGCAAACAAAAAATATTTCACGCCGCGGCGCAGGCACCGCGACGTGAGATAATATTGTTGCCGTTTTATGCATTCTGCCGGAAAAACACCGCGCGTAATACCCCTGCAGCAAGCAAGAGAAACAGGCCGAGACGGAGAAAAAACGGGGCGACGGTTGCGACGGTCTTCTCAAGACGCATGACGTATTCTCCCCGTTCCACGCGGTCTATTTCGGCAAAAAATGCCTCAACCTCGGTCCGCTGAACTCCATAATAGAACCGGCCGTTCGGCGTACTTAATGCGCCATCCCTGATGACCCGCATCCGTTGCATTCCGATCTCATACGTCAGACCGGTATCGGCGCTCGGCTCGAACATCACGAAAATAACGCCAATGCCGAGCGCCTTTGCCCATAAGAGTGGACCGCGCGGATCCATCCCGACGTTATACATTCCGTCGCTGAAAAGAAGTATCCGGCGGTTATGCGCCTTTTTTACAAGCCGCGTAATCTGCTCCGCATAGGGCGATAATCCGGCTTCCGTCACGCCGTTTTGCAATAAGATGCGATCCACTTTTATCCCTTTTTCGCGTTCGATCCTCTCGAAATCCTCTTCAAGAATCCCGAGGAGGGACACAAACAATCCATCACCCGTTGCTGTATGCCATCCGAGAAAAGTCGCGGGCTGAATCCGCTTAATACCCTCCTTGATCCGGGAAAAATTGGCCGTCGGATATGAAAGAATCGCCGCGCGGCCGTACGGAGGCGTCCCCGCGAATGCGCTGACGCCGATAAGATCCCACCCGAGAGGTCGATGTTCAACGAAATCAATAATGACTCTTTTGATCCATTCCATTGTGGACCGGCCGACCCCGCCGCCCATGCTCGTGGAGGCGTCCACGCAGATCAGAAAGACCCGGCCCGACGCGGCAATTTTCTCACTCATCACCCGCGTCTGAGGACTCGCAAGCGCGATGATGAGCGCGCTTGCGCCGGAAAACCAGGCGAGCACCATAAGTTGGTGCAAGGCCGTCTTCCACCACCGAGCTCTCGTTACAAGTAAAGCGCTTGCAACGGGCAAAGGAGCCGCTTCTCTCCGGCAGCGCGCAAGAAGAAGAAACGGCACAAAAAGCAACACGACATACCACCTCTCAAATTCCATTACGCGCTCCTCCCGCGACGCGCAAAGAACTCTCCTTTAAGAATCTTTGCCCCACGACGACAACCGCCTGAAGGTCCACTCTGTCCACCGCCTCCGCAGCAAGCATATACTCCAGGGCATCAAGCGCATCATTCACTTCTTCAGACATTGTCTCGGCCTCGCCGGCTCGCATGGCAGGCGACAACGGAACCAGGCGTCCTTCGGTACGTACCCCAATATAATTTTGCCATGCCTGATACAATGCTCCGGCTGCTCCAATATCGGCATTCTTTCCATCAGCTCCGGTCAATGCCGCAATAAAGGCCTTCCGCGTTTTGTACACCAGCGTCTGAAGGCGGCTGCGCATAAGAATTGACGGAAAAACCGAACGCGCGAGCCCAAAAGCACAAAGGAGTACACCTATGGCGGTCAATCCGATTCCGCTTCCCGTGATATAGGACCTGAACTTCGGACGCGCAGGAATGACCCCCTTCGGACCCATAAATTGCCCCCGACCCGACACCATCGGCTGATAGGTCAAGGACACGTTGTCCGGCTTTAGCGTGAGCGGCACAATGTCGGTCCGGCCCTTCTCGCGTCGCGCCGTCTGAAAATACAAAAGCCACGGAGACGGAATAACCGCTTCCAACGGCTTCCCGTAAAGCGCGATCGTAAACCGGAAGTCACTTCGTATCGCCGTACCAAGATCAACATGATGCTTTTCAAAAGCGATCGTCTTCCAGTAGCCGCCGAACGCGTAACGGCCGAGTGCTTCTTCCTTAATAAACTCTTCGTCTTGTTCGAGCCGCTGCAGCTCTCCGGACAATTGATCGCTTTTGCCCGTCCAAAAGACAAGTGATTTGAGCTTTGTCACGCTTAACGTATAGACCACCCGATCACCGATCCTGATGACCCGCGGAACCACGTCAACATCCACGCGTATCTCGCGACGCTTCAATGTTGCACCCGGCAACGCGTATGTCCGTTCCGTCTCAACCCCATCTTGACGCTCCACATATTGAAGGGACGGAAATTCGATCGCCGTCTCCCCCGCCGTGACGTTTTTTGATTCCAACCAC
>JBBTVI010000050.1:8422-27442 GCA_038063315.1 Patescibacteria group bacterium
AACCACAGCGTTGCATATCGGCGCAACGCGTCGATGCCGTGTTTCTCTTCATCTCCGACAACCCAACGCCGAACAACAAACTCTCCAAAACGCGTCACGCCGGTAAGCACATCCAAACGCGGAGTGATATTTTGAGCGTACGTCAAACGGAGATCAAGACGGATCTCCTCTCCCTGGACAAACTCGCCGGGTACCGCGCGTAATTCCGCACCGATTTTTGGAAAATCCTCCCGGTGCGTTGCCGCACCCTGCCGCCGATACAAAGGATCAATCCCCACGCTCGCCTCGTTCATCGCAACCTTCACGGCTGTCGGCTCAAGAGGCGGGTAGACGGTCAATACGGAGCCAGGCCGCAAGCCGGCCGCGGATCCGACCAAAAGAAGCGCCACCGTGCTGTTGGCCACGATTTGCAGCTGTTCCAAAACGCAATCAACAACGCGTCCAACACCGCATGTCCCGACCCGCCGTTCACCAAGACCGGGACGCATATCCCGATCCGCATCCTCAATCAGTACCCAGTCCTTGAGCATGGCGCGATCAACGCCATCTTCCTCCAAAGGGAAAATAATGCGCTCAATACGCGCCGCACAGGGCGGACCCGAGATCATGTGTAACTGCAACGCCTGAAACACAACATTCATCGCCAATCCCGCTCCGGTAAATGAATCAGGCACGCGTTGCGGCGGCGGCTTTACAACGAGAGAACATTGTTGGGCATCTGCAATCGCCGGAATCGCGCCGAGCACTAACGCCATAAGAAATAAGAGTGTGAAACGGACAAGCCGACCATACTTTCTCATAACTAAACCTCCATTGTTTCGCGTCCCGGGTGTTATGCGGCGCCGCGACGCGCGCGCCGTTCGCGTTTCTCAAAAAAGAGCACGAATGAACGCGCCCATTCTTCTGGAGACGCGTCGCTTCTCAACACCATCGTGGTCGCGCCATGCTCCCGAAAAAATTCTTCACATGAAGGGAGTTCGGCAAACCGGTCGATCGCGACAGGCGCGCGCCCTCCCTCAACATCCTCTACGACAATGCATCCGCCACAGAGACCCGGCAACGGCGGGGATCCGGCTCTGTCCCTTATCAAAACAGGAACAAAATCATAGTCGCGCCCCATCATCCGGATTATCTCCCCCGACGCGCTTGCCATGGTAAAATCCGAGATCATCATTACAAGCGCGCCGCGGTATTTGACGCCGAGCGCATGGCGCAACGCCATCAATATCTCGTTCGCATCCGCTCGCGCGCAGGGCGACTGAATAAGAAACCGCCGGAGAGATGGTTGTCCGGTTCTAAACCCCGGACTATCGTCCAGAAGTTTATCCGCAAACAGAAACCATCCTGTCACAGGCGGATCCTCAAAGCGCAGGCACGCGCCGATAAGGCGTAAAAAATCCTCCAGGCGTCCGATAACCGGCGCCATGGACCGCGATACATCAATCAGAAATACCAGACACGCCTTCCATTCCGGTGTCGTATCAACGACCATCGGAACGCCGCGCCGAATGCTCAACTTCAGAGATAGCGCGCGGGGTTCATCGCCCGCTTCCCACTCGCGAGTCCCGACAAATTCCTCCCCCCGCGTGGCGCGCCCGTGCGCCGCGAGATGCTCGCCGCCAATCCGCGTCCGCGACCGGCGCCGAATCGTCAAACGTAATCTCTTTATCCAACCCATGGCGCCCTCCTATACAAACGGCGTTTGACGCAAAATTTCATAAATCAGGTAATCCCGCGGGACGCGTATGTTCCGCCATGCGTCCCTGTCCAATTCCTCCATCTTTCGCGCGCAATGGATCTCACCTTCATCCGTCAGGTCAAATTTTCCCCTCAACGTCGCATAGGCCACGCGCAAAACGTGGCGCGGCAACACAACCGGCGACCCCTCGATGTAAGCCCGTACGCGCGCGGTTATGATTAAATCCTGATCCGCCCGCGGCGACGGCTTGTGGAACCCGACCAACGGATGTTCGCGCAGCGCCCGCACGAGCGCAACGACATAACGCGTCATCCGCGACTGGGCGCGCGCGAGCTGCGGATAGGCGCCACGGATAAACTCTCTTTCCTCTAAAAGTTCTTCGCGCGTAAAGACCTTTTTAAGCGCAAGGACTCCGGTCAAGTACGCATCGGACGGCCCCACGGCTATTTCCCGTTCCTCCTCCGTCGTCGGATACGAAAAATAGACGGAGACAAGAAAACGTTCAAGAATGGCATCGGGAACGATATATGTCCCCGCGTGCTTTTCCGTCGGATTCTCCGTGATAAAAAGCGTGTAGAAGATCGCGTTTTTTTTCTCGCCATCTTCATCTGTGCCGTCCATCATCCGGCCGAGCGGGTACGTCCGCCCTTCAAACGTGATTTGATATTCCTCCATCGCTTCACGCACCACCTGCTGCACCTTCGGCGGCAAAAGGTTGAATTCATCAAGCAGCACGATTCCCGCCTCCATGAGCGGCCCGGGCCGGAGAACAAGCTGCTTTCCTCCGCCCTCTAAACTGCGACCCGCCCCGTCTTGCATCTCAAAAAGGCCGATCCGCTCAAGAAAATCAAGCGGGCGGAGATCATTCGTACACTGCACGCGCCGAAACTGGGCTCCGGCGATGAGATCGCTGATGACCCGCGCAAGTAGCGTTTTGGCAAGTCCCGGCTCGCCCTCGAGAAAAACGTGGCCGCCGCCGTAAAGCGCGAGCTCGATGTCTTCAATTTCATCCTGAAGGCCGACGACGACCCTTCCCAACTCCTCCATGAAATTCTGCCGTCGCGCCTGAAAACTCTCATTCCGTGCCAAAAAGTCGGCCATTGCCATTCTGCTTTGTTCCCGATTTTTTTCCATTACGCATACTCCTTGTCCGAAAACACATTCGCCATATTCCGCCACTCTCTATATAATACTATAGAAGATGTAAACCCCGTTGACCCGTATATCGCGCAGCAGTCAACGGGAAACAAAGATTGTCAAAGAGCGCGCACAAAGGGGGTATTGTCCTCCGAATCCGGACACAACAATTAACGTGCGCGCCGGCGTGAAGAAACAAAAATCCCAGAAGGCGCGGGCAAAATTCAACTCATCCCCTAGGGATAGAGTCGAATCCCCACACCACTGCTGGACCAATGCGGACTTCTGAAAACGCGAACTATCCGCATTCGTCCGGAACAGGTACGGAGATGCCCTTTCCTTTCTGGGTCTCCTGGCCGGAACTCATGCATATCTCCGGCGA
This sequence comes from Patescibacteria group bacterium, assembly GCA_038063315.1. Taxonomy (GTDB): domain Bacteria; phylum Patescibacteriota; class Minisyncoccia; order Sungbacterales; family HO2-52-23; genus JBBTVI01. Next base: position 11,641 of record JBBTVI010000050.1, read on the forward strand.
CCGTGAACCCGTCAAAATATGAAGAAGTGCTCTGTTGCCATTAAGTATATGCCCCCGCACCCGCATCCTGTCAACTTGACAGAGACGCAGTATATAATGTAACACAGAAAGATGTTGCCGCCCGATCTTGCCTATTTCAATGCATTTAACGCCATCAGCGGAGTCGGCGTTGTTACGTTGCGTACGCTTAAAGCCCGATTCGGCACATTTGAAGACGCCTGGCGCGCCTCAGACGCGGCGCTGGCCGATGTGGCACGCGACCCCCGGACGCGTGACGCGCTCATCGCCGGCCGCAAGACCATTGATCCGGAACGCGCGGCCGATATACTTGCAAAAAACAGCATCGTCATCATCTCTGAAGATAATGAGGCCTATCCCGCCCCTCTTAAAGAGATTCCCAATCCGCCGATTGCGCTTTACGTACGCGGCAATCCGGACGCCATGAACTGCCCCGATCGCGCCCTTGCCGTTGTGGGGACCCGGCGTCCCACGCGTTACGGGCTTGATGCCGCACAAACATTCAGCGCGGATCTTGCGTCCCAGGGCATAACGATCATCAGCGGACTTGCGGTCGGCATTGACCAGGCCGCACACGCGGCAGCCATCAATGCCAAAGGCATAACCCTTGCGGTCCTCGGTTCCGGTTCGGACGACCGTTCATTATTTCCCCAGCAAAACCTCGGGCTTGCGCGACGCATCATTGAGGCCGGAGGCGCCGTCATCTCCGAATATCCGCCGGGGACTCCCGCATTCAGAGCGCATTTTCCGCAACGAAACCGCATTATCTCAGGCATCTCAAGGGGTGTGCTTGTCGTGGAAGCGCGCGAACGCTCCGGCGCGCTTATCACCGCGCGCTTCGCCCTTGAGCAAAACCGCGAGGTATTTGCGGTGCCCCATCCCATCGGCGCTCCAACCGGCGCCGGCCCCAACGCATTAATCCAGGAAGGCGCCAAACTGACACTGTCCGCGCGCGACATCCTTACTGAGCTCGGCATCGCGTCAAACCCAGTGACGCCGAAAGAGCGCGCCGAGACAACCGATATCGAAACACGCATCCTCGCGCTTCTCGACGAGCAAAAAACCGCGGATGAGATTATCGTCGCGAGCGGTCTTGCCACCTCTTCGGTCATGTCCGCGCTGACAACGCTTGAATTGAAAGGTCTTATCGCCAATGCCGGAGGCAATGCGTTCCGGCAAACCGCGTGAAATGCGCGGCGGCGAGCCGCCGCGCTTCACCCTGAGCGAGCGAAGCGAGTCGAAGGGTAAAAAGGGAAAAGCGCCGCTTTCAAATTCATGCCCGTAAAATCAACAACTCATAAAAAACTCGTCATCGTTGAATCCCCGACCAAGGCGCGCACAATCTCTCGATTTGTCGGAGGTAATTTTATCGTGGATTCAAGCTATGGTCATGTCCGCGACCTGCCCCGATCAAAACTCGGAATTGACGTCGAAGGCGATTTTACGCCCCAGTATCTTATCCCTCAGAAAGCCCGCCCCGTTGTCGCAAAACTTAAAAAGGAGATGGCGGACGCCGAAGGAGTCATACTCGCAACCGATGAAGACCGCGAGGGCGAGGCCATTGCATGGCACCTCATCAAGGCCCTGGGCCTTGATGAGCAAAAAACGAAAAAGGACAAACAAAAAACCATTGAACGAATCGTTTTCCACGAGATCACCGAAAAGGCGATAAAAGAAGCGATCGCGCATCCCCGTGATCTCGACATGAATCTTGTTGACGCCCAGCAGGCGCGCCGGGTGCTTGATCGCATCGTCGGATACAAATTGTCGCCGTTTCTCTGGAAGAAGGTTTTCGGCGGGCTTTCGGCCGGACGCGTTCAATCCGTCGCGGTGCGTCTTATTGTGGAGCGCGAACGGGAAATCGAAAAATTTAAACCCCAGGAATATTGGACGATTGCCGCATTACTGCGAAAATCACAAGCACCAAATCACAAATTACAAACAAATTCCCAATCCCAAAACGCAGACAGTCCGGACGAATTTGAGGCGAAACTCATCAAAATTGGCGATAAAACACTTGATAAATTCGCGATTCCGGATGAAAACACAGCCAAGACAATAGTCAACGCACTGGATGCGGCCGAGTGGACCGTCGAACGCGTGGACAAAAAATCCGTCTCCAAAAATCCCCTTCCTCCATATACGACCTCAACACTCCAGCAGGATGCGTTCCGCCGGCTGCGGTTTTCCGCAAAGCGCACCATGATGCTCGCTCAACAACTCTACGAAGGTATTGCGATTGACGGAGGCGGATCAGTCGGCCTCATTACCTACATGCGCACTGACTCGCTCAATATGTCCGCGGATGCCATCTCGGCCGGGCGCGATTTTTTGGCGGGTACATTCGGAGAAAAATACGTCTCAGCCGAGACGCGCCGTTTCCGCACAAAATCAAAAGGCGCGCAGGAGGCGCATGAGGCCATCCGTCCGACCGATCCCTTCCGGACCCCGGAATCCGTCAGGCCCCATCTTGAACCGTCGCAATACAAACTGTATGATCTCGTCTGGCGCCGTTTCATCGCAACGCAGATGCCCGCCGCCATTTTCGATGCCACAACAGTTGATGTTTCGGCAAATCTAAAATCTCAACTTCCGAGCGCATCCTCTACCAACGACCAACTACCAACTACCAACTACACTTTCCGCTCCACCGGCCAGATCATGCGTTTTGACGGATTCCTTAAAATCTATCCCATCAAAACAGAGGACATCACCCTCCCGGACCTGACGGAAAAAGAACGCCTCGCTTTGCAGAAACTCGCGCCCGAGCAGCATTTTACGATCCCTCCGCCACGCTACACCGAGGCCTCGCTCGTTAAAATCCTGGAGCAGCACGGCATCGGCAGGCCATCCACTTATGCGCCGACGATTTCGACGATCCAGGACAGAGGCTATGTCGAGCGCTTTGAGCGCAAATACCTCAAGCCGACCGAGACTGGGTGCATGGTCAACGACATCCTTGTCCTGCACTTTCCCGACATCGTTGATATCGAGTTTACCGCGCGGATGGAGGACCGGCTTGACCAAATCGCGGAAGGCCAGACCCCCTGGGCTCCGGTCATCAAAGAGTTTTACGGCCCGTTTGCGAAGAATCTCGAACAAAAATACGAGGAGGTTCAAAAAACAACCGTGGACGAAACCACGGATGAGATCTGCGATAAGTGCGGCAAACCAATGATCATCAAGCGCGGACGCTTCGGAAAGTTTCTCGCCTGCTCCGGATTCCCGGACTGCAAAAACGCAAAAACCCTCAAAAAAGCCCCTGAATCCACCGGCCTTGTCTGCCCCAAATGCGCCCAGGGCGATATTATCGTCCGTTATACGAAAAAAGGCCGGCGGCCTTTCTACGGCTGCTCGCGGTATCCGGATTGCGACTATGCAACATGGGATGATCCGCGAAAAGTTCATGCAATGACCGATGCAAGAGAATCCACCTCCCTCTGAAAAAGACCTTCTCCGTCATTGCGAGCGGCCCCGAGTCCGTCGAGGGGGCGCGCGGCAATCCAGGATTTCTGCGTTATGGATTGCTTCGTCGTCCTGCAGCAGGACTCCTCGCAATGACAATGAGGGTTTACAAAAAACTATTGCGCTTGCGCGCAATAGTTTTTTTGTTTCTCACATCAATCCTGCGCCCCTGTTACCGATTTCCCATGATATTGGCCAAGATGCCTTTTAGATTTTCAAGCGCTGCCGCAATGGAGGCGATTTGCGCCGTCCTCTCCGATGAAGGAACGGGGCTAACCGCCACTGCATCAGAGGCCGGAGCAGGCGATGCCTCGGCCAGCGGTCCCACCGCATTAAAACTCATGGTCGCGGTATTGGCTGTCTGTCCCGCCGCATTGCGGAATCGCGCATACATCGTATGCGTCCCTGCGGAAAGATTGGCAAGGGTGACCGCAATGGAATACGGAGATGTCAGATCCTCTGCCCCGAATGCCGCTCCATCAAGATACCACTGCACTCCGGCAACGCTTTGTCCGGATGGAACATTCGCATTAAATGTCAGCGTATTCAACTTCGGAGTCAATGTCGTTGTTGACGGCACGAGATAGTCCTCAACAGCCCATCCGTCCGCGCCGGATGCGAAATTCACTTTCCACCATGTATAACCGGTGGCGATCTGAGGACCGTCGGTGATGGTGCCGGTCGCGCCATTTGCCTGAGTCCCAAGAATGGAGCAGGTCGTACCCGCACAGGACCGGACATTCAATTTGCTGCCGCCCGTATAGACCCGCACTCCTTGCCCGATAAAGAATTTAGCCACTGTAACGGTTGCGGACTGCGGCGCCGAAGTTCCGCTCGACCCAGTGCATGTCAGCGTGTATGTTGACGTAACCGTCGGAGACACGACCTCAGAGTCCGCAGTCGCTTTCGTTCCCGTCCATCCGCCTGATGCGGTACAACTTGTCGCGTTGGTTGAGCTCCAGGACAACGTGGATGACTGTCCGGCGGTGATGCTTGTCGGAGATGCGGAGATAACAACAGTAGGAACACTAACCGCATTCACCGTCAGCGTAAACAGCGTCGTTCTCACGGTGCTTCCGCTTGTGCCTGTGACCGTCACGGTATACGTTCCCGCAGGAGTCGTTGCGAGTGTCGCGATCGTCATCGTCGTGGTGCAGATGGTATTCGGCGTGCAGGAGGTCGGCGAGAATGATGGAGTCGCGCCGGTGGGAAGGCCCGAGGCGCTAAACGAAACCGCTGCTGCTGTTCCCCCAGTAAGCGTCGCTGTGATTGTGCGTGTTGTTGACTGTCCTTGCGTCACCGAGACGGCGCCATTATTTGAAAGGGAGAAGTCGAAGCCAGAGATGATTTGTACGAACTTCACCGTTGAGATGCCTGTTCCCGCCTCGCGGGCATTTATATACAATGTATGAGTTCCCAAAGCGAGTGCCCATGTTTTGGGATTGAACTCGGCGCAGGAGGGGTCGGCACAAGTACCGCTGTTGACCCCTCTCTGAGAGATGTCTACCGGTTGGTTTGTGAGCGGAAACGCGATATCCCATGTCTTGGTATTGTCGCCGGACGGATTTGCATCCATTTCCGCATAGAAGGAATTGGTGCCTCCATCAAGGGTCGTTACCGTCCCCGTGACTTTGTATGTTCCCGCGGTAACGAGATTGAACGCAAGGGGCGTGTCAGAGGTGATGGGAAGAATCGTGCCATCGGTAACCGAAGGAAGGCCTCCTCCAACTGCGGTATTCATGTCGGTCTGGATTTCTGTCGCAGTGAGAACACGGTCGTAGACGCGAATGTCGTCGATGCGGCCGGTGAAGTACTCACCCCAAATGCTGTTTCCGCCGATCGAAAGCGCTCCGGACGAGGTGGGGATAGAGCCGCTGATTGCATTGGTGCCTACTTCAACGCCGTTCACGTACATGCGGACGGTCGTGCCATCGTAGGTCGTTGCGAGATGCGTCCAGATGTTAAGCGGGAGTTGCGTGGTGCCACGGGCGGAATACTCGGCACCGACGAAGACGAACCCTGACGGAGTGTCGGTGTCCGAGTTGGCGTAGATCGCGTAGACGAGATCGCCCGGCTGCTCCTTGATGAGGGTGGTAATCCACGATCCTGCGGGAAGCGACGTCGGGTACACCCATGCCTCAAGCGTCATCGCGTTGGTTAGATCGAGCGTGTTCGCGTCGTTTACCGTGACACGGTCGTCAACGCCGTCGAAGGAGAGCGCGCCGCCGTAGCGGCCGGAGGCGTTCCATGCCGCGCCGGAGATCGTCCCGTTATTGTTGTTTCCCGACAGGTCTGATAGCGTCGTGCCGCTACCCGCGTCGAAGTTATAGGCGGCGACGGGGCTCGTTGCTCCTGCTGATGCCACACTGAAGTTGATTGACCAATCATCAAGGTTCGGGTTCGTGGCCGCGTCTTGGCAACGGACGTAGATTGTGTACTGTCCGCCATCAACAAGACTGCCGATGCCGGTTGAATGACTCATGCCCCCCGTGGTCTGGAATGGATTTGGCATGCTCGCGTAGGCAGTACCTATGACAGTTCCCCACTTGCAAGTCGCATTCTCATCGGTATTGAGAAAAAGGGTGGTTTGCGTCGTACCCGTCGGAAGTGTGCCGGTGGGCGCTCCATTGGAACGAACCGGAGGGGTCGTGTCACCCGCAGAAATTATTGTATAGCTCCCGTTCGTCACCGACGACAAAACATCCGTGCCTGGCGAGGCAACGCCATCCACATTAGAGTCCGTGGTGGACCCGGCAGTGAAGTCAAACGTCACATTTGAAGTTCCGGCGGCTTTGCCGCGGAAGCGCACCGTCGCGAGCGTTTGAGGAGTACTATTTGTATAGGTGCTACCGCCGCTTGTCACTTGAGAGAAAGTGATGGTTCCGGCAGTATTGTCCGCGCTATTGGCCGGCGTATTCGACATCAACACGCCGGGAGTAATCTGAATTCCCGCAAGTCCCGTATTATCGTCCACCACCTCAAGAATTGCGGGATTGAACCGCAGCTTATTTACATCCACGCCGTCAATCGCCGCACCCTGCGTATTGACCTGGATATTAACACTAAAAATGGTCCCGGCGCTCACCGACTGAGTCGTCGGAGAAACGGAAAGCGTCGCCGCAGACGCGGTCGCCGCTCCGATAATCATATAGACGGCTGCGCCCACGCCGGAGAAAAAGAAAGACATCCGTCCGCGTACGAGCCCGGCATTACGAAAACTGAATCGCTGTGTCATAGCCATAGATATTTAAAAATTATCGCCCCATACATCATTCCTGACGTATACCGGGCTTTGGTTAAATAAAATGATATGCGCTGATACACATATCTGATACACATATAATATACCCTCCGCAATACAGTGAATACAATACCAGTTATCCACACGCGACGCTCATTCCTAAACTTTGGCAAATTTCGCGAAAGTTGATGCAGCATCTATAAGAGATGCCCTCATTGGAGGTTTAACCTCGTAAGCGGCTTACGAGGTTAAACCTCCTCATACGCCTTCATTAAAACGCATCTGAAAAGACATCAAGAAAATTTGCCAAAGTTTAGTTATCCCCTATGGCAATTACCCGCCACTATTTATCGGCGGCGACGGCAAGCTGAAACTGAATCGCGTCCCCCTTCCTTCCTCGGAGCGAAACCACACGGTGCCGCCCATCTTTTCAATAAGTTCCTTTGTAATGAAAAGTCCGAGACCTGTTCCTTCAATCATCTGCGTTTTCGCGCTCGTGGCGCGGAAAAATTTTTGGAAAAGATGTTCCTGATCGTCCTTCGACAGTCCGAGACCGTTGTCCTCCACATGCGTAATCACGCGGCCGTCCTCCGATTCGTGGTAGATTTTCACCCATCCTCCTTCATTATTATATTTTATCGCGTTGGACACAAAATTCATCAACACTTCCTTTATACGCACGGTATCGGCTAACACAAGCAGGATATCTTTTGGGCGGTCGTAGGAGAGCATAATTTTCTTGGGGACTGCCAAAGCATTTGCTTCACTGACAACCGCGCGGATGCTTTCACGGATATCAAGGGCAAAAACCTGGATTTTGATCCGTCCGGCCTCGGAACGCGCAATTTCCAGAATGTCATCTACAAGACGCGCGAGACGGCTTGCGGCCTGCTCGACCGGAGACAAGTATTCTTTCAGTTTGCCGGAAACCGGTCCCGCGCTCCCCTCGAACACCATGGAAAGATACCCACGGATTGCCGTCACCGGCGCGCGGAGTTCGTGCGCCGCGATGAAGACAAATTCGTTTTTCAATTCCTGCAGGCGCCTGAGTCCTTCGGCCATGCGATTGAAAGCGGAACCCAATTGGGCAAGTTCGTCCCGCGTCTTAATATCCACCCGTTGCGAAAAATCACCCCGTTCGATCGCTTCCGTCCCTTCCTTCAAAGCGCGAATAGGCATTAAGAGCCGGCGCGCAAAGAGCGGCGCCAAAAGCACGACCGCAACGATTACAAAAAGGGCGAACGTCACAATTTGTCCGCGCACGTCCCGGATAACCGCATCCGCATCATCCAGCGGCCACTCGGCAAGAATCGCCCATCCAATCGTCGGAACGCGCTTGCCCGCGCCGACGACATCTCCGACTCCAGAAGGACTTCTGTAGCGATCCCGGGCCTCAAGCCCGGTCAACACCTCTCCGCCGAGAATTCTTTTCATGCGGGACCAGCCTCCAAGCGGCATTCCGTGCGCGAGCGATTTTGCGCCAGATTGAGCGATGAAATCGCCGTTTTGATCCGCGAGAATAACGCTGCCGCTGTTTCCTAACCGCGCGGTCCTGACCGCCCGGACAACAGACCCGAGGCCGACCTCGGCCGCAAGCACCTGAATAATATCTCCGTTTCTGTTGCGCACCGGAGAAGCCATGATCACAAACGGACCCGTCAATGTATGCGAAACGTCGCCGATGAAGTTATCGCCCCGTATGGCCGAAACAAAATAGCCAAGCCGGGACACGTCTTCCAAAGACGTGGGGGCGCCGGATTCCGTCCTGGCGCGTTTGGCTGTTTCGCGGCCGTCGCGGCCGATAAATGCAAGTTCTTCAAACGCGCGATTCTCCTCCAAAAGTCCGTCCAGAATAAACCGTTGCTGCGACAATTCGATCTCCGATTTCTGCTCGAAGCCAACGCGCAATTCCAGAATCCCGGCGGTGTCAGCCAAAAATTTCTCGATTTCTTCGATTTTTTGATCAATCAGCTGCACCTCCAGAGCCGCGACGTCGCGGCGGTGCGCGAGATCCAGGAGATACAACGTTATGCCACCCAGAAAAAGAATCGGCGCCGCAGAAAGAACAATCAGAAGAAGCAGGATTTTATTGCGGAGCGGGGAGCCGGAAATCAATTTTAAAACTCTAGAGAACATATTCGTTTCTTCTGTCATTGCGAGGAGTCCTGCTGCAGGACGACGAAGCAATCCAGAAAACCACTGGATTGCTTCGCTCTCCCTCGCCAAGCTCGGGGTCGCTCGCAATGACATCTAAAAAGGGATTACATGCTCTTCGCTTTACCTTTAACATTCCATGAATGATGATACGCGACCCCTTTACAATCCCAAATTTTCCAGCGTCTCTCTCCCGATGTACGCTCTCTCAATGGGCCGCATGCGGCCCAAACCCATGATGTCCGACGTTGTCGGCGTCGCCTCCGTACCCGTATAACCATCGGGCAGTCCGAGGGTGTGGTAAAACTCATGCGCGAGCAAACTGCCTCCGATATCCGCATACGACCCCATAAGAAACTCGCGATTCAAAAGAAAAAATCCGTCCGCGTTTTTGACGCCGACGATAAAAATAACATCCGGAGAAAGTCCGGTCTCGGCCGCGATTCCCTCAACGCTTTTTTCGCCGCTCTCATAGATGATGCCGCCCGATGCGCCGACCCCTTCGTATAGAATAAAAAGAGAAGCATACGAATTTTTGGGGCGCGCGGCGAAACCAACATCATAAAGATTCCCGGTCTCGCGCAAAGCCCGGCGGTCGAGTTCTTCCGAGATATGAATCAGACCGTGCGGATTGCCGCGCTGGGTCACATCCGTATCGTAAAAAATATTATCCTCCAGTCCGATAACCGGCGCCGGATAGATGCGATAGGAGATATGCGAACGTCCGCGTAACTGCAGCGCGTGAAAATCCGCGAGCGCGGCGAGATTCTTCTCAAGCGCGTCGCGCCAGTTGTCCGCGATCCGGTCTTTTTTATTTTTGGCTACAAAATAAAACGCCGTAATCCGAATCTCCTCAATAGACCGTTCCGGCCGGCCGTAAACATGCGGTCTGGCTAGGGGCGTCATCGCCGTACCATAAATCGCCGGCACTCCGATAGTGCGCGACATCGCGAAAAGCCCGCCGAAGATGGCGCCGAGAACTAGAAGAAGGGAGATAAACATATTTATCGCGCGAGCTCATTCACTTTCCTCCGCGTGGCCGCACCCACAAACCCGGTGCCCTTCTTTTCCCCCACGGGCACGAGAATCTCGGCGGCGTATTTTTCCTGAAAACGAATCACGGCGCGCTTGGTCAGATCCCCAAAGAATCCGGTGATGAGCCCCTCGGGATAGAGGCCCGAGTCGCGGAGGAACTCCTGGAGCGCTCTGACATCCGCGCCTTCATCGCCCGCCTTGAGATTGCGGAGGATTTCGAGTTTTACGGCCTGCCCCGGCGGCAATGCTTTCACCGGTAATTCCTTAGGTATAGGCACATAGGAAAACAATCCCATTTTCGCCCTAGTCCTCGCTCCCACAAATCCTGTCCCCTTCTTTTCTCCGACCGGAATAAGAATCTCTGCGGCGTGTTTTTCCTGGAAACGGATCACCGCGCGCTTTGTGAGATCTCCAAAAAATCCGGTGATGAGACCCTCGGGATAAAAGCCGCCGTCCCGCAAGAACTCTTGGAGCGTGCGGACGTCCTCGCCGATGTCACCGGACGCGAGATTACGAAGAATGATGAGCTTCAATCTTGGACCTGGGCCAATATCGGATGATAGCCCAAACACTTCCGGGGGATCTACAGGAGAGCGCGGCAAATCCGAGACAACGACGGTTGTTGTCGCCTTTGCGCTGCCGCGCATCATCGCAGACACCTGCGCAGTATTGGCTGTCTCGTTTCCTGCCGGATCAACCGCGCGGACAGTGTAGTAATACTTTATTCCCGACAAAACCATCGTGTCGGTAAACGTCTCCCCGCGTACCTCGGCCGCGCGCGTACCTCCAAGAATTCCGGACTGTTCCGAACGGTAAATCTTGGCGTGGTCAAAATCCCTGGTGGGATTTTTCCACGTCAGTCCGATCGCGCCGCCCGCCACGGACGCCAAAACAGCTGTCGGCGCATCCGGCGGCGTCACGTCCGCCGCGGCCACAATTGCAAAACGCGTAAAGTGGTCAACCGCCGCAGTCACCGTATTTGCCTCGGTATTAACGACCGAGTTTTCAAGCATCTTCCATATCCCGACGGTCTCGTCCCAAAAACTCATAACCAGATCTGCTTCCCGCGCGCCAAGATTTTTTACGTCGCTCTCGATATACGGCATAGTGACGGTCAAGGCGCTGTTAAAAGACGACACGATCTGGCCTCCGGAGTCGCGCGCCTCCATCGAATAAGCATTCCCTACCACCTTGATTTCGCCTTGGGAAGGCGCGCGGGTATCCGCCGCAATACTCACGCTTACAGAACCGGTAGTCGAAACCGCGTTGGCGGGAACAACGACTGTGGGACCTGCGGAAACCGAAACCACCGTGGGCTCTGCGGCATCGGCCGTACGCGTTACCGCCTCCGGCACGGCTTGCTTTTTCGCAAGAACAATATCCTGGATAATATTTTCCCGCGCAACCAATATTGCTATCTCATTAGCCCTATATGCCACCCCATCCTTCTCGCTTGCGGCCGAAACCACCCATTTGGTATCTCCCGTCACATTGAGACGGAACTTCCCGTCTGACAAAGAAAACGTCTCCTGATATCCGCCCTGCTCCGACCATCCCCAAACAAAGGCGTGATCTGCCGAAACTCCATCCAGAAAAACAGTCCCCGTAATCGCGGCATCCGACTTCCGCAATTGGAGATCCGCTGTTGCGATTTTCCCGTCCTCGACAGTCACCGCGACCTCTGTAGAATTGATCAATCCTCGTTCCGGATGCACAAACGCCTTCACAAAATACCGGCCGGCAGGCACTGCAATGCGATAAAAACCGTCTGAAGCGGTTTCTCCTCCTGAAACCAACGGGTCTTTAAATGCGCCTGCCTCCAATACACCGGAAAAACTTGTCTGGCTCGCTCCGACAAAAACCTGTGCCACTGGCTTCCCGTCCGGATCCGTCACTTTGCCTGCAATCACCGCTCCGGCTTTTTGCGCCACAAGATCTTGCGTCACCGTAGATCCCTCACCCACTGTCACGCTGATTGTGGGACTGGCAACGGCAAGATACCCCGTCGCAGGGTCAATATGGTATCCGAGATACCATGTGCCGGCGGATACCTTCAGGGTATACCGTCCGGTCGCACGGTCTACTGCCGCCTCCTGCCAAATACCCGTTTTTGCCGTTGCAAACACGCGCGCATCCACACCAGTGATTGCGCGGCCCTGGGGATCTTTCAACACACCGGTGATAACTGAAACATTCCGCGAGACGCGCACGCTAACTGTCGCGGTTTTGCCCGTCAAAAGGGTAACTGCTTGCGGCGCGCCCGGAGTATACGAGGATTCTGATGGAAGAAACGCCGCAAGCGTATAGCTTCCCGCGGGCGCCCTGAACGAAAACTTCCCACGCTCAATGGGACCACCGGTCACCGAAGAAGAAAATGCCGTGGAGAAACCTCCGCCGATTCCTCCATCCGCTTTAGCGAGCGAAACAAATCCATAGACATCATCAAGTAGCACTCCCGCGTCATTGACGACAGTTCCGGAAATAACGGCATCTGCCGAGGCAAGCGTAAAGCCCGCCATTACGACTACTCCCGCCTGCACAGTCACCTGTTTCGGAGGATTGGGATTGTAATACTGTGATGTCGGATCCGGTTCCGCAAAGACGTTCCATATTCCAGGAGAGACCAACAGAGTGAATTCTCCGGCTTCCCCGGAAAGAGCCGTCGCATATTGGCCGCCCTCCCTCATCCAGGCGTTAACCCGCACACCACCAATACTCTTCCCCGCGGTATCAACTATGGTTCCGGAAATGCGCTCTTTCCGTGATTCGAGCCGAATCGTTCCGATATCCACGGTCGCGCCGACTCCCACGGTAACAGAAGGGATTGCCAAGGCAAAAAGTGAGGCGTCCTTGCTGAAAACCCACACAGTATAGGTTCCCGCCTCAACGGCAATGGAAAAGGCGCCGTCGTCTCCCACCGGACCGCCAAATTCCTTTCCGTCGGCGCTGCGGAAAGTCCCAAAAACGCTTTGTGGAACGGGCGGCGTACCGTCCGGCCGCAGTACCTTTCCGGTCAGACGGGCATTGGCAAGGAGAACCGTGAAATCCGCCACTTTTTCTTCGAATGCGGCGTCGTCAAGAAAACTCACGGATTGCGGCGCCTTCGCATATGTCCAATCCGCAACTGCAGAAAGAGGAGAAACGTTCACTTCCCAGGAGCCGCCGGATACCGGTAACGCGTATGCGCCCTTCGCGTCGGTTATTCCTTCCGTCCACCGGCTCGTCGCGGACTGGAATGCGCCGATGCGCGCATCGGTCACTAGAGATCCGTCGCTGCGCTTAACCGTCCCACGAATGGTCTTGGTCGCGCGCAAAAATGCCAAATCCTTCGTTAGAGTCGCGCCCGAAGTTATCGTAATCGAAAGCGCTGCGGGACGCACCAATCCGGAATTTTTCGTGGGCGGATAGAGATCCGCCATATATGCGCCCGGAGGGATATTCGCGACGGTATACTTGCCTTGACTATCGGTTTCGCCTCCACGACTCACCGTAAAATCAGCAGTATGCACTTCGACAAACGCGCCCACGACCGCGCTGCCCGCCGCATCCCGGACAACGCCCGTGAGCGTTCCACTGGCCTCGGTAACGCCGGCGCCGCTTGTGGTAAACGATGCGCTGAAGCCCTGCGAAAGCCAGCGTCCGGACGAGTCCCTCAACGTATTAAAGACCCGATACATATATGTCGTATTAGCCTGTAACGCGGTATTCGGCGTAAAATCAAAGGACTGCGCGCCCACGACCAAAGTACCACTAACAACTTTGTCCGGAGTTTCAAAAGGAGCAAGCGAGAAAAATTGGTCCTTCGTTGATGCGCTATCAAGGGGAGCGTTCAATGCGACATGAATTTTCGGGAGCGTACTGACCCCCCGTTCTCCATCGAGCGGGAAGGATTGCTCTTTGACGACGGAGAAACTACTTGATGTGGTTGTGGCGCCGATCTGAAACGACGGGGAAGTATAAAATGACGCAAGTGCATTGCCCCGAAGATCCTTCACTCCGCTGGTCACGATCAACTGGTAACTGATGCCGGACGCGAGTGGGGCTGCGGTATAGTAATCAGCGCCGCGAGAATACATACTCACGGCTCCGTCTACCCTTAATTTATCCGCTACCGCTTCAATATAGAGAGTACTCTTCGTCACGGTTGTCGCGTCAATATCTTCGGAAAAAGTGACTCCCGCGCGGACTCGACCATCTGATTCCACTATATAACCGAACTGCGTCACTGTCGGCGGGGTCGTATCCGGAGTCGTCGTATTCGTCGTCTCCGTACCCGACGTCACCGACGTACCGGATGTTGTCTCGCTCGTATTTGCTCCGGTTGTAATAAAGGAAAACTCATCGGACATTGCATCGTATCCGGATTGATTATTCGACTTAACGCGGAAATAATACGTCGTCGTGTAAGCAAGACCCGTGAAATTGACACAATGATCCTTAATCAATCCCCCCACATCACATCTCCATGTCGACATCTGAGGATGTTGGCCGGAAACAGTGCCATACCAAACCATAGAATCCGAGAGATCGTCGGTCATCCACTTCACCTGCGCGCCGGATCCGATAATATTTTCCACGCGCACATTGGAAATCACCGGAGGGGTGGTATCGGTGTTATTTGTGGCTACCGTCGCGGATTGCGAGACGCTTGACAAGGTTGTCGTTGTCGAGCTTCCAACGGTTGCGCTCACCGCGCTGGGCGAATCCGAACAGCCGCTCGCGTGGCACGCAACGACGTAATATTCGTACGTTCCGGACGATACATTCGTGTCGCTATAACTCACCACGCCGGCCCCGACACTTGCAAGAAACGAATAGCTCCCGCCGCTCAGACGCCGAAATACTTTAAACTCGGTCTCGTCCGTCGAGGTATCGGTCCAGGTCAAATTGACGGTGCTTCCAGATACCGTCGCGGAAACATTTGTCGGCGCGGACGGATATGATCCGCCGCCGGAACTTCCTCCGCCACTCCCACTCGCGGAAGTGAATTGGTATTCACCGCTATGCGAATCCAAATTATCCGAGTTTTTGGACTCAACTTTATAGTAATACACCGTGTTCGCCGAAAGTCCGGTCAGATTCACACAGTGGCTTGTCACATTGCCTCCCGAGTCGCACCGCGAATCGGGAAAAAACGCGTAACTCCCCGGACTCGTGCCGTATGCCACGCGGGAGTCCGACGCGTCGTCCGTATCCCACTTGATCTGCGCGCCAGAACCGATAACATTCTCCGTCCGCACATTGGAAATCGCCGGAGCCGTCGAATCCGCCGCGTCAGCGGGAAGCGCAACCACGAAGACCGAGACGCTTAAAATAATAAAAGAGACAACAGGATAAAAATGTTTGTGTGTCATAGAAAAAAAATTACGCTACGACTGGCTTCTTTTCCGGCATTATCCATAATGCCAAAGCCGCGCCTAAAAGGCCGATGTCGCGGAATGTGACACCGTCAAGCACGACCATAATAAGGATCGCCGCCATCTCCACGGCAGCCAAAAAAGCCGCAACGCGGACCAGACGCCGCGGCAGAAACCACAAAAGAAAGATTAATGCGAGAACAATTTCCCCTGCCCCCTGGATTTGGAGATAGGCCGTCTTTCCTGCCGCATCAATCATCTGCTGCAAAAAGACGGGCAAGCCCCGGAGCGCCCAAAACCACGATGTCGGATGGACAATCAAATCATAACCAGAGTAAACATACATCGCGCCGAGCCCGAGCCGTAAAAACATCTCCGCTGAAAATTTGTCTATCCATTTATTCATTCGCTTTAGCAACCCCTTACGACTCTATCAACATCGCTATTACATACGTCATTGCGAGGAGTTAGATCCCTCGCTTCGCTCGGGACAGGCTCCGCAATCCAGGAGGAGTCGTCATTGCGAGGAGTC
>JBBTVI010000051.1:0-28554 GCA_038063315.1 Patescibacteria group bacterium
GCTGGACTCCTCGCAATGACGGCTGTGAAAAATTACCTCACCAAGACAACAGATCAATAAATCCCTGGAGCGCGGTTCCAAAAAACTGTGCTACGGAAAATCCGCGCGACTGCGGCGGGGGGAGCGCGGGTCCAGGTACGCGCAGAAAAAATTTTTCCGAATGCATACAATCCACGATGTATGCGCCAAGCGGAAAATCCGATGGCCCAAGTGTGAGAACACCGGAATGCACCTCCGGAGCACACTCGGGACTCGCCGCATATACTCCCGTGCCACCCGCCGTCTGAATTCCTATCTCGCGGATGCCCTCCGGGTCGCGCGCGGATATGGTAAACTTTGTATTCTCATACTCGCCCGCGGACTGCGGCTCCAGAACCACGGCGCTATTCCCTGAAAAAGAGGGGGGCACAGACGCTCCGCTTGTTGTCTCTCCTGCACCCGATGGCGCGGTATATGTCGGCGCAATCCCATATTGCTTCTGGAGTTCCTCGGCCGATGGAATCCCGCCATATGCCGGATCCGTTCCCGGCGGCGGAATCCATCCCTCAGGTGGGACTCCCTGTGGCGGCAGATAACCGCCGTCATGGCTGATCCCGCTCTCAGGCGGCGTAAGTCCGCCTGTTACGGTTCCTTGAGGTATTGGAATTCCACCCGGCTCTCCAACGGACGGAACGGGAAATCCGGCTCCGCCCTCGGGCGGACGCATCGGAAAAGATCCTGTGCCGGGCTCGCCATGCTGAAGCATTGGCGGAGCAGGCATTCCCATGCCTTGCCCACCCTCTCCGAACTGGCCGCGAAATTGCTGGAACTCGCCCATGCGCCGGCGAAATTCCTCTTCATACCGACGCTCAAATTCCATTTTGTACTGCCGCTCAAATTCCTCCCGCGTTCCTACCCCCTGGCCGGATCCTCCTCCCATTCCGGCCGGCGGACGAAATCCTTCGGGCATCGGATGCCCGACGCCGGACCCGTCCGGCGGAATGCCAACCCTCTCTCCGCCCATCCCCGCTCCGATAAAATCCTCGAAAATCTTCTGCGCCTCGTCCTGGCTGACAAAACCCGACTCTACGGCAAATGCCGTGCATTCATTAAAATGCGGCGGCTCGTTGCAATAACGGGTACATTCATCTTCGGACCGGCATCCGCCAGGGCTTTTCCCTTCGCCGAACATTTTTTCAAGATGCTCGATCGCCTCAATGTCGGCGCTCTCCATCAACTGATGCTTTTTGGCAAACTCAAAACATTCTTTCCGGTGCGCCGGATCCTCGCAATAACGCTCGCACGCGCGGCCTTTGCATCCGCCCGGCCCGCCCGCGCGGCTCGCTTCAAGAAATTTTTGCGCCGTACGGAATTCATCATCTTTGATAAAGCCCTCACGCCGCGCAAAATCAAGACACTCATCCTCGTGCCCGAACTCCTCGCAGTAGCGCTCGCATGCGCGGCCTTTGCATCCTCCGGGACCTTCCTCAGCCATCATTTTCTTCATGCGTTCCGCCTCAACGCTTCCCATCAACCCATTATCAACCGCAAATTGAAAACAGGTCTCGCTATTTTCGGGCGCGCTGCAAAACGCCTCGCATTCGTCAAATGATTTGCACCCGCCCGGTCCGGCTTTTTCCTCCAACAGTTTACGCGCCTTCTCCACATCAATCTCCGGCTTATCCTCGATATGCGGCCGCCCCACTGTCGGCGGACGGGGAATCCGGCTCCTGATGCGCGCTTCAAGAATACCCGATGCGCGCTTGGCCTCGTCCGCACTCATAAAACCGTTTTCCACCGCAAAACGGAGGCACTCCTCCGCGCGGTCCGGCACGGCGCAATAGCGGTGGCATTCCTCCTCTGAGGCGCAGCCGCCGGGCCCCTTCATCCCCATTTGGCCGCCCTTACCACGAAATTTGCGCGCGCGTTCGGCCTCATCGTGGCTCATAAATCCGTTTTTCTCCGCGTAATCAATGCATGCAGATTGATTATCCGGACTCATGCAAAACGCCTCGCACTCCACAGGGCTTTTACATCCACCGGGACCCTCCCGGCCCTCTCCCTGGCCCTGCTCAGGCGCCCCTTGCCCCTCACCCTCAGACGCATATCCATGCTCGACGGCAAAGTCCGCGCATTCAGTATAGTGATCCGGAGCCGAACAATACTTCTCGCATGCGTCCCGGGATTGGCATCCGCCGGGCCCTCCTCCGGACGGCAAATCCTTTTTCCGGCCACCCTCCTCAGTGCCGGATAATCCGTGCGCCTGCGCCCATGCAGCGCAGGCATCCGCATGCCCGGCGTCATCGCAATAGACACGGCATTCCTCCATGGATCCGCAATGACCCAATTCGGCAATGGGAAAAGCAATATCAAAAGGATTCACTTGCGCGCTAGCGACGCCGGAAAATGTTGCGAAAAAAATAAGTGATAAAAATATGACGGGTTTCATAATGTGTAACAAACCGTTGAAAAAGTCATTACGCGGAGCAGCAGCGACCCTTCGCTTCGCGGCGTCTGATGCGGCTTTGCTCAGCACAGGCTCCGCAATCCATAGGGCATCGTCATTGCGAGGAGTCAGACGACGAAGCAATCCAGAAGCCCTGGATTGCCGCGCGCCCCCTCGACAGACTCGGGGTCGCTCGCAATGACGGAGAAGGTCTTTCCCAACGGTTTCTAAATCCTATACCCCATACTCTTTACTCTCATCTTTAATTACCGCGCGAAAGGATTAACCGCCTCCTGCTTAAAAGGATTAACATACGCTCCTTCGAACGGATTTGCTGTCTGCTCAAAAGGATTCGCGGAACGCGCGATCTCCTCCTGCGCGACGCGACGCGCCTGCTCTTCGGCCGCCTTTTGTTCGGCCAAAAGTTCCGTCCGGCCCTGCTCCTTGCCCGCGCGAAAACCCTTCGTCAATCCTACGCCTTTCCCAGCGACGAGACCCGCGATCCCGCCAATAAGTAATGCGATGATGGCGACAATAATTGTGATTGATGAAATACGCATAGAACGAGAGTTTGGTGAATAAGGCTTTTTTAGTGTCACCCCCGCGAAGGCGGGGGTCCAGGTTCTACCTTATAAAAGAGAGAAACCTGGATTCCCGCCTGCGCGGGAATGACAGAAAGCGGTTCATTTCTGCCTTATTCACCAAACTCAAACGATAAAACTTGATTTTTCTACATCGGGCATGTCTCCGATGCGCTTCCCGGTTTCGACCCACCGGGTTTTCCGATTTCCATCGCAAGTCCGAGCTCCGATCCGATTTTTTTGATAATCGCATCGGGCGTTGTCGTATCCTCGTCAAATGTCACATCTAATGCGCGCTCCTCGTAACGTACTGTGACCGCGCGAACCCCCGGAATGGAAGATACAATTCCCTTCATGGTGCCCGGAAGCGACGGGCAGCCGATACGGGACGGATGAAGTGTGATAGTTTTTAGCATACCATTTATTTCTTTTCTCCCGCTCCCGCGACCGGCAACTGAATCGTAAAAATGCTGCCTTTGCCTTCCTCGCTCAAAAATTTCATGGCCCCGCCGTGTCTGGCGATAATCTGCTCGGAAAGATACAAGCCGAGTCCGGTGCCCGACGTATTTCTGAGCTGGGCGTTCCCCGCGCGGAAGAATTTGGAGAAAACGCGGTGCTGCTGCGCCTTGGGAATGCCGATCCCCGTATCCTGCACCGAAATCGCCACATGATCTTTGTCTCTGGACGCGCGCAGAGTGATCGTCCCGCCCGCAGGAGTATAGTTGACGGCATTGCTTAGAATATTATCAATCGCCATTTTCAATTTCTCCGAATCATAAGAAACCATGGGGAGCGGATCCGCAATCTCGGCCAAAACCGTCAGACGTTTTTTAGTTCCGATATCGCGATATCGGGCAATGGCTTCATCAAGAACCGGCTGAAGAGGCGCGACCCGGAATTCAAAAACAAAACGCTTCTCTTCCATGCGCGCGACATTCAGGAGGTCGCCGATCAGACCCACCATGCGATTCGTTCCCTCGTAGGCGCCCTCAACAATTTGCGCCTGGCCGGGCGCGAGCGGTTCAACCTCGTTGGTCCGCAAGGCGTTGAGCGACCACTTAATGCCCGTCAACGGCGTCCGGAGCTGATGCGCCGCGATGGAGACGAATTCCGACTTGACTGCATCCAACTCCATCAGCTGGGTATTGGCGCGTGTCAGCTCTAGATCCCGACGCACAAGAATTTTTCCGATCTCATCCAGTTCGTAAAGCATGCTCCGCAGGCGTCCCTGCGCGCGAAGGATGACCGAAACGACTCCGATCCCCAGGATGAATATCAAAACCGCGACGATCGCCATCTGACGCTCTGTCCCAAGCGCGCCGCTTCTCGGCTGCTCGACGAAAACACCCAGATTCCCGATTCCCACAGGCCGCCCGACCGCAAAAACTTTGACCCCGTCTTTATTGACGTAAGAATCGTCCCCGGACAATCCGTTCACAATGACTCCCTGCCCCAATACGCGTCGGGCAATGACGCGTCCGGAATAATTAACACTTCGCAGAATTTCCGAGAGTTCCGGATGGAGAACCTGCACGCCCCGGCGATCCAGAACATAGACGAGCCCATCCTCTATACTGACGTCCGCGACAAGAGGAATCAAATCGCGCAAATTCATTTCAGCCATCAGCACCATCGGACCGTCCGTCGCCTTGACGGGAACGGCCAGGACCGCGTGCGGCTCCAATTGCTCCGAAATAAAAATATCTCCGAAACGCGGCGTACCCGCGATGGTCTGGACAAACAGGGGACTAGCGGCATAATCGGTCCCCGCCAGCGCGCGGCTTTTCCGCAAACGATCCTGGCGTAGAATCTCCGTGCCTGTTCCGTCTATGAGAAAAACAGCATCAATGCCCTTATTGTATTTCAGGAGTTTGGCAAGAATGACTTCGCGTTTTTCCGACCCGAAGATAATGCCGTCTGCGGAAAGTTCAAGATCCCTGACCGCGGCGCTAAAATAATTCCTGATATCCGTCGCCACGCGATCTGCGATTTCAAGCTGCAAAAGAGACACCTGATTCCGGATGTTCCGCGCCACCGGAATCAACCACAGCAAGTTTCCGACTAACAGAACGACAGCCGCCAACGCAAAAGGAGTCGCTGTCCGGCGCGTGAATGAGATGCCGCTTTTCATGATCAATCCTCAATGATGCGATCAACCACAGACGCCTGTTCGCTGGAGATATCAACCCCGAGAAGCGCGGCCGTCTTTTTATTCAGCGTCAGTTCCAATGCAGCCGGCGGCTCGATCGGAAGATCGGACGGCTTCTTTCCCTCCCGCAGGATCTTATGCGCGAGAACCGCGGCTTGGCGCCCCAAATTATAATAATTTGCGCCGTAACTCATAAACGCGCCCTTCTCCGTATCGCCCACATTGGTACCCGAAAGCGGCACGCGATGATCCAATGCCCACTGCAGAAATTGCGCCGCGCGCTGGGCGTTCACCGCGTCTGTCGCGCGGACAAATCCATCCCCCTTGGCCGGTGTAAAAGACGCAAGAAACTCATCAATCTCTTTCGCGTTGGCTACACGCCGCTCGACGAGCGCCAAGCCCAACGCCGATGCAACGGATCGCACCTCCCCAACGCCGGTCGTTATCGGATCGTTCCACAAGAAAATCACGCGCCGGAGACCAGGGAACAAATTCCGAAAAAGCTCAATCCTTTTCCCCACAATAAGATCGTTGTTGGGCGACACACCCGTAATATTGTTCCCGGAACTGGCCAAACTCGCGACAAGCTTATTCTCTACCGGGTTAGAGACAACTGCGAAAATAACGGGCAGGTCCGGAGCGCTTGATGCCGTTACATTTTTCGCCGCCCGCGCATTGATGATGCCCGATGAAAATATCAAATCGAGAGGTGAGGACAGCGCCGCCGTTATTTGAGTTTCCGTCTCCGCGACGGATTTTCCTGCAGGGATAACCACGTAAGACACGTCAACGCCCTCGCGATATCCCAATTCCTTCAGACGATCCCGAAGTCCGTCGGCCGCGGGCTTAAGCGGCGGATCCGGATCTATAATGCCGATATTGTAAAGCCGCTTACCGGCCTTTTCGGATTTCGGACTCCCACCATAGAATAGGTAAGCCGCGGCGGCGATAAACATGACGACCGCGCCAATAATAAGAATGCGTCGTAACATATTTTTTTGAATTAGAAACCACTCAAAAAGCCCTCTCATCCGTCATTGCGAGCGACCCCGAGTCTGTCGAGGGGGCGCGCGGCAATCCAGGGCCTGTGGATTGCTTCGTCGTATGACTCCTCGCAATGACGATGCCTTATGGATTCCTGAGCATGTCCCGAACGAAGCGAAGGATCGCTAAATGAAACCTCTATGCCCCGGGCTCCCCGATCCCGAATAAGACAATCGTCTCGTTGTAAAATCGGGGGTTGCACTTTTCCAAATTATGCACCTCCCCGCCAAGAGGCG
The DNA here is from genome assembly GCA_038063315.1 of Patescibacteria group bacterium. Lineage (GTDB taxonomy): Bacteria > Patescibacteriota > Minisyncoccia > Sungbacterales > HO2-52-23 > JBBTVI01. Next base: position 6,436 of record JBBTVI010000051.1, read on the forward strand.
CCTGTTCGCCGTACGTATAAAACCCGAGCAACGGAACATGCCGTCCGACAATCTTCATCACCGCGTCAATTTCATCTTGCGCATCCTGCGCGAAAAGCTTTTCCCGCGCAATGCAATTAAACATAAGAAGACATGCGGGACGGGAACCGACTGCCGCAAAATCATTCATCATCTTATGCGCCGCATCCTCAGCTGCAGCCACCGCCTTCTCCTTGCTTCCGATCATCAGACGAATCTCCGACCCGACCGGAATTTCCGCCGCGCAGGTGATGGCGCCCGCCGCATCAACACTGATGGGATCGCGTATTAAATACTCATCCTCGTACTCCGGGATTTTCAAACCCAGGGGATAGGTGATCGCCATCCGCGCAAGCGGCTCGCTGCGCAACTCCTCGGCCTTCTCGCCGAAGTACTCCTCATAGATCGTGATAGCCGGCTTTCCATTGATCTCTTTGAGTACCGCGCCATCAGCTTTCGTCACCGTCATCGGTATCCCGATGGGGATCCAACCGTGACGGACGCCCACGCCTATCGCAAAATTGCCCGCGAGTCCCAACCCGCCGACCGCGCCGGACACAACCTCTCCGTTGATGTACTCGTACGTCTTCTCAAAAAGAAAATTGTCCCCGGGCGCGCCGCCCACCACCGGAAAATGCTCGCCCAAAGCGTCGAGAACTCCGCGTACCGCGTCTGCGCCGTTCCCGGTCAAAACATCCGGAAACATCACAAACGCGCGCAGGGTATCGCCCTTTTCCTTCGCCGCCTCGGCGGCTGCGCGCGCTGCGACCTGCCCTGCCAATCGCGCCCCGCCCGACACATTTGGTCCCACGCTCGGATAAAAACGCGCGCTATCGGCCTGAATCGCCATAACGGCGACCGATTCCGTGGCCGGACCTTCATTGGTAATCTCTCCGGCATCGGAGCACCCGACGAGCGGCGCCCCGCCGCCCGCGGAATTAATGCCGTCCACCAGCGCATTCTGATCAAAATGCGATGACGCGAAAGCAATCAGCATATCCGCGCGTCCCCCGGCGCGATCCAGCGCGCGCTGGCACGCCTCGGCCCCGGCTTCGCGGCTGTCGCGATTCTTGCTTATCCCGACTCCTGCAGTCATTGCCATAAAAATATTTGAGCGATAAAGGAAGAACCCCACTCACGGCCCTATCAACGCCGCCATCACATGCGTCATTGCGAGGAGTCAGACGACGAAGCAATCCATATCCATAAACACAGAAATTCTGGATTGCTTCGCCCTCAGCTCGCAATGATGGTCGAAATGGATTGCCGCGCTCCCCCTCGACCCGCTTCGCCGGAGCTTCAGCGAGGCGAGCAGACTCGGGGTCGCTCGCAATGACTACGCCATAACGATTCCTCATCTTTTGCGCTCGTCAAGAATTGTGTCCACTCTCCGGACAATTTCGCCCGGAAGAGCGTCGGCTTTAATAATGTAGTCCGTGGCGCCGAGGGCCTTGCCGCGCGCAATCTCTTCCTCCTGCCCAAGATTAGAAATAATAACGACCGGAATATTTTTTTTTGTCGAACCCTTGAATTCCTGAAGCAAAGTGAACCCGTCCGCATCGGGCAAAACCAGGTCAAGAAGCACCAAATCAATGTTCGGCTCCGAGGCAAAAATTTTGCGCGCGCTCTCCCCGTCCGAAGCCGTCAAAACCCTGTAACTCGTGCTGAGACGGAATTTCTTTTCCAAAAGATCCACGAGCAGGCGGTCGTCCTCCACCAAAAGAAGCGTGGCCCGCCGATTCGCTTTTAATGCGCCGTCTTTTTCCGCTGCTGCGGTACGCTTCATCGCTGTGTGGCGCCTTCGGCAGACGCGGCATTATCGGCCTGCGACAAACCCAAAATCTCCCTCACCTTCTCCAGGACGTCGCGCGGACCGAGATCCGCTTTAATAATGTAATCGCGCACGCCGAGGCGCTTGGCGCGGGAAACCTCCACGGGTTGCCCGGAATTGGAAATGACGACAACAGGCAGAGCCGGAATCATTTTCGCCGCAGCCAGCTCCTCCAGAATCTGAAATCCGTTCAGCCCGGGAAGCATGATATCGAGCAACAAAAGGTCCGGCGTGTTTTTCTTCAACGCGTCCAATCCCTCCAGTCCGTTCGCGTATACATCAACTGAATATCCCTCCTTGTTCAATTCCAATAGGATGAGCTGCGATAAAATCGGCTCGTCTTCGATGAGCGTGATGTGTTTTTTGCCCTCGCGCTTTTCATCCATTAAAACCATTGTACCAGCGCGCATCAGCAAAAGGAAAGAGAATGTTATCCACAATGGCGGATAGGGGCCTTACAGACGAGATAAAAAATAATGTCGCGCGTTGGAATGATATGCGCGCGATATGTTAAAGTGGGGAGCAAGATGGGGTATGGGATATGTATTATGTATTATGCGAGAATTCAGCCCTATAATACATTACTCCAACCCCATAATTCGTAATTCCAGCCCCATAATACATCCGTTATGTCTTTCGCCCATCTCCACGTCCATTCCCATTACAGTTTGCTCGACGGCCTCGGAAAAATTGACGACCTCGTCCGGCGCGCCGGGGAACTCGGCATGGACGCTCTTGCGCTCACGGATCACGGCAACCTCTACGGAGCCATTGAGTTCTACCAAAAAGCGAAAAAAGCGCGCATCAACCCCATTATCGGTTGCGAGGCGTATATCGCAACCGAGGGCATGCGCGACAAGCGCCCGGGCGTTGACCACAAGCGCTATCACCTGACCATTCTTGCCGAGAATACCGACGGATACAAAAATCTCATCCGGCTTGTCACCGCATCCCACCTGGAGGGCTTCTATTATAAACCGCGCGCGGACAAGGCATGCCTCCGCGAACATGCGCGTGGACTCATTGCGCTCTCCGGCTGCATGGGCGGAGAAATACCGCGCGCGATTCAGGCGAAGCGCATGGATGTCGCCGAACGGCTTATCCATGAATACCGCGACATCTTCGGGCCGCATAACTTTTACCTGGAACTGGGCGCGCACACGGAACATCAGGAACAAAAAGCCCTGAACGACGCGCTCATCGCCCTCTCGGACAAAATCGGCGCGCCCATCGTCGCCACCGGCGATATCCATTACGTCCGTCCGGAAGACAGGGACGCGCAGGATATTCTCGTCGCGGTCCAATCCAAAAGCGGCCTGGACGACGAAAACCGCCTCACGATGAAGGAATTTAACCTCTCCATGCGCTCGCCCGAAGAGATGGCCGCTCTCTTCCCGTTCCGGCCCGATGCGGTCGCAAATGCCGGCGAGATCGCCCGACGCGTCGCCATTGATATTGAACTCGGCAAAAACAAACTTCCCCGCTTCGACGTGCCCGCGGGGTACGACGAGAATTCATACCTCAGGGAACTCTGTATAAAAGGAATCGAGCGCCGGTATCCGGATGAAACCCGCCAGCCCATTGGCGCGACCGCGCGCCTGGACTACGAGCTCGATGTCATCAGAAAAACAGGATTTGCAAGCTATTTCCTCATTGTGCAGGATTTCATCGCCTGGGCGCGCGCAAACGGCATTGTCGTGGGTCCGGGACGCGGGTCTGCGGCCGGGTCCCTCGTCGCCTATCTCCTCGGCATCACGAATATTGATCCTTTGGAGTACAATCTCCTTTTTGAAAGATTCCTCAATCCGGACCGCATCAGCATGCCGGACATTGACCTTGATTTTACCGACACGCGCCGCGATGAAGTCATTGAATACGTGGCCCGAAAATACGGGCGCGACCGCGTGGCACAGATCATCACGTTCGGCACCATGGCCGCGCGCGCCGCAATCCGGGACGGAGGGCGCGCCATCGGCATGCCCTACGGCTTCTGCGACCAAATCGCCAAAATGATTCCTTTCAATCCGGTCCAGGGCGTCAAATCCGGATGGCTCAAGAAAAGTTTAGAGAATGTCGCCGAGCTCCGGCAAATCTACGAGCGCGATCCCGAGGCCAAACGCCTGATCGAGACCGCGATGAAACTCGAAGGCGTCGCCCGGCACGCCTCCACCCATGCCTGCGGAGTCGTCATCTCTCCGACGCCGCTCACGGATTTCGTGCCTTTGCAACTCGCGACGCGCGCGGGCGCGGCCGAGGGCGAGACGGACGCCAAAATCGTCGTCACCCAGTACGAGATGCACGCCGTTGAAGACATCGGCCTCCTGAAGATGGATTTTCTCGGCCTCCGGAATCTCACAATCATCGAGCAGGCGCTCAGGGCAATTGAAAAAACGCGCGGGCTCCGTCTTGACATTGACGCCATCCCGCTCGCTGACGCGGCGACCTACCGCATTTTCCAAAAAGGCCAATGCATGGGAATTTTCCAGTTTGAAAGCGCGGGAATGCGCCGCTACCTGAAAGAACTCAAGCCCACGGTGCTCGAGGACCTCATCGCGATGGTCGCGCTCTTCCGGCCCGGACCAATGGAACTGATTCCCTCATTCATCAACCGCAAGCACGGCAAAGAGCGCGTCTCCTACCTTCACCCGAAACTCGAACCCATCCTCAAAAATACCTACGGCATCATTGTCTACCAAGAACAAGTGATGGACATGGCTACGGAACTCGCCCGCCTTACTAAGGGGGAGGGGTATATGCTTATTAAGGCGGTGGGCAAAAAAATCAAGAAGCTGCTTGATGAGCAAAAAGACAAATTTATCAGCGGCTGCCTGAAAAACCAAGTTCCGGCAGAAGTGGCTAAACGCGTCTGGGAACTTATCGAACCGTTTGCCCGTTATGGCTTTAATAAAGCCCATTCCGCGTGCTACGCAATGATCGCCTACCAGACCGGATACCTCAAAGCCCACTACCCGACCGAATTTATGACCGCCCTCCTCATGGCCGAGGGAACCGATGTGGAGAGAATCGCCGCGCTCGTCGAGGAGGCGCGCGCGATGAATATCGAGGTGCTCCCGCCCGACATCAACGAGAGTCTGGAAAAATTCACGATTGTCGCGCCCCAGCGCATCCGCTTCGGCCTTGGCGCGGTTAAAAATGTCGGATCAAACATCGTTGAAGAAATCGTGCGCGAACGGGAGCGGGGCGGGCGCTTCAACACGCTTCAGGATTTCATTGAGCGCATCGCCCATAAAGACCTCAACAAAAAATCGCTGGAGTCGCTCGTTAAATGCGGCGCGTTCGACGCGCTCGGAGAACGCGGCCAGATTCTTGCCAATATCGAGCGGTTGCTCGACTACAACCGCGAGATGCAGCGCGCAAAACAAAACCGCCAGACGAGTTTATTCGGCCTGACTCCCGAGGCTCAACCCGTCTCCTTCCGGCTTAAAGATGCGGCCGTAGCCGAAAAACGCGAGACGCTGCAATGGGAACGGGAACTCCTCGGCCTCTACGTCTCCGACCACCCGATGCGCGACTACGCGGAAAAATTCGCCGCGCGCAAGGCCATACCTATCAACGAGATTGCCGCGGCGCGAAACCGCACGATCCTTGTCGGCGGACTCATCTCGGGCATACAGAAGATTTTGACAAAATCCGGCCAGCCCATGCTTTTTGTCACGCTCGAGGATTTGACTGCGCGCGCGGAAGTATTAGTATTCCCCAAGGTGCTCGAGGAGAATCCTGGCGTTTGGCAGGAGGAAAAAATCGTGTTTCTCCGCGGCCGGGTCTCGGACAAAGACGGCGTCCATAAGCTTTTGTGCGAGAAAGCAGTTGAGGTGGCTTAAGAATGTAAAATGTAAAGCAGAACAAATGTAACCCCTCACAGCCCCGCTCTTATGAGCGTCATTGCGAGGAGTCCTGCTGCAGGACGACGAAGCAATCCATAACGCAGAAACTCTGGATTGCTTCGTCGTCTGACTCCTCGCAATGACGGTCGAAATGGATTGCCGCGCTCCCCCTCGCAGCTCGGGGTCGCTCGCAATGACGGCTGTGAGGGGTTACAAACAATAAAAAAGCCAGCGAGGCGCGCTCGCCGGCAATCCGTCATTTCCAAAGCATCATTTAGGTGTTGATCCGCTCGCCATCTGCCAAAATCGTAAAACCGGCACAGGACAAGCGTCAGCGGATGTATATCTGTATGGTTGCGTCACCAAAACTTCCTGTATAACGAGATTCCCCAAAAGAATCAGGAATTGGCCGAAGGTGCATTCGATATTTTTCTCGCGTCGCAGCCATTGCCAAAATGCCTGCGGGTCAAAATTTGCCAGCGTCTTACCGCCACTTTGAGAAAGGGATGACAATTCCCCTTTCGCAATTTCGACCAACTCATCCATACTGATCTCAACCCGCTTTGTCATCGTCGCCATACGAATTCCCCCTTATTTGGACCATTGTTAAACAACGAAACGAACACTAATAACCTACCCGATAAACCATGAAAAGTCAACCCCCTTCAAAAATTGATGCGGTCCGCCATTCGCTGGCGCATCTTTTAGCTATGGCCGTGCTGAAAAAATTTCCCGACGCGAAACTGGGAATCGGACCAACCATTGAAAACGGGTTTTATTATGATTTTCTGCTGGGGCAAAACAAAAAGAGTAAAGAGTTAAGAGTAAAGAGTAAAGATAAAAGCGAAGAAAAATTAACAGAGGAAATACTGCCGGAAATAGAAAAAGAAATGCGGCGGCTTATCAGCGAGACCCTGGTTTTTTCCGGCGAAAAAGTAACGCCGCAAAAAGCGCGGGCGCTTTTCAAGAGTCAGCCATTCAAGCTGGATCTCATTAAAGAATTTGTTGCCGCAAAAAAACCATTGAGCGTCTACCACACGACCCATGAGATGCGGGAATCGAAACGCAAGCCCACTACCCACTACCCACTACCCACTACCCACTCATTCACGGATTTATGTAAGGGAGGCCATATCCGAAATACGGCTGAAATCAATCCCGAGGCATTCAAACTGACCCATGTCGCAGGCGCCTATTGGCGCGGGGATGAAAAAAATCCGATGCTTACGCGCATCTACGGCGTTGCGTTTGACACCAAAGATGAACTCGACCGTTATCTACTCCAACAGGAAGAGGCGAGAAAACGCGACCACCGCGTGCTCGGCGAACGCCTGAAAATTTTCACATTCGCGCCGGAAGTGGGGCCCGGCCTTCCTCTCTGGCTTCCCAACGGCACCGCGCTCCGCGATGCGCTAGAACAATACGCCAAAGACGTGGAGCGACGCTGGGGCTATAGGCGCGTCGCGACCCCGCACATCGCCAAAGAGGACCTCTACCGCATGTCCGGACACATCCCCTATTACGCCGAGAGCATGTACCCGCCGATGGCGCTCGATGACGGCAATTACTACCTCAAGGCGATGAACTGCCCGCATACGCACATGATCTACCGCGCCGAGCCGCGGAGCTGGCGCGACCTGCCCCTGCGCCTCGCCGAGTACGGCACGGTCTACCGCTATGAGCGCTCGGGAACGCTTGCGGGGCTTTTGCGCGTCCGCGGATTTACGCAAAACGACGCGCATATCTACTGCCGGGAGGATCAGGTGGAAGAGGAATTTATGAGCGTTATGCGCCTGCACGAATTTTGGTATAAAGACGTCTTTGGCATCACGGATTTTTATATGCGCCTCTCTCTCCCGGCAAAAGACAAAAAAAAATATGCCGACGTGCCTGCTGGATGGAAAAAAGCCGCGGATCTGATCCGGCGCGCCATGGAAAAATCCGGTCTCCCGTATGTTGAGGCCGAGGGCGAGGCCGCGTTTTACGGTCCGAAGATTGATTTTCAGATCAAAAGCGCCATCGGCCGTGAGGAGACGTGCTCCACGAACCAGCTTGATTTTCTTGCGAGCGAGCGCTTCGGACTTGTCTATAAAGACAAAGACGGTAAGGACAAACCGGTCTATGTGATCCATCGAGCGCCCCTTGGCGCGCACGAGCGCTTCATCGCATTTCTCATCGAACACTACGCCGGAGCGTTCCCCGTATGGCTCGCGCCGGTGCAGGCCGTTATTCTTCCCATTGGCGAGGCGCACCGTGCCTACGCCACGTCGGTCTACGACGCGCTTTTTAGCGCTGGCCTCCGCATTGAACTCCGCGCCGCGGACGAAACACTCGGCAAACGCATCCGCACTGCGGAAACGGAAAAAATTCCGTACATCCTCATTGTCGGGGATAAAGAAATAGAAGGACGCACCGTCAGCGTCCGTGAACGCGGCAAAGGCGATCTCGGCGCAATGCCCCTCGCGGCATTTCAGGAAATCATCGCCCAAAGCGCGCCTCCGCGCCCCAAACCTCCGGCGTGATGCAAATCATCAACACAAAAACAACCGCGTTGCGGTTGTTTTTTTTGTGACAACATATTGCGGAGAAAGAAATTTATTCTGCCGGGTGATTGTCAAAATCGAGATTGACCGTAAATTCAATAAATTTATCGTCCGAATATCTTTGTTCAATCAAAAAAATCATGGAATGGCTGTCGGTATAACGACTATCTTTGTGGCCACCCACATAGAGTATCTTAACTACTCCGAGTGTTTCCTTCGCATAAATTATTCTTGCTCCTCCCTGCTTACCTATATTTTCATCAGGAAGGTTAATTCTAGCGTGAAAAGTTCGATTTTGAATCGGTTGTAATTTTACATAGTGATAGGGTCCTTCCCCAGGAAGTCTACCATCCTGTTGTAAAAGACGCGAAATTCTCGGCATTTCCGTGCCAAGACTTGGATACCAACGCTTCGCGCATAAGGCAAGATCATCAAATATCTCAACGTGTATCAGAACTCGTGTCATCAATATCCATTTCCCCAAAACTGTTACGATAAAATGATAAATAATAAGGAATTCGTTCGCCGTACTCAACCATTTTATACGGAGGCTCTGATTGAGCTATTTTTTCAAGATTCCCAGCATTCTCTGCACGATACTTTTCCAGAATCTGATTCATAACTTTCAGTTCTTCTTCGTCAAAAACACGCATATCAGGTTCTTCCTGAGTGGTAATTTTTTCAAGACCAACAGAATTTCGCTTCTCTATACTTATGATTCCGGCCTCTTGTAAATCACCCAGTGCAGCGTAGAAAATTTTTGGATCCGGCATTGGGCCATAGTCCATTTTAGCATACGGCATCTCAGTCAAAGATTTCTTCCGAAGTTCATATAAGGTGAAATCAATAAAGTACAAAAGTTTGGCAAGTTTTTTCTTGCCCACATCCCAACCGCCATTTTTTGCTAAAAAGATAACGGCGTTTCTAAACTTTTTCTTATCGTAACTCATCTTGTATATTATAACACAATCCAATTGAAACTACAAATATCGAATAGACATATAATCCTCATCTATTTTTATCTTAATCCTTGCGGCGTTAACTTTACAAGAAATCTATCCACACCCAACCTGATAATAACCTCGCCCCGCATCGCACCTATAAAATACTGAAAAACGCGTGGGGCAAACCATCGCGGTCTCCGCGTTGCAGGCCAAAACTTTTGGCATCGCCGTTTTGTCATTATCTTCACACTCAATCAGCGTTTGAACAATACGTCCCAGATGGTTGCGGGGGCGGGATTCGAACCCGCGTAGTAAGGTTATGAGCCTCACGAGTGACCTCTACTCTACCCCGCTCTTCAATTCTATACTCTTCAAGCGAAAAAAGCAACGAAAACGCCGTCGGTTTTTCCCGACGGCCTCTCTGAAAATACGCGCGGCTTTTTGAATCCGGACATCGCGCCCGGCGTCATCCACTCAGACGCCGATAAAAAATCGCGGCAATGGCCGCTCCGATCAAGGGGCCGATTGCATAAATCATCAGCCATTGTGTCCACGGCGTTATCCACGCTCCGGCAACAAGCGCCGGGCCGAAACTCCGCGCCGGATTCATGGACGCGCCCGTAACCGGAATACCGATCAGATGCCCGACGAGAACAGTGAGACCGATCGCAAGGGGCGCGAACTCCTTGAATGCGCCCACGCGATCCGTGGTTGTCGCAAAGACCACGAACACAAGCGCAAATGTCAGCAAAACTTCTATGATGAATCCGCCGGTCGGAGTGATGCCCCATCCAAGGCCATGAGCGCCGAGCGTCCCACTGATTTCCGGAGCGAAAACAAGCGTTAAAAACCACGCGCCGGCCGCGGCTCCGGCCAGTTGCATAACCACATAGCCGGCTCCGCGCCACACCCGCATCTGACCCGTCAGGCACTGCGCAAAAGTAACCGCCGGATTCAGATGTCCGCCGGAAATCGGCGCCACGGCGGCCACGAGCACCGCGATCGCAAACCCGTGCGCGAGCGCGATTGCGAGAAGCCGCGCGGACGTCATGCCCACATCCAGTTGCGCGGTCGCCACAACGCTTCCCGCGCCTAAAAAGACAAAGAGCAGGGTTGCGGCAAATTCCGCCGCGTATGCGCTATACAAATGCCGAAAGGACACATTCCCCTTCCAGGCCATATCTTTTTCCTCCGCTTTTTCCATGCCGTTACTACCCTCTTAACTTAATTTTGCGGTACTTCTCGACTCGCTTTGCTCGCTCGAAGAATATTGTTCGAGCTTGTCGAGAACAAACCAATCGGCAAAATTAACTTGATGCACTACTACCATTATCGGTTAAATTCTAAATCATATCAATGATATATCGGAAAGACGCACGAAGCAAATATATAGACGCATTTTGGATTTTCCCCTCCTTACGAAGGAGGCACCCACCTCCCCCGCCCCTCCTTAGAAAAGGAGGGGAAAGGGGAGGTTGATGATTCATACAATTTTAAACCCCTCGTAACCTCGCGCCGCCGGCATAGCCTTTGCTCGCCCAGCGTAGCCTTGGCGAAGCCGGGACGACGCACGGCCCCTTCGTAGGGGAAGGAATCGGAGTTCCGCCTCGTCAGTCGGCTACCGCCGCTGCCAATGCACGCCGTCGCTGACAAAACGAACATCGCTATCCGTATCCGTCCGCAGCGTCGCGGCACCAATTGAAGACAACCGGTCCAGAACCTCGGCCGTCGGATGGCCGTAGCGGTTGCGCCGTCCCACCTGGATCACCGCGACCTCGGGAGAGACGGCCGCGAGAAACTCCGCGGACGACGATGTCTTCGACCCATGATGCCCCACCTTCAGAATGTCCGCATCCAGACCCGCGCCGTCCTCAAAAACAAGCCGGTACTCCATGGCCCGCTCAATGTCGCCCGTCAGAAGCGCCGACGTCCTGCCGTGGCGGAGCATCGCGACAACGCTCGTATTATTTGTTTTTGAAACCGACGCGCCGCGCAGATCCGCAAACGGCGCAAGAATCTCGAGCGTTACGGCGCGCCCGAGGCCGAGACGCGCGCCGCGGCGCGCCGTCAGATTCCGAACGCGTCCGTCTTCAATCAACCGCATCCACTCGCGGTATTCCGCATTCGTTCCCTTCACGCCGGTCCATAGCACAAAACCCACGTCGTATTTTTCCAAAACAGGCAAAAGTCCGGCGATATGATCCTGATCCGGATGCGTTGAGATAATCCCGTCAATGGAGCGGTCCCAAAACGGCATCTCCCGCCCGAGTTTCGCGAGAACGCGATCGCCCGGCCCTCCGTCAACGAGAATCTGATGCCCCTCGGCCGTCTCGATCCAGATGCTGTCGCCCTGTCCCACGTCAAAAAACGTGATGGCGAAATCCCGATGCAGGGCAAAATAAAAAACCGCGTACCAGATGATCACGCACGAAACCGCAAGAACAATCAGAAAATAGGCGGGGATGTTTTTTCCGAAAGACCGCATCGAACATATCGTAAATCCGCGGCGCGCAAAGCGCAATCGCCGCGCGTTTGGTGAATAACACTTAAACTTTGGCAAATTTTCTTGCTATTTTTTCAAATGCGTCAATGAAGGCGTATGAGGAAATTTAACCTCGTAAGCGGCTTACGAGGTTAAATTTCCAATGAGCACAGGTCTTCTGATAGACGTTGTATCCTTAAAAAATCTTGCCCTTTAATCTTTCTCTATATTCTTTCTCTATATTATTATTAGCATAACCGCCACGAAGCTGGGTGCGAGATAATCTGATAGTCATAGGATAAAGGAACGATACTCGGGAGAGAGTTTTTGCCCCAACTCTCGGAGTATTGTCCTTGCGTCGGGGCAAATATCGTTCCCCGATCCGTAAACTACCAGCACCCCAGCACTATCTTGCGAAAGTGCCGGGCAAGCTCGCGCCGCAGCTTTACAGCGGCTATTTATCCCTCAAAGAACTATTGTCCCTACTTCGCGCACTATTTTTCAAAAGTGCGGGATAAACTTCGCCGTTCGACAAGCTCACGACTTCGCAAGGACATTCCGGGATACGAGAACTGGATTTGTTTCTCATATCGCAGAATTTCATTACGAAATTGACAACCGTGGTTAGGAACGATATTATGATATGTATTCATGGAACCATTTGCTTCTCCATTTGGAATGGTTGAACTGACAACTGAACGGGAGAAGCACATCTATGCGTTCCACCCTGAAGTTCGGACGCAGCGCAAATATTTTTTCCGCACTCTTGCCGAACCTGAAACTGTCCGTCGATCACGATTCGATGCAAAAGTATTTATTCTCTACCATCGAACATCGAGCAAGAAGTATCTGGCGATTGTCATCAAAACGAATCAGCGAAACTTCATCCTCACCGCATATACGACAACTAAAATTCAACACCAAGCACCATGAAGCTCTACTATTACTATGATAAAGAAGCGGACGTCGCCTACCTTTCCCAAGGGAAGCCCTCGCTGAAAGACATCTCGCAGGAAACAAGCGATGATGTGGTGCTGCGCCTCAACCCTAAAACAGGTATGGTGCGGGGGTTTACCATCCTTAATTTCAGCAAACGAAACACTGAGGATGTCCCCGTCTCGCTCCCCATCACCGCGGCGCTCACGCCTGCGTGAAGATTTCATTTTTTAAAGAACACCCGCTTTCGTCCTTTTGGACTCATCAGCACGGACATCCCATGTTTTGGGACCTCGTCCCAAAGTGGGACAAGCACATCCGTGGAGCGTAGGGAGGATGTGATAAAACTCCATCCTCCCCATAAACCCTAACCTTTTATAGAATCACCTCCTTTCTTGCGAGAGATACCGTCAGTATCTCTCGCTTTGGTCGGACGGACAACGTTGCCCGTTCATCGGGACTGGACGGCTGGGGTCGGCAGCCGCCATGGCGTCGATTTCGTCGTAGCGGCCGCGCTCGTAGGCGGCCTTTTCCTCCGCGGAATACTCCGCGGGAAAAGCGTGATCGCAGAGGGCGTGCTTCACGCCCTCCCAGTGTGCCTGCGCCGTTCCAACATCCTGAAAACGTGTTTTCATTTTCTTCTCCTAATTCGCTCTTCACCGCGCCCAGTAATTTGGGGCCGACGCTATGTCGGACACGCGGTGTTTCAGCGAGGCATTGAGTCCCGCAACTTTGCGGGACTCAATGCCTCGCTGAATTATCCGCCGCCGCTCCACCTCCACCAATGTTTCGGCGGACGCAGTAAAACTTTGGCGGACAAAGAAGGTGATTCTACTTTCAAAGAACTATTGTCCCTACTCCACGCACTATTTTTTCAAAAGTGCGGGGCACATCGCCGTTCGACAAGCTCACGACTTCGCAAGGACATTCCGGGATACGAGAACTGGTTTACCCCCACACCTATCCCGCACCTTCTCGCAATCTACACACAGTTCCTGTGTATGATTGGTGTGGGGGTTTAAGATTCTCATCTCCCGCCGATCTCCTTGTAAAGTAAAGAACTATATTGCAGTCGGATTCATGCGACTACCCTCATAGAGAGGGTGCTGAAGGAGAACATTTTGTTGAACGTTTACCGCAGAACCTGTGCGAGCCATAATTGTATAATTTTATGCTCCGGCTGCGGTTTATCCGCCGTAGCCTTTCGGCGTAGACGGACCTCTCTCCCCTTCAACGCGCTCCCTACAATCCTCCTCCGCTTCCGCCTTCGCTAAAGCTACAGCGGACAAGAAAGCTGCGGACGGACAAGTAAAAAGGCGACATAAAGATTGCTTCCATATTTCGGAAGGAGTCCTTGCGTCGCCTTTTTACCCTGAACCAAGTCGAAGGGTATGGCTTTACCTACCACTTGGTAGTGGTAAGCTTGTCCGCCGTAGCCTTTCAGCGTAGGCGGGACTCTCTCCCGAAAGTCGCTATATTTATTGATTCAACGGTCTTTTACCTTAACTGCCTATAGTATATCATACCTCATCTATTCTGTCAAGTCCGCCTCTCGTAACCCCTCACAGCCGTCATTGCGAGCGACCCCGAGTCTGTCGAGGGGGAGCGCGGCAATCCAGTATTTCTGCTGGATTGCTTCGTCGTCCTGCAACAGAACTCCTCGCAATGACGCATATGGCGGCAATCGCGGTAGGGCTGTGAGGAGTTACTCCCGCCAAGATTGACAAATCAAATAGAAAGATGCAAAATACAAATGCCGTTATGCCGGATAGTTGCCCAGTCGCCTACGGCGACCCGTGGGAGGAAAGTCCGGGCTCTCACATTGGAGGCCGGATTGCTGGAAATAATGGAAGCCGGAAGGATTCTATCCCTGTAATATCGAGCATGTGAACCTTCTAGCTGACCCTTAATTCTTGGCAATCCGGTTTCCAGTGTAGCAAGGTAGCGGGTAACGCCCGTCCGGAGCAATCCGAGGGGTGCGAACAGAGACGCCTTTCTCTGAGAAGAGAAGGCTGCCCCCGGCAAATTGCCGAATGGCAGAGTCCTCGTATAAATTCGGGGCTACCCCGATAGGGGCTTGCCCCGAGCAAAGTCGAGGGGTGAAACGGCTAAAGCCCTACCCGGGAGCAAGGCCGTGTCGGCCTGTCTCACAAGAGCGCAGGCCCAAGAGCCGCTCGAGCCATGCGGTAACGCATGGCCCAGACAGATAACTATCGTCCCGCATCATTCCGGCGTATTATGCGGGATACAGAACCCGGCTTACAGGCATAACGGCACGCCACATTTTTTATTTGAAAGCCGCACAATCCGCAGGCGGTTATAGCCATGTTAAAATAAAACGTCCCTTCTTCTGTCATTCCCGCGGAGGCGGGAATCCAGATTTCTCTCTTTGATAAGGCAGAACCTGGACCCCCGCCTTCGCGGGGGTGACAACTGGAAAGAATCTTCATCCTGCCAAAACCGTCATGTTGTTTTTATGGGGCTATATTTCCTATTCTCCGCTTCGATAACCCGCGTCATGGTCGGAATGAAAGAATCCGGATTCAAAGAAATCGAATCAATGCCCTCCGCCACCAAAAACTCCGCAAATCCCGGGAGGTCGGACGGGGCCTGACCGCAGATGCCAATATACTTTTTCCGATTTTTACAGGCGCGGATCGCGGAGGCGATGAGCGTTTTGACCGCCGCGTTGCTCTCGTTCGCGATTCCGGCGACGGTTTCCGAATCGCGATCCATGCCCAGCGCGAGCTGCGTCAGGTCGTTGGAGCCGATCGACATGCCGTCAAAAACATCAAGAAATTCGTCGGCAAGAATCACGTTGGATGGAATCTCGCACATCACATACACGCGAAGCGTCGGATCGCGCGCCCGATCAAGTCCGAAATCCCGCATCACCGAGACGACGCCCTCGCCCTCCGCTCCCGTCCGGCAGAACGGAATCATGGGAATAATATTCGTGAGTCCCCAGTCGCGGCGCGCCCGAACGATTGCGCGACATTCGAGCCCGAAGGCCGTACGAAATTTCGGGTCCGTGTAGCGCGCCGCGCCCCGCCAGCCGAGCATGGGATTTTCTTCGAACGGTTCATAAAGCGCGCCGCCGAGAAGTGAGCGGTATTCATTGGTCTTGAAATCCGAGAACCGGATGATCGCCGGATGCGGCCAGAAAACGCTCGCAATTCGCGCGATTCCCTCGCTCAGGCGCTCGACATAAAATTCCTTCTTGTCGGAGAACCCCATTGTCTTCCGGTCAATCTCGCGCGTCAGGCGTCTCAATGCCGGGACCCGGGATTGGGAATTTTTTTTGTAGTTGATAAGGGCGTTCGGGTGAATTCCGATCCGGCCCGAAATGATGAACTCAATCCGCCCAAGCCCCACGCCGGAGGCCGGAAGCGCGTGGTTTTTGAACGCCTCATCCGGCGAGCCGATATTGAGCATCAACGCGGTCTTAGAGGTTTGAACGCGCGGGAGCGCTGCGCGCTCGATTTTTTCAAAAGGCAAAAAACCCGCGTGTATCCTGCCCTCGCTCCCCGAGGAACAATCAATGGTGAGGGGCATTCCGGTCCGGATGATCTTCGTCGCCGAGCCCGTCCCCACGACCGCCGGAATTCCGAGCTCGCGCGAGACAATCGCCGCGTGACTCGTCCGCGATCCGTGATTCGTGATGATCCCCGCGGAGCGTTTCATGATCGGCTCCCAGTCGGGATTGGTGGCCGCGGTCACAAGGATTTCACCGTCACGAAAATGACGCATCTCGTCCACGCCTCCGAGCACGCGGGCGCGGCCAGTAGCAATACGGGTGCCGACGGCGATTCCCGTGAGAATCGCGCGCCCCTGTTTTTTCAGGCGGTACTCCGTATGGCGCCCTTCTGTTTTTGCGTGTACTGTTTCGGGCCGGGCCTGCACAATCCAGAGCGTTCCGGTTTTGCCGTCTTTAGCCCACTCGATATCCATCGCGCGATACGCACCCGCCATCTTTGAGAAATGCCTCTCTATCCCGATACTCACCCGCGCAAGCCGGACTGCATCGGCATCGGCCAAAGCGAAACGGGTCCGAGCGCGCGCAGGCACTCGGACGCGACGCGTCCCCGACTCGCCATAAATCGCTTTCCATTCTTTTGTTCCCAATTTTTTTGAGATGATTGCGGAAAAATTTTTCTCTACGAGCGGCTTGAAAACCACAAACTCGTCCGGGTTGACCCCGCCGGATACCAGAAGCTCCCCCAAGCCGTATGAGGCGCTGATGATAATGACTTTATTGAATCCCGTCTCCGTATCCAGCGTAAACAGCACGCCGGACGCGCCGCGGTCCGAGCGCGCCATCTTTTGGATCGCGACCGCGATTGCGGAGTCCGCCGGGGACATGCCGTGATCAATGCGGTAATGGAGCGCGCGATCGTTAAAAAGCGACGCAAAACACTTTTTAACGGAGAGGAGCACATCGCGCCCGCCGGAAATATGGAGAAAAGAATCGAATTCGCCCGCAAAAGACGCATCCGCCGAGTCCTCGGAGACGGCCGAAGACCGGACTGCGACGTCCGGCATTTTCCCGGACTCTTCCCGCTCCAGAAGCGCATAATGCGCAACAATGTCTGCATGCAAGTCCGGCGGGAATTCTGCCGCAAGAATCATGCTCCTGAGACGCTTGCCGCGACGCCGCAGATCGGCCGCGCGAGCCGCATTGCATCCGACGAGGATCGCGGATATTTTCGAATCCAGACGGTTATGCGTAAGAAAATGCCGGAACCCGTCGGTCGTCACCGCAAAACCGGACGGCACCAAAACGCCCATGTCGGCCGATACCGCCATGAGCTCCCCCAATGCCGCGCTTTTCCCGCCCACAAGAGGCGTGTCTTTAATCCGTACATCCGAAAGCTGCCGGATAAATTTTGTCTCCATTGCAATATATGTAACGCCCGCCGCGGGCAAATCTACCACACATCGGACAGCGTATACTTTTCAAACCGGTCCATCACCTCCCTTGTCACGGGCCCCACTTGTCCGTCTCCCACGGGCTTGCCGTCAATAGATACAACCGGCACAACTCCCTTGCCGCTGCCCGTCAAAAACACTTCGCGCGCGTCCAAGAGCTCCCGAACCCCGAAATCCCTTGCCTCAACCCGCATATCCTGTCTCAGTATCTCCAAGAGAGTAGCGCGCGTGATCCCCGCGAGAACGTTAGACGCAGGGGTCTGCAATGCGCCATTGACCACCGCAAAAATATTGCTGTTGGAACCCTCAAACACCTGAGAATCGGAATAATACACAGGCTCAACCGCACCCGCCGCGCGGGCGTGCTGTGTCTGTTTGACGCCTTCAATATAATTATTCGTTTTGGCCGCAAAATTATACCGCTCGTGCCTGACCAAAATAACGCCAACGCCTTTTTCATATTGCTCTCTCGGATACTCAATTGCCGGATCAACAAGTATCACGATCGTCGGATCCCCCGCGGGATACATCGCGTCTGAAATTCCTCCGGAGACAATAATCTTGATGAATTTTTCATAGGGCGTCGTGTTGACGGCCAGCGTTTCCGCGACCCATTTTTCCACCTGCTCCGTTGTCCACGGCATCGCAAGGCCGATGAGATTCGCGGACGCGAAAAGACGGCCGACGTGTTCGCCGAGCTTGAACGGACGATGATGCGGATATGTCCTGAGAAAATCAAAGACCGCATACCCGCGCGAAAAACCGAGGTCGCGCGGGGAAAGAGAAATCTCTCCCTCCGCCACAAACCGCCCGTTAAAAAAATGTAGAGGGCCGCCCGGACTTGAATTCATTACCTCCAGGGTAGGACAATCCTGAGAACGGCGCAATAATTCTCTTCAGTTGTCACCCCCGCGCAGGCGGGGGTCCAGGTTTTCTGCCCGAAAGAAGCAAAATCCTGGACATTTCGTATTCGCAATAATGCCAATTAAAAAAGGTATTGCTCTGCTAAAAAATCCGCAGCAAACTCCCGCGGTTCCACTAAATCTTTTTTTGACGCATCCAAGCATAAACTTGCAACCACGAGGATAATAAAATTATCAAACCAAACAATGACAAGGCGCAATTCTTCAAGTAAATGGCCCATTCCCATTTATAGCCTATTTTCACTTCCATATTAAAAATCGTCGCGAGATCCGGATACAGTTTAGCCAATACAACCGGTTCACTATTGACAGCGCTAAGTTCAGGTCTTCCAAGCGGTAAAAAACCGTTCACCTTAACTTCATTACCCAATTCCGCGAATCCCGTTACAGACTTGGGATGAACACAAGTAGTTGACGCGAATGGGACGTTGATTTGAGTTACCGAATCGTCGAATAATAACGGGATGGTTAATAGACCACCTTCTTTTTGTTCCAGCAGGTCTGATTTTTCTACTTTGCGACCCTTCGCCTCAATTATACTGGTATTATTGAGACATACATAAACGGGCATCGAGTCAGTTTTTATACCAAGGATTATTGACAACAATGAAGCCCCTAATGCCTTTTTATCAGTGGAAAAATGGAACTTTTGCTCTTGGAGTGACTCGCCATTTCTTAACTCACCATTAATTCGATCAATATTAAATGGCGGCGGAGGAAAAGGAAGTGCAAGTACAAGTGGAATACCAAAAACTAGTACAATCCTCCATGCCATGAAGGTTTTTAGAATTTGAAGGATTTTTTGCAAACCCGCATTTGTCCACTTTCCAACCCGCCCGTCTTTTGGAAATTTCATACTTGGGGAAAACTTTGTTTCGACTTTCTATTTACTTTCTATTAAACTAAATATAACAAAAAGAGCAAGCAGTAATTATCCACAATGCTCACCAAACGCCGAAAACAAGTTCTCGATTTTATAGGGGACCACCAAAAGCGGAAAGGATACGCCCCTTCTCTTGATGAGATACGTAAGAAATTCAAACTGGCGTCTGTTTCAACCGCGCATTTTCACGTCTCCAAACTGCGCGATCTCGGTTATTTATCCAAAGAAGAAAACAAACCGCGTTCCATTGAAGCGTTGGGCCGCGAAACAATGGTCAAAATTCCACTTCTGGGAACCATTGCCGCCGGACAGCCGATAGAGGCGATTCATGACAAAGAAACGATCGCGGTTCCCAAAAGTAAAATCCCGCGTTCGTCAGAAGTTTACGCTCTCCGCGTCGTCGGAAACAGCATGATTGATGAAAACATCAACGACGGAGATGTTGTCCTTGTCCGTCAGCAAGCGACTGCGGAAAACGGACAAAAAGTGGTCGCTCTCATAGAAAACAGCGAGGCGACCTTAAAGAAATTTTACAAAGAAGAAAGCCATATCCGCCTGCAGCCGGCCAACAAAACCATGCAGCCGCTTATTTTCCGCAACGCACAGGATGTCGCAATACAAGGGGTGGTGCTGGATGTGATTCGCGACGAAGGCGCCGCCGCCCTACAACTCCCGAAATATAAAGTCATCGAAGAGGAAAAACAATTACCGCTCAATAAAATCATCTGCGGGGACGCCGTCGAGGTCATGAAGGCGCTACCCTCCAATTCGATTGATATTGTTGTTACCTCTCCGCCCTATGATGGAGTCCGCGATTACAAGGGGTTCGCGCTTGATTTACACGCCGCGGGCAAAGAAATTTACCGCGTGCTCAAAAATGGCGGGGTTGCGGCTATGGTCATCCAGGATCAAACCAAGAACTTCGGAAAATCGCTGACGTCCTTCCGGACAATTATTGACTGGTGCGATAGTTTCGGTTTTAAACTTTTTGAAACCGTTATCTACCGGAAATACGGAGCGGAGGGAGCATGGTGGAATAAACGTTTTCGCGTGGACCATGAATATATACCAGTTTTCCTGAAGGGCGAGCGGCCGCAGCATTTTGATAAAGAACATCTGAAAATCCCATCAAAACACGGAGGCAAAACAATGACGGGCGGAGGCACCCGTCTCACAAATGGAATCAGAATAGCCACTCGTTCAATCAAAATCAACCCTCTGAAATGCCGGGGCACAATCTGGGAGTACCTGACAGCCGGAGACGGAAGCCGTCTGAAACATCAGCATCCGGCGACCTTCCCCAATCAACTTCCCTACGATTTTATCCGCTGCTTTGCGCCTAAAAATGGAGTAGTGCTTGATCCTTTTGTCGGAAGCGGCACGACAACCGTTGCAGCAAAAAATCTCGGATACCAATATATCGGCATTGATATTGCGCCGGAATATTGCTCGATCGCCGAAAAACGGATGAAAGAAGAATGCACACAAGACACACAAAAGAAATTATTCTAAAGCACCCCGTCTCCATCTACTGATTTTTGAAAGTTCCATCGGTGTACAATAACGGGCTTATTGCGCTTTTTTGGATAGGAATGGCTTGCCCCTGTCCCAAAACAGAAAGCAACATATGGACTGTCCCGAGAGGATATTTTAATTTGAAATCATTTTTGAAGTCGTAATTCCTTAAATTATTTGCAGCAATACAATTATCGAAATTCCTCCAGTTGGGAGGTAAATCCGACTTATCATACATGACCATATGCTGCCCAATGCTCCGGATATTTGGGCGAAATATTTCCATATCCAGAAAAACGCAATTTTGCGGACGAAAATTATCGGCGACTACAAGAACTTTCCCATCATAAAATCCGCGGACTTTCCATCCCAAATAATGCGACATCAATAGACCACAGAGTAACCCGTCGCTATCCGGGCTTAAAATACAATCGCCATCGCGCTCTACTACCCAAGGACATCGTTCGAGCAAGGCGCGATAATTAAGTTCTGTCGCCGAGTGTTGCGACATATTCTTTCAAATCGCCATCCTGTTTTCGCCCATCAAACAACGAGCGGCTCATAGGCCGCTCGTTGAAAAATGTCCGAAAATAAAAGTGCCTGCGATGCGCGGGAGAGGATTTGAACCTCCACGCCTTTCGGCGCTACCACCTCAAGGTAGTGCGTCTGCCAAGTTCCGCCACCCGCGCAAATCTTACGCATCCGGTATGGACGTTTCCGGCGCCGCGGCGGCCGGTTCAACGGTCGCCTCCGAAGGGGCGTCTGCGACGGAGCGCATTGCAACCTGCCGCATTTTCTTCCGAATCACGCGCGCTGCTCTGTCGCGGATATAGTAGAGTTTCGCGCGACGGACGCGCTTGGGGCGGCTCACCACCTCGATTTTCTCGATCAGCGGCGAATGCAAAGGAAAGATACGCTCGACGCCTACCTCCTGAATAACTTTACGCACCGTGAACGTCGCGGTAATGCCATTGCCGTGCTTACGCGCGATAACCATTCCCTCGAATCTCGCAACGCGCGTTTTATCCCCCTCTTTGATGCGCTGATGCACGCGGACAATATCCCCCGGCCGCATGTCGGGTAATCCCGTTTTGATGTATTGTTTTTCCAAAGCCGTTTGCTGCACGATACTTCTTTTTAACATAGAAACGGCCTTCATGCAACATGGCGCGGGGTAACCCTTCACAGCCGTCATTGCGAGCGACCACGAGTCCGTCGAGGGGGAGCGCGGCAATCCATTTCGACCGTCATTGCGAGCCGAAGGCGAAGC
>JBBTVI010000052.1:0-25905 GCA_038063315.1 Patescibacteria group bacterium
GTATTATTCGGAGACTACGATGTTGGGGTGCCTCGACCAAGATACGAAAAAGACTCTGTAGAGATTCTATAGAAAGCAATAAAGTCAGCAAGACCAGAACCCGTAATACCCAAAGCAATAGTATCCCCGTCTGGAGAAACGCTTGCAATCCCCGTAAACAAACGGGCATTGGGGGCTGGACCTAATTCTTTTCTGAGAATAGTCTCTACCTGATCCACATGAATGAATTGTCTGCCCAAAGGACTCCTTATTGTAGCCCAGGTTCGCCCTGGCGAAAGAGTTACCGAGGTTTCTTCTGGCCGTGGATATGGACGAGATGGCTCTACCCAAAACCCAATATCAAAGCGGGCGTTCTGATTGCCGACCACGTCCATGCATTTGATAAAATAGGAGATAATCTCATCAACAGGAAGTTCAGTTATCGTAGTCTGGTGGAACGTCCCTCCGGTGATCGGGAACTCTTTTGAGGTTTTATTAGAAAACCGTGGCTCGGAATAAATATCAGACAGTACTGAATACCCGCAGGTTGCCGGCTCGTCGGTAATGAAAGAAATGGTTGTTGAAGTAGTCCCGGCGGGTAAAGCTCCGGCGGGTTTAGCGTCAACAATCTTTGGCGGGGTTGTATCGTGCACAATGCTGCCTGAAACGGTCGTGATATCACCACCGTTATCTCTGCACTGATAGGTTATCGCATTGATCCCTTCTTTTTTTAAATCCCACTTGATTCTAGATAGAAATGGCCGAAATGGTTCAGTCGTAAAGCCCTCCTCATCCGTATATCGTACATCTTTAATTCCCCTCGGCTCGCTACAAGTCAGATCAACATACACAAACTTTCTGTTTGTTCTTGATGCATTATCGTCGCCAATGGCAGTAATGGTAATAGAGGCGGCGGGATTAGTGATTTCAAATGGATCGAGGTCAGGCGGGAAAGCATTAAATGTGCTTAGAATCCAAGGACAATCGGCTTGGCGCGGCCGTGAATATTCTCGGTCTGGCGACACAGGTGTATTTCGATCTACCAACCCGTGTTTTACCAGTAATTTTCTATCCTCGAAAAATTGATGTATCGTCCCTTTCTCCGTTGCCTCGTCAATGTAGTCAACCCGTACGCCATTGTTCTTGAGCGAATATTGACCAAAAAAATAGATATTTTCAAAGAAAGCTCCACGGTACGCCCCGCCTCCTCCGTTGCGACTTTCATCGAACAAGCGAGCCGTGGCAAAAATTTTATTGTTGGGGAAAAACAGCACCGAATCCACTGATAATTTTTCCGCACCCGATACTGGTTGCGTTCTGACCATACTAAGCATGTTGCCGTCAAGATAATCAATAACATCAATATCTTGCCGAAGTGCTGGCGGCACATAGATGCTTGTACAAGATAGAGGGGCTTTAGGATGTTCAACTTGATCTGGTTGCTGTGGAGCCACTCTAATTTCTTCAGTGGGTTCTCGGAATTGCTCTTTATCCCAGGTTACGAAAACAATTCCGGCAATTACCGCGATTGTGCCTATCAGTATTACTGTTCCTAGATTCTGTTTATTTATCATACTTTTCTCTTCATTGCGCATTAAATGGGACGCAGGCGCACATATATACCCAAAAATAAAATGTTTACGAAAGAATTTTTGGTATATATCAACAGTGCTCCGTCCTTCGCCAATGCTTCGGATGACACAGTCGCAAAAAATGAAAATGCATTTTCGCTTTTTGCTCGCCCCCACACCAATTTATCACAGTCACCCGATATATAGTCCGCGTCAAAAATTGGTGTGGGGGCTCGCTTGTTTTTATAAAAACATTTTCCTGAAATTCACTGTATAATTTTCAAAATCTCCATCACAATCCCCGCAAGTATCAAGAGATAAATCAGCGCATAACCGACGACACTCAAAACTGACGCATGCGGAATGCCATTTTTTGCAATGCGGCGGCGCGCCGCAAACACTAGACCCGCGTCAATCCCGACCGCAATCGCGCCGACCGCGCCGATAATCATAAGAAAATCGCGTAGCCCCAAAAGAAAAAAAATAAACGGCGCCGCCGAGACCACGAGCCACGACCAAACCCGTCCGAGACCGAAATCCAGCACAAATAATTCCTGCATACTGCGGCTCAATGCGATAAAAGACGTATACACCGCCAAAAAACCGATTAGGACGCCCGTCAAAATAAAAATTGTCCCGTCAAGATGGCTGAGTCCCCCAATCGTTTCCTTGCTCGCGCCGCTCCCTAAAGCGCCGACCACCGCCAGCGCAAAGAGAAAATAGACCGCGGCCGGAAGCACAGTGCCGATAATGATGGCTCGGCGCGCCCGGCGGCGGTCCCGCCCGAGGACCGAAATCACGTCCGGAATCACCGTATTACCCGCGAGCGCGAAAAGAAGCACCCCATACGGCAAAAATGCGCGGCCGACCCGAATTCCGGAAACATTGCCCGGCGCGAAGAAAGGAAAAAGAAAAACCGCAAGCACGAGGATAAAAGCGATAAGGACGACCGTCAAAACCGCGTTGATCGCGGCCTCTTTCGCAATGCTGAGGCGCGTCAACGCCGCGCCCGATAGCGTAATGACAAACCCCAAAAGAACGACGCTCGCGTCAATGCCTGCAAGGCCCAGGAGAGTGCTCAAAAAATTCGCCCCCAGCGCAATATAGGCGATGAGTGCCCCGAAAATCCCCAAAAGAGCCGTTCCCCAGCTGACTGCCGCGGCCCGCGGCCCCAGATACAACCGGATGTAACCGGGAAGGCGATGACGAACCGGAGTTGCAAGCACAATGTCCCCATACGCAAGATGAAACCCGATAATAACGCCCGTCAGGAGGATCAGTTCAAAAACGCCGAGCCAAAACCCCGCGCCGGCAAACGTGTAGGGAATCCCAAACATCCCTGCGCCGATGATCATCCCCGCGAGCAAAAAAACCCCTTTCCAAAAACGCACATTAACCATTGTCTTCTACGGCCTCAGAAGCCGCTTCTATGTATCCACCGTCTTTTCCTTGCGCACCGCCTCCAGTATGCGCACGACAAGGCGTTCGGGTGAATCGTCGAAAATAACACTGCCGTTTCCCCGATGCGCCTTTTCCAGAATACCTTTAATCTCGTCCGCCATGCCGCCGGTTCCGGTCAGGATTCCGATGGGCTTCTCATCCTCAAATGCGATGGTGAATTCGTTAAGCGTGCCCGTGCGGCCGCAGGTAATCAACACGGCGTCCGACGCGCGCGTCAGAAGGAGATTCCGCCCGGAGTATCCGAAACCCGTATAGACAAGCGCATCGTGATAATCAATCGGCAATTTGTATTTATTGACGTGCTCTCTTTCGGACGAGGCCGGAGAATACCCAATGACGAAACCGCCCGCCTCCTTGGCTCCGATCGCGGCCCAAAGCGGCGCGCCCGTTGTTGCGCCGGTCACGAGCACGGCATTATGCAGCGCCACCTGGCGCCCCAGTTCTTTTGTCTTTTCCAGCGCGTCCGGCGCGCAGTGGCCTGTTTCAGCCGCGCCCGAAATGCAGATTTTTAACCTGAGATGCGTATGGAGGGAAGATTTCATATCCGTCTGCATACAAAAAGTATACGGCATCTCGTCCCGTAGTGTCCATGCGGCGACGCGGATGGACCCGCCCGCATAATGAATGACTATGAGTATGACTTGGAAACGCGACGCTCCGCGCGGAATACATGAATGATTCTTTCCAACTTTACGATTTCGAACCGAATTCTGTACGAACCGACCCTCCTTCTCCATACATTTTGTTCGCCGCGCATCTTCTGAATATCACCCGCAAAAGGATTGTCCTGTAATTCGTTTATTGTAAACAAAATACGCTCGGCGTCTCTCCGAGGTATTTTATCGAGAAATTTATACACCACTGGGTCAATCTGTAAAACCCAGTTTTTGTTTGAGTTCATGAAAAGTCAGAAATTTCCCTGCTTTGCGATTCTTCCTCGCCCGGACAAGATCTTTTTTTTCTGCGGCAGTAGGTTCGAACTCAGGAATCACTACGGCTGCGCGCAACTTTTCGTACTCTCGACGCGATAAAACAACCAGCTCTTCATGACGCGTCACTCTCTTTGGAACAGTTACCGTATTCATACTTCGATATTACGCTTATTTAGCAAACAGGTCAATCAAAAAAACCGCCGTTCGTTTTACAACTACTAAGCGGCAACATCCCATGTTAGATTTCTTCACTAAACCCGTCGAAGATTGCTTTCCTCCTATTCTTTACAGTATTCAACTTTTCCCAAACTAAAGTGGGGATTTTCACCCTGCTGTATTTCCCACACTGCGGACACCTTACTGCGGGATAATCGTGGCGGAAATGAGTGCCGTGCCAATACATGATAACAAGATCGCCCGCAGTAATGGACATCACCGCGCCACAACCGTCTTTGTCCATCCCGTCTTTCGCGCCGCAAACTACTTCGGCTTTCCAATCATCCGGATTCCCAATGGCTCCGTCCTTAACGATTTCCACTGTGCATGCCTCCCCGTTGAAGAACTATATTCTCATCAATCCGTATGTTAACACTATTTCCTTTACCTATCAAGAGCAATTTACGTAAGCGCTCACGGCCGTCATTGCGAGCGACCCCGAGCTGCGAGGGGGCGCTCGGCAATCCAGTGTTTCTTCTGGATTGCTTCGTCGTCTGACTCCTCGCAATGACGCATGTAATGGCGGTCTTGATAGAGCTGTGAGGGGTTACCAATTTACAATTTACGTAACCTTCTATATCTCACAAGTATCATAGGCCCTCCCACGACAAACTACTCGCTTACTGTCATATTTCAAATTCCTGATAAAGTTGAGGCACGACCGCATCAGTGCCCAGTCGGTCCCTTATCTCCTGCGCAAGATGCTGGGCGCTTGCCTGCTCTCCCTGCACCGCGAAAACGCGCCGGAGCGTCTCGCGATTGGCCGAGACAAAAGAAAAAAGTTGGGGGCCGTCCGCGTGCGCGGAAAAGCCGCCGACTTTCCTGATTTCCGCCCGCACTGATATTTCTTCGCCAAGGACCTTCACCTCCCGTGCCCCGTCAATTAGCCGGCGGCCCAGGGAGCCGGCGGCTTGATACCCCGCAATCAAAAGAATGCTCCCGGCATCAGGAAGATACCGTTTCAGATGGTGCAAAATCCTCCCGCCGTTCATCATGCCGGATCCCGCTATGATGACCTTCGGCGCCGGAACGTCGTTGATCGCCTTGGACTCCTCCACGGTGGACGTCAGCCGCAAATTCTTGAACTGGAACAGCCGCGGGTGCTCCCCAAACAATCGCTGGACGTCTTCTTTATAGTACGCCGTATATTCTTCAAAAACCTTCGTGATCCTGATCGCAAGCGGCGCATCTACAAAAACGGGCATCGCCGGAACGCGCCTGAATTGAAGCATCGTATTGAGCAGGAAAAGCAGGTCTTGCGTCCGTTCCGTCGCAAATGCAGGTATCATGAGCGTCCCGCCGCGTGCCGCGATATCCTCCATCGCGCGCTCCACGCGCATCTCCCTCTCCTCCGGCGGCTCGTGGCGCCTGTTCCCATATGTGGATTCAATAATCATGTAATCCGCCCCGGTATAGGCGTCCGCCGGAGGAAGAAGCGTGGACGGCGCATTGCCCAAGTCGCCCGTAAAAAGAAGGCGCTTTCCCTCGGCGACAATTTCAATCATTGACGAACCCAAAATATGCCCTGCGGCATGGAGTGTCATTTGCACATCCCCAATCGTCGCCTTCTCTCCGTAGGATAAACAGCGCCAAAGCGGAAGCGTCCGCTCCAGATCGCCCGCGGTCCACAGCATTTCGCGCTCGCGCGCGGCAAGGCCCGCCGCATCATCCAGAAGCAGGGAGGCGATATCGCGCGTCGGCGGCGTGGAATAAATCGCGCCCGCAAACCCATCGCGCGCGAGTTTCGGCAGCCGCCCCACATGATCAATATGCGCGTGCGTGATAAAAACCGCGTCAATTTGTTTCGGATTAAAATGGAACTGCTCGAAATTGAGATCCCCGCACTCCGCGCATCCCTGAAACATGCCGCAGTCCACGAGTATTTTCGCCTGCGCGGTCTCCAAGAGATAGCACGCGCCTGTCACCTCGCCTGCTCCGCCGTGAAATGACAATCTCATGCGCCCATCATACCCGAATTCCCGCTGATACGCCAATAAAGCAGGCAAAGAATGTCCTCTGACGGGAGTATTCCCACATTGGCTTCCGGCATCTTTTCGTCTTTGCACTTAAATGCGATCGCGTTTAAGTGCAAAGAGGGGCACAATGAAGGACAAAAAAGCGGCAGGAGGGCCGGGCCGTCCTCCGGCGGCCCCATCACGCATCGCCACCGCTACGGCGCAAAACCAATGGAGGACTGCGGCTCCTCGGCGGGCTCGATCTTCCCGAAGGCCCGCTCATATTGCGCGACGTTTTCCTGGAGTGCTGCGATGATCCGTTTCAGATGGCCCGGACTTGCGATCACGCGCGACGAGAGCGTCCCCACCGGCGGGTGCATGAAAATAAAATCGAGCACGAACTCTTCGCGCGTGTGCGACACCTGCATCAGATTCGCATACGCCCCCTTGAGCGCCGCATCATCGGCCTTCAGTTGTATTTGCTGTTTTTGTTGTTCGTTCATATGCAATACTCTCCTTATTTATAAAGATTGCTGTGCGTATCAATTAAGATAAAGAATGCGGCCTCATTCTTAATAGGCCGATATAAAGCGCGTAGGTCTCCGGTAATATCAATGCTGCGATAGTCGCGATATTGTCCGTGAAGCGCGTGGTTGCGCAATATTGGGTCATACGGGTCTTTCATGAAAAGATCGCGGCGCTCTTTCCACTTCTTCTTTTCGCTCGCATGCAGTTTCTTGTACTGCTTTTTGAACGCATCGTGAAAAAGTACTTTCATGGCGCATCCAGATACGCATCCATTTCCTCTCCCGAAGAGAATGGTCCTGCAATATGCCGTTTGGCCTCAAAATCTTTTCCGGCCCGCGCAAGCAATCGCTCCACTTCGGGACGCAACTGCGGCTGATTGACTGAAAAAGTCACCGACGGTTCGCGTACAAACTCTTTAAGATATGCATTGACGATCGCGGAGAGTGGTAATCCGAGTGCTTTTGCCTTTCGCTGCGCCTGCCGCTTCACCACGACATCGGCCTTGATATTGATAAGTGTTTTAACCATATATCTATTATATATACAACAGTCGAGTTTCGTCAATCACCATCTGTATCCCCACGAGGATTCCCGCCGTCGCCTTCGGCTATGGCCGACGCGGCGAACCCCCGATTTCAAGCTCCTCACATTTATTTTTCACCTTTGCGTCCCCACGAGGATTCGAACCCCGATTTCAGGCTTCGGAGGCCTGCGCTCTATCCGTTGAGCTATGGGGACACGGCAAAATGCGCGGATCGGTTATGCTTTCGCGGCCGCGCACGTGCTACATGACCAGTCGTCCGCGCAGCAGCAGTAGTCACGGACGCACATTTTTTTGTAGTCATCCAAAAACCAGGAACTCGAACGCACCTTTCCCCCGCCGACGCCGAAGACCATTTTACAACCGATCGCATCGCAGACCGGAACTTCCGGAATATTGGTCCGCGTCCGGTCCCCCCCGTTGACGAAAATATCCGGCCGGATGCGCTTGAGTTCAGCGCAGACGCTCATATCCGTCGGGTTTGCCGGATGACGCGTCACCGCCACGCGATCCACGCACGAGAGAGCTTCAATGATTTCTGTGCGATCCTGCTCCGGCATGAAACAAAAGCCCTTTTTTTTGCGCAGCCAATTATCATTGTTCAGAATCACGACCAATTCGTCCCCCAACGCACGGGCTTTTTCAAAAAGCCGGACGTGTCCGATATGTATAGGGTCAAACCCTCCGCTGACCGCAACGATAATGCGTTTCTTTTTCTTTTTTCCGCCAATCATATTATTTGGTATTATTCACACCATAGCATGGCGGGCGCTTTCTTCGCAATCGCGGACAGTGTACAATACGGCTATGCTCGCCGTCAAAAAACACGGGCCGATTCTCGAACCAACGGATCTCGATTTTGAAAAGACCGCCGTCCTGAACCCCGCGGTTTGGCAGGACGGCCAGACCGTCCACCTCCTCTACCGCGCGATCGATGAAGATCACGTTTCCCGCATCGGGTATGCGCGTCTCGACGGCCCGCGCGCCGTCGCCCAACGCAGCATCTCGCCCATTATCGTGCCCGAATACGATTATGAAATGAGAGGCGTCGAGGATCCGCGCGTTGTCCGCATCGGCGACACGTTCTACATGACATATGTCGCGCATGACGGAAAAAACGCCGTCACGTGCTACGCCACAAGCCCCGACCTCCTGCATTGGAATAAACACGGCGTGATAAGCCCAAAATTTACTTATCATGAGGCGGAAAAACTCATGCGCGACGCCCATGTGAAAGACGCTTATTTTCTCTTTGCATCCTACTATGAGGAAGCCGCGGGATTTGACGTTCGCCCATGGCACAAAGATTTCATTCTCTTCCCTCGAAAAATCGGCGGACGGTTTATAATGCTCCAACGCATACTCCCTGACATCCAGATCGTTTTTTTCAATGATTTCGCGGACCTCACGGAACAATTTTGGAGTGCCTACCTGCAGAATCTGTCTCAATACGTCATCCTCGAAAACAAGCACTGGTTTGAAACGCGTAACATCGGCGGAGGGTGCGTCCCCGTAGAAACAGACGAAGGATGGATCATGATTTTTCATACTGTTGAGGAAACGAACAAGGGACGAACGTATCACGCCTGCGCCGCGCTTCTTGATAAAGAGAACCCCGTCCGTGTCCTCGGTCGGCTCCATGAACCGCTCTTCTCGCCCGAAGAAGAATGGGAGCGTTCCGGGTTCGTCTCCAATGTCGTCTTTCCCACGGGTGCTGCGCAATTCGGCGACTCCCTCTACATCTATTACGGGGCCGCGGACAAACGCATCGCCGTTGCCGAAGTGAGCATCACGGAACTCATCGCCGAGATGCTCAACCCGGAAAAGCGTCATCCCCAAGCCTTCGTCCATCGCCATATCTGAATCGTATGATATCCCGTATCGGACACGACCACCAATACATCCTCTATCTATCGACGTTCCCGCCGCGTGAATGTGGCATTGCGACATTCACCCAGGATCTTGCGACGGCATTCGACCGCCGCTTCAACCCGGCTGTCAAAGCCCGCGTGTTTGCGCTCAACGAGGAGCAGACGACTCTTTACAACTACGCGCCGCGCGTCATGGGCGCCATCGGCGCAAAAAACATTGAAAATTACGTGGCGCTCGCCGAGCAAATCAATGCGGACGAGCGGATCCGCGTCGTCAACATCCAGCATGAGTTCGGCATCTTCGGCGGCGAATGGGGCAGTTATCTCATCCCGTTTCTCCAGGTCATCAAAAAGCCGCTCGTTGTCACGTTCCACTCTATTCTCCCCAAACCCGACGACAACCTCCGCCATACCGTCTGTCTCATCGGCGATAAAGCGCAGCGCCTTATTGTTATGAATCAACGCTCAGGCGCGATTCTCACCGCGGACTATGGAATTCCTCAGGAAAAAATTGCTCTTATTCCCCATGGCATCCCGCAAACCACATTTGAAGTGACAAAAAGCGCAAAAGAAGCCCTCGGACTCAAAGGAAATCTCGTTCTCTCAACCTTCGGCCTGATCAGCCGCGATAAAGGAATCGAATACGCCATCCGTGCGCTCACTCCGGTCGTGAAAAAATTTCCCAACGTCCGCTATTTGGTCCTTGGCGCAACGCATCCGGTCGTGCGCCGAAGCGACGGCGAAGCATACCGCAACTTCCTCTACCACGAGACCCAGCGTCTGAATCTCGGCGGCCATGTCCAATTCTACGACAAGTATCTGACTATAGATGAGATCATCTCCTACCTCAAGGCGAGCGATATCTATATCTCCACCGCCGTCAATCCGCGCCAGTCCGTCAGCGGAACGCTCTCCTACGCTCTCGGGTGCGGTCGCGCAGCCGTGAGCACCCCGACCGAATATGCGCGGCACATTATAGACGACAAAAACGGCGTCCTCGTAAAATTCCGCAATTCCAAGACCGTTTCCGACGCGGTCATTGAACTTCTGTCGGATGAAAAGCGGCTGCACGCCATGCACCGCCACGCCTACGAGACAACGCGGCGCATGACCTGGCCGAATGTGGCCGGAGAATACTTTCGCGTCTACCGCGACCTGACGCCTCTCCGCACCGAAGAGAAAAAACTTCCCGATATAAAATTGGAGCAGATGATGCGCCTCACGGATAAATTCGGGGTCCTGCACCATGCCCGCTACGCCAAGCCGGAGAAACGGTTCGGTTACAGTTTGGACGACAACGCGCGCGCTTTGATCGTCGCGACCCGTTCCTACACCCTGGAACCCCGCCCCGAGACCCTTAGCGCGATCAAAACATACCTGTCTTTCATCCGGTTTGTCCAGCGGCCGGACGGCCGGTTCAGCCGCATTGTCACGTCGCAAAAAGAACCGGATAATGCGTTTGATGAGGACGTACAAGGCCGCGGCATCTGGGCTCTTGGCGTTGCCGCATCCGCCGATGCAATTCCCCCCAAAGAGGCGGATGGCGCGCGCGAAATGTTCCAACGCGCAATACCCGATCTATCAGGCCTTTCGGCCCCGCGCGCGATGGCATTTGCCATGACCGGACTCTACCATTACCTCCGGCGTTATCCCGATAACAAAATCCATGCGCTCCTTACGCGTCTGGCGGACCGGCAACTTGAACTCTACAAAAAAACCGCGTCTCCGGACTGGCACTGGTTTGAAGATTGTCTGACGTATTCCAACAGCAAGCTGAGCGAGGCGCTGTTTCTTGCCTATGACCTCACAAAAAAACCGGCCTACCTCGATGCTGCGGAAAAAACATTGGCGTTTCTTTCCCGCGTGACCTTTGAACCCAAACACTACTCGCCCATCGGACAAAACGGCTGGTATTTCCGCTATAAAAAACGCGCATACTTTGACCAACAGCCGGAAGACACGGCCTCGATGGTGGAGACAAAGATCGCGGCATGGCGCGTCACCGGAAAAAAACAGCACCTCGCGGACGCTTTCACGGCGTTTCAATGGTTTCTCGGAAAAAACCATCTCAAACAGATGGTCTACGATGAAGTAACCGGCGGATGCCACGACGGCCTGGATCGCTATGCCATGAATCTGAACCAGGGCGCGGAGTCCACACTCTCGTATTTGCTCGCGCGCCTCGCGTTTGAACAACCGGGAGTCACCCCAACCGCGCCATGAAATTGCTTGACGGCACATATTTTCTTTTCCATACTAAAATTGATTAACACTCATCAACAGTAATCAATACTAAAACTATGGTCACCACCATTGCCATTACCAAGGCACGCATCAATCTCGGAGCGCTCGTCAAACGCGCCCATCTCAACAAAGAATATTTCATCCTCGAAAAGGATGGCATCCCCATTGCGGGCATTATGGATATTGACGCGTTTGAGGATTATCTGGAACTCCAAGACCCGAAGGCGCGCGCCGATATCCGTAAAAGCTATGATGAATATCTTGCCGGCAAAGGCCGCCCCGCCGAAAAGCTGCTTGAAGAGTTGAGGACTCATGAACGGAAACGCTCGAAGACCAGACGTCAAACAACCTGATGATGTCATCTTTTACTGTCCATACCACCCCGCACTTTGATCGTCTTCTGCGAGGACTGGGTAAACGCCATCACGATCTTGCAACGCTCTATGCCCGCGCCCTTGAGATCTTGACGGAAGACCCTCAAAACCGTACCCGGCGCTTTCACATTATAAAACTCGAAGGGATTCTACGCGGCGAAGGCCAATGGCGTCTTGCATTGGGCCGTTGGCGGTTTCGCTACGATATTTTCGACCGAGAGGTCTGGCTCTTCCGCTGCGGTCTTCGCAAAGAAGATACATATCGGTAAGATTTTCGCATCATGCTCTCTCCCGCCGACCAAGCATACAGGCATGCTATAACCGCAATCCGCGCCTGCGCGCGACCAACGGGTTTTTTCGCGTCCGGACTCCCGGGAGGATATGAAGCGACGTGGGCGCGAGACAGCATAATCACATCGCTCGGCGCCTCGCTTGTCGGGAACGAATTTCAGGAACCCTTCAAAAAAAGTTTAGAGCTCCTTGCGGCCAACCAATCCGTCCACGGACAAATTCCTAATGCCATTGGAACGTATAACGAGGACCGACAATCGAACATCACATATAACTCCATTGATTCAACCCTGTGGTACCTTATCGGCCACCGCGTCTATCAAACAGCGTACAACGATGCGGCACTTGAGACAGCGCATGCGCAAAGCATCCGCCGCGCGTTGACGTGGCTTTCCTACCAGGATCCCAACGAGGATTGCCTGCTTGTCCAACAACCGACCATGGACTGGCAAGATGCGTTCCCACATAAATACGGCCGAGTGATTTCAACGCAGGCGCTCTATTACGCGGCGCTGGGCATGTACGGCGAAACAGAGCGCGCCGAGCATATCAAGAAAGTGGTCAACGGCGACATTCAGCAATATCTTTCACTCTATGATCCGGGCCGCGGCTACTACCTGCCATGGGCATGGAAAAACCACGACGGCGACCGCGAACAGGAGACATGGTTCGATACATTCGGAAATCTCATGGCCATCGTGACCGGCCTCGCAACACCAGAAATTGCAGAGCGTATTCTTTCTTACATCGCAAAAGAAAAAATCGCTCAACCGTATCCCTGTAAGGCCATTTGGCCGCCCATCAAGCCGGGCAACAAAGAATGGCATTCGTATTTTGAAAAATCCGATGCGAGAACTCCCTACGAATACCTGAATGGAGGCATCTGGCCCTTTCTCGGCGGCTTCTACGTCGCGGCCTTGATTAAAGCGGAAAGATTCCGCGAAGCGGAGCATGCTCTTGAATGCCTTGCAGAGGCGAACCAACAAAAAAACCGCGAGGATATCCCTTACGGTTTCCATGAATGGCTCCACGGACAAACAGGCAAGCCCATTGGCAATTCAAACCCGTATCAGGCCTGGAGCGCCGGGATGTATGTGTTTGCACACGAATGCGTCCAACGAAAAACCGCGCTGTTTTTTAACACCACTCCAAAGTAACCCCTCATCGGTGTCATTGCGAGCGACCCCGAGCTTCGAGGTGGGAGCGCGGCAATCCAGTGCTTCTTCTGGATTGCTTCGTCGTCCTGCAGCAGGACTCCTCGCAATGACGCGAGGTCGAGGGTCGCACTACACAATTCCCAGCCGTTCTTTGATGAGTGCCGCTATCTTCTTTGAAGTGACGCGGTAGTCAAAATTTTGAACCGCGTGCGTGCGCGCGGCGTTGCCCATTTTTTCGCGGAGCGAGGAATCGCTCAAGAACCGCAAAAGATGCTCCGCGACTTCGTCTGTGTCCGCGCGGTACCCAAAAATTTTCGGTTTCTCAAAAACAACCGTCCGATCCGTCTCAAAACCCATGTGCGTTGTGGCGCGTTCCTGAGTCAGCTCCACCGTGGATGCGACGCGCGCGAGAAACCCGGTCTCCCCGTGCTTAATTGTCTCTTTGGGACCCATCGCATCAATGGAAATAACGGGAATTCCGCAGGCCTGCGCTTCCACCTGTATCATCCCGAAACCTTCCAGACGGCTCGGTGCCGCGTATATATCCGCAGCGTTCAAGAGATAAGGCATGAAATCAGGCGCAAGCGAGCCCTCGACATAGCGCACTTTCTCTTTCGCAGCACCCAATTCTTCAATCAGCCGCATCTCGTCCCGATAATGGTCGTCCGCGCTGCCGCCGCCCCAGATTTTGCACACGTATTTCCACGGCCCGAACGCGCCACCCATCTTTTTTAACGCCTGCAAAACTTCCTGCGCGCCCTTTGACGTCACGTCTCCTCCGACAGTAAGAATCATGGTCTCGCCCTCATCCACACCGAGCATGGCCCGGACGCGCCTGATCCGCGGATCTGATTTTGGAATCGGACGGAATACGTTTTCTGTATCAATGCCGATGTGCGCTGTCGCAAAATTTTTTGTACCTACGCCGTCGCGCGCATATGTTTCTCTAACCCAATCGCTTGTTGTCAGAACAAGTCCAAGTTTCTCCAAATCCTCGTGATAATTCGCCACCCATCCGTCCGCCACAAGCCACGGAACCGGCGTGACTCCAAAGCGCAGCGGATGCCAAATGATGTCCGGCGTATAATTCCAATATCCGACGCCTATCGCAACATCCGGATTGACGTGCCCGTACAGCCATTCCTTTTGAAATTCGCTCGCAAGATGCACGGGATAAACCTCCTCTCCGTTTTCCTGCATCCCCCGATAAAGCATGTCACCCTGCAAACTGAGGCCGTCGGGCTCCGGGGGGTAGGCATAAAGAATCAATGACTTCATAAGAAATTTTCTACCCGACTGGCG
This sequence comes from Patescibacteria group bacterium, assembly GCA_038063315.1. Lineage (GTDB taxonomy): Bacteria > Patescibacteriota > Minisyncoccia > Sungbacterales > HO2-52-23 > JBBTVI01. The sequence goes on from JBBTVI010000052.1 coordinate 14,423, forward strand.
CTCCGGAACTCAAACGAATCTTCGGAAAATCCGTAGAGGTTACGGATAATCCGCTGTTTCTCGCGCCACACAGCATCGGAAAGCGGCGTCTGAAAATGCGCGCCGTCGCGCGGGATCGCACAACGCCTCGCTTCATTTAGACGATACGCAAAAAATAATATTTCGTTTGCCCGCAATGCGCCTCTTTTCAAAAGATTTCGCACCGCGCGCGACACGCCCTTATGCCGCGGATGGCCATATTCGCCGTTCGGCGCGTGCGTAAAAATGTAGTCGTAGTTGCGGCGCTGCATCTCGCGCACGAGCCGCCGCTCAATCTCGGGAATGCTCGCGCGGATAGTCATGCGACCCTCGTCTTCAAGATCAGAGATAAAACCCTCGGCGCCATAGCGCGTCGTAACGCTCCGGAATTTCGGCGCGCGGTCCGGGTCGTCTCCGCGACAGAGCGCGAAGATCGTCCACTCAAGATCCGGATGCACAAGAATGGTCCCGCCCATCCAGATCGTCTCGTCATCCGGATGCGCAACCACGACGAGTGCGCGTCCTTTATGTAATTGTAGCGTACTCATCATTGATTGACAATTTTTTTGTGTTTTCGCGTCCGCGATCCGCCGTTGCGCTTCGCCCCGCCCCCGCGCTTCCACCGAACGCCCCGCAAAAACGGTGCGAAAAGATCGTCTCTCATAGATACGATAAATGATCCGTGAACGCGCCTCCGCGCTCGCGGCTCACCCGAAAAAAACCGGATACGCGGCGCGTCACGGATGATGACCATGGGTGTCTGCTCCGCGCCCTCACCCATCGCGAACACCGCGGCGGCCGCAAGCGCATCCGCAACGTTCGTCTGGCTCACGCGGAGCTCCCGGCCGAAAAGATCCTTTTTGCCGCGGTAGTCGTACAACGGATCAAAACCCGCCCAGCCGATCGCGACGCCGACAACTCCGCGCCGGAACGGCATGCTTCGCGAATCAGTTATAATGACCCCGCAATTCTTTACGCCATAGCGCCGACGAAAAAACGAAAGAATCCTCCGCGCGGATTTCTCCGGATCTTTCGGCCACAGAATATAGTATCCGGCGGCATTGCTCTCGTCTATGCCCGCAGACGGAATAAGAAGATTATTTTTGAGCGTATGGATCACGTGCCCGCCGGGGACGTTTTCGCGATCAAGATAGTGGTCCGCCTCTTTCCGGATAAGATCGTCTTTGTCCGCGACCGCGGATTTTAGCATGCACCTCCCTTGCCAAATACTCACCACTTTCGAGGTGATCGCAATGATATCGCCGGATTTGATAGCCGGTTTTGCGCGTTCAATTTTCGCCAAAAGATGATCTTTTGGCGGTCGCATTATTTCTATAGATATGGGAATGATTTGCATATGATTACCGATCCGAGCAATAGCCATCATGATGCAACAATATCGTACGCCCCGCGTAAAAGAGATGCAAACAAAAATCCCTCTTTACAAAAGAGGGATGATCGACAAAACTACGCCGCACTACTACTCTTTTAAGTTAAGTTTGCCTATTGGTCTGTTCTCGACCCGCTTCGTCGGAACTCCAGCGAGGCGAGCAAGCTCGAACAATATTCTTCGAGCGAGCGAAGCGAGTCGAGAAGTACCGACAAAATTAAATAAAGAAGGTACTGCATCTTCTAAGGATGAACTGACGACGATTCTTTCTCAAGGAGCCATTGCCGAATATCTTCACTGTCTCGTTCAAGCCAGGCGATATTCGAACGGATAATCTCGAGGGATTGCTGGACAGTCCGCTCAATTCCCGGAACCGTATTCCGACGAAAGAACTTTTCTACATCATGGCGGTGGTCCTCAAGCGCGAAACCGTTCGTGACCGCGTTGACGATTCTCGGCATCGTGTGATGGGCCGCGCCGCAACGCTTCACCAATGGTCCCCACTGTTGCTTGATAAATTCCCATGCCATTTCCTGGGCTACTGCATTTCCCCGGACACTTGCGAGCAGCGTCGGGGTATCCTGCGATCGCACTTCTTCAGAAAGAGAAAACGCAAGCGCTTCTTGCAACACTCCTTTATCGGTAAAGCTTCCCATGGCCGACAAGATGCGTAACTTCTCCTCTGCATCGTTCGTCGTGCGGTAGAGCGCCAACAGCCCCTCATATTGTTGTTCCCGACCGGTCGAGGCCGCAACCGAGTAAACCGCGGAACGAAGATCCGGGTCGAGTGCCTCGCCGCGACAAACCCGCATGAAGCGCTGCCGCGCCGTATCCACCGCATGGGCGTGCCCGTAACGGCCGGCCTCGCGGATCGCAAGAGACCGAAGCAGAATATCCGTGTGGCTGTCTTCCTGTCTTTTGTCCCATCCCATTCTTTGCACTGCGGCGTCCCAGTATGAACGGCCGAAATGGCACAAATTTCCGAACACCAACGGATGATCATGGTCGTACCAAAGGAGAGTCCTAAGCGATCCGATACCCGATGCAATCACGGACCACACGCTGTAATCCGTCTCATCCCTGTATGCCAATAAAAGATCAAGCGCCTCTCTCGTTCCGATGTAGCCCGCGCGCGCGAGAGCAAACGCGTCGTCCAGGAGCCCCAGACGATCAACAACCGTCAACGCGCCGCGTTCCACGGCTCCAGCGAGAGCGCGAAGAAGATGCGGCGGATACAAAACCCGATAAAATCCGTTCTGTCCCGGATTCACTTTAATCCATTCCGCATTGCCCGGAATTTCCACGGTTGAAGTCCTGCACTCAAGCATACTTGAGATTTTCGTTCCGCTCGAAGTAAGGAGGGAAACCGGAATATTCCAGCAGAGACGCCTGGCGTCGGGTCCGCCGTCAATGAAAAACCGCTGCTGAGAAAAACGGAGAACGTATTTACCATTCTCGCGTTCATCATCCACGTTCACCAACGGAAAACCCGGTTGGCGCGTGTAACTCGCCATCATATGCCGGACCGGCTTTCCCGATGCCTCCCCGAGCGCAACCCAAAGCTCGTCCGTGGTCGCATTGCCGTATGCGTGGCGCGTGAAATACTCATGAAGCCCGCGTCGGAAATCGTCCTCGCCCAAATATTCCGCAAGCATCCGAGTGACCACCGCGCCTTTGTTATACGAGATCCTGTCGAAAATTTCGCCGATCTCACCAGGATTCTTTACTTCCACTTCCACCGGATGGGTATGGCGCAAAGCGTCATCATGGAATGCAGGCGTGTAATACGCCATAAGAAACTGGGTCCACATGTCCCATTCCGGAAACTGGCGATCCGTCGCCTTCGGACCCATATAAGACGCAAATCCTTCGTTGAGCCAAAGGTCTGTCCATGACCGCATGGTCGTCCGATCCCCAAACCACATATGCGCAATTTCGTGATTCACGACATTCGCCACATATTGTTTCGCCACAGCGGATGCCTGTTCCGGATCAACCAGTAAAGCGGTCTCTCGAAACGTAATCAAACCCCAATTCTCCATGGCGCCTGCCGCAAAATCGGGTACCGCAACTAAATCAAGCTTGGGAAGCTCATACGGAATACCAAACCATTCGGCCAGATACGGAAGTGTGTGCAGCGCGACGTCCAACGCAAATTGTCCATGTTCCTTTTTTCCGGGGAGGGTCCAGACGCGAATAGGGACGCCGTTGGCATCTGTTGTCTCGAGACATTCCAGATCCGCGATCACAATCGCCAAAAGATACGTGGACATCGGCGGCGTAATCTGGTAACGCAGCCGTTTAAGATTGGTCTCGAGATGAAACTCGCTCGTGATCGGCATGTTTGAAAGCGCGACTTTGTCTTTTGGCACCAACAGCGTCAAGTTAAACTTGGCTTTTTGGTCCGGTTCGTCCCAACAGGGGAACATCCGCCGCGCATCCGTTGATTCAAACTGCGTGGAGCATCCCCATCTTTTTTCGCCGCCCACTTTATACGAGGTGCGGTAAAGCCCGCAGAGTTTGTCGTTGATCTCGCCTGTAAATTCGAGATAGAGGCACGCACTACCCGGACTCAGTGTCCGCCCTAAAGGGATGGTGACGGTTTGATACTCCGTATCGTACACGAGTGGGTCTTGCGGGAAAAACAGCGCAATACCGGGTTGATACACCGATATGTTTTTCACCGTAAGATCGAGCGCGTGAAGCGTAATCTCGCTGGTCGGTACCGTCACATTGACCTCTACGCCTTCATGCCCGTGAAAGGTGAAATTCTCCAAATTCGGCGTGAGACACAGATGATACTCCAATGGCTCGACATTCCGTGGCAACCGGTATGGATTCTCTTCGACCATCTTTCCTGTCCTTTCCTAAAGAGTTTCACAAACGAAATTATCAAGGTGCAACATCCTATTCGTAACGTAAGGTGGAAATGATGTCAAGAATTTCAAAAGTGACCCCTCACAGGTGTCATTGCGAGGAGTCAGACGATGAAGCAATCCAGAAGAAACCCTGGATTGCCGCGCTCCCCCTCGACAGACTCGGGGTCGCTCGCAATGACGACTGTGAGCGCTTACTGGCGTAATCATGGACAACGGCGTCAAAAAGGCGTATAATATTGTTATTGATCCTTAACTTTCAGCATATGGAGAAAGGCCATGTCAGATGGAAAAATGAAATTCCCGAAAGACGCCGTACTACGGAACCTCGAAGCGCTGCGAAGGACAAACGGCACATTTATCGCTGCGCCAACCGAGGACTATGAGGCGGTATGGCTCAGGGACACGCTCTACGCGGCATACACATTTTGGTATATAGGAGACCATAAAAAATTACTAGAAGGCGTGTGGGCCGTCTTCGACCTTCTCCAACACCCGCGCCGGCGGCAACGCATTGCACACCGCATCGCATCCCCTCCCGTTGCAACGACCGCAGGAGTGCTCCACGCGAAATACCATCCGGACACGCTCGAAGAGATAACGGCGGACGACCAGTGGGGACACCACCAACTGGATGCCATCGGGCTCTTCCTTTATATCGTTGCGGATCTCCACTTTAAAAATTTGGATGCGATCCGGAGCGAATCCGATCTCGAACTCCTCCAACTTCTTGTCTATTACCTCAGAAGCATGGAGTACTGGGATCAACCGGATTTCGGCATGTGGGAAGAGTGTCTCATACGGCATAGCTCATCGATTGGAGCCATTGTCGGAGCGCTCTCCTATCTCAAACGCCAACAGCTTGCGGTCGTGCCAGACCGCCTCATCGAATTCGGGAACGAAGCGCTTTGGCGCATACTTCCGTACGAATCGCGGGATCGTTGCTGGCGTCCGCATCATCATCACGATTGTGACGCCGCGCAACTTGCGCTCATTTGGCCGTATCACACCATCACCCGACGAGAAGACGCCGAAGCATTGGTCGCAAGAATCATTGATGGGCATGCAGCGGAAAACGGCGCGTTCCACCGCCTGTATCAAAGCCACGGCTGCAACCGCTACTGGGAGGATGACTACTATCGTTCCACCGAGGGAACGTACCGCGGAATCTCGGCCGAATGGCCGATGTTCAAATTCTGGATTTCCATCGTCTACTCGCAATGGCATGAATACCCCACTGCGCTCCATTGGTTTTGCGAGGGCCTGCAAGACATCACCGACGGGAAAATCCCCGAGGCATATCAAAACGGGAAACCTAACCCTCACACACCGCTCGCGTGGGCGCACGCCATCGCGCTCATCGCTTTTGCGAAACTCCCGCCGGAAATGCAAACCGAAATGGAAGCACGATGACGCATTTGCCGGATAGGATGCTTTCGCACAAAAAATCTCCGACGCCTTGCGCGCCGGAGTTTTAATTCGCCATCGCAATAAAAGCTACTTTCCAGTTGTCTCTCCCACTGCGAAGGCGGGGGGTTTAGATTCTGCCTTATCCAAGAGGGAAACCTGAATTCCCGCCTGCGCGGGAATGACAGAAGAAAAAAGGACATCTTGCTTTAACATTGCTATACTTTTCTATTCCTCACTCCACCCAAGCGCGCGCGGCGGAGCCGATGTCGTTGTCGTAAGCCCGAGAAGCGACTGCCACCCGGAGACCGCGGACGCAACGAAATTGATCACCGCGTTACCAGTCACGTCCGTCAGCGTTGCGCCGCCCGCTGAGATCAGCGACCCATTGATCGTGTTTGTCCCGCTTCCGAACGACGTGGAACCGAGGGTATAGACAATGCCGTTGATCGTGGCTCCGCCTTTAATCGCGAGGTCGTTGAAGACGACAACGGCCGCATACGGATCCGTTCCCGTATACGTTCCGCCCGAAATCTCAAGCGGCCCCATCGTAACAATACTGCCCATCAAATTGGTGTTATTCCCCTGAATTTTTGTTGTCCCCGCATCCTCCACGAAGACAACGGCCGAACGCGTCTGATTATTCAGATACGCCTCGGCATCATTCGCGTCCGCGAAATACGTTCCGGCCGCAATCGCCGCATCGCGGTATGCGCCCTCATCAATCTGCGGCGGCGGGATCGCATCCGCGATGACAACCGCGTCTCCCGTGATGTTATCGGTATCACTGATGGCATTTGACGAGAATGCGTCGCCGTTGACAGTTGCGCTTGCGCCGGTAAATGAAATGCTTGTACTTGCATACACATTGCCGTTGACCGTCGCATTCCCGCCCATGTCCAGCGCGTTTTCGGAATACACCGCGTAGTCAAAAGCCATTCCTTCGGGAAAAATCGTCATCCTGTACGCGTTTTCCCGCGTTGCGCGCCCGTCCGCGGCACGACCCCTAACGATGAAATACGGCCATCCGGCGTCGGTGACCGTCACGTCCGACGTAACCGCGCCGTTCACCAGCGCCCCGGCGCCACCCGCAAATCCCGCATTGGCTCCGATGAATTGTCGCGCCCCCTCCCGCGCCGCGCTCTCGGACGTCGCAAACATTGACTCTCCGGAAAACGCGGCCGCATTTTTCGTAAGACTCGCAATAGCTCCGGTCGCCGCGCCCGCGACTGCGGCCAACCCCAAAATACCGACAGCCAAGACCGTGACGAGACCGATGAATCCTCCGCGATCGCGCGCCGTCGCATATATAAAAAATGGCAAGATAATTCCGTTCATAGTTCGTTTCGCATCGCGGCGGTCGTCGTCCCCGAAAACGATTCTTCGGCTCCGGGAACAAAAAGCGTAAACGCGACGCGCACGGTCCCCCCGATTTTCTCAAACCGGAGCGCGGTCATGTTCACGTCTCCCGATGTCAGGGCTTCGCCGTCTTCCGTCAATACCCCGCCCGCGCGTGAAAATGTCTTAGTCGCGCCCCCGGGGAGATCGAAAATGACGGTCTCCAAATCCGGCAACGTTGAGGCCTCTCCGCGGCGCGCCCAATACGCGAACCGCTCGCCGATAAGAACCGCATTGGTATGCAGGCGCTCGGCGCGGGCCGCGCCGCGGATCGCTTTTATGCCGGATGAAAAAATTCCAATCGCCGCAATAGCCGCAACGCCTCCGATGGCAAGCGCCATCAGTGTCTCAACAAGGCCGAAGCCGCGCATTCCATCTTTCGCCCGCATGGTTTTAACGATAGACATAAGTAGTTTCTTCGGCCGCGCGCGCCCGTCCGTTTTCCAGCCACGAGGCCGCGATTGTCACGCGGCGGGTATCCGGATCCGTCATGCCGCCGGTCTCAACAATCACATTGGGATACCCCAACGTATCGCGTGCGACGCTTTGTGTCGTCACCCAACGCGTGATGCCGTCCGGCGACGCCGACTCCGCGCCGGATGTTAAAACCCATTCTCCAGCGTTGACTTCGGGATGGCAAATGTTCGGATCCGCGCAGGATGCGTCCTCCAGCATCGCCCAATTTCTCTTCTCGATGTCGCGCGCGATCTCAGTTCCCTCGCCTAACGACAAAATCGCCTTAAGCCGAACCGCGTTCGCCCGCGACGTCTGCTGCGCACGCATGGAGAGCCCGGCAAAAGCCAGAAAAAAACCCGCGATCACGCCAATCGAGACGATCGCCTCGATCATCGCAAAACCATTGAAAAAGTCATTGCGAGGAGCGCAGCGCAGCGGAGCGACGAAGCAATCCATAACGCAGAAATCCTGGATTGCTTCGCCTTCGGCTCGCAATGACGGCGGACAGGGATTGCCGCGCTTCCCCCTCGACAGACTCGGGGTCGCTTGCAATGACGGATGGAATATTTTTTTAACGATTTCTAATATAAAAGCCATAATGGGTTGTCGCGCTCCTACGGCGAGGTAATCCGACCGACCGAGGAGACCGTCACCGTCGCCGAGTCCGCGCTTCCAATAACAGAAATCACGGCCGCAGCATCGGGAACGCCCGTCAGCCGCCCGAAAATGATTCGCGTATCCGTCTGATCCGTATGGATTCCCGGCGGAAGCGGCAATGGGATATCGTCCGAGTCGGGCGCGGCCCCGTCAAAAAGCGTGATCCAGCGCTCCTCTACCCGCACGCCGTGCGTTGTGTCGCCATAGCCGGAGAGAGAACGATTCCGCGCGGTTTCTAAAACCCGAACGATTGTCGCCGCGCCCGCGCGCAAATTCGCGCGCGCGCCCGCGCGACGGACAGACGCCGCAGCCGCCGCCCCCATCATGCTCAAAATTGCGGCAACAAGCAATACTTCCACCAGAGTGAATCCGGGACGATTTTTTGTCCGGTTAAAACGCATAAGAGGCCTGATATAAAGGCATAAAAATCGTCAGCGCCAATCCGCCGACGATAATGCCCACAATGACCATCAGAATCGGCTCGATCATCGCAGTCAACATCCCCACCTTATGGCGGATGGTACGCTCGTAATACTCCGTCAGATGACGAAACGTGTCGTCGAACCGGCCCGTCTCTTCCCCGACGGCAATCATGTGCCGCGCCTGATCCGGAAACAGACGCGGAAACGGCCGCAGTGTTTCGGAAAGCATCGCGCCGTGCGCGAGCAGCGGTTCAATGGCCTCTATCGCCGCCCGATACGACGGGCTCCGGACTGTCTTCTTCGCAATACCGACCGAACGGACCAGAGACGCGCCGCCGGCGACGAGCGAACCGGTCGCGCGGAAGAATCGAACAAGATTGAACTCTTTGACGAGCGTTCCGAAAACTGGAGTCCTCAGAAACGCCGCGTCCGCCGCGCGTCGCCCGATGGGACGCCGGAGAAAATACGCAAGCCCTCCCGCAGTTGCTGCGACGCCGATGCCGAGCTCCCACGGGCGATGCCCGGCGAGACCACCGGCGGCAAGCAGGACTCTTGTCGGAAGCGGCAGCGGCACCTCTAATTCCATAAAAAGTTCCGCGATCTTAGGAAGCACGACAATGGATAAAATGATCATCACAGCCATCATAACGACGATAATGACCGCCGGATACGCCATAGCCCCAGCAACTTTCTGCCGAATTTCCTGATCGCGCGACATATTCTCCGCAATGCGTTCCAGCGTCTCAACGAGCTCGCCCGTCGCCTCTCCGACGGCGACGATCTCACAAACGTCCTCGGGAAAATAACGGGGAAATGCGGAAAACGCCCTGGACAGGGGTCTGCCGTTTTCGACGGCCCGGATCATCTCGTCAATCGCGCGGCGGCCGGAAGACGGCGGCGTTTGTCCCGAAAGAACCCGCATTGCGCGCGTTACCGGCATTCCGACGGCAAGCATTGTCGCGAAGTTACGGAAAAACACGATCCGCCGCGTTCGCGAAAAACGGCGCGCAAACAAGCTTCCGACGTTGGCCTGTAACAGCCGGATCGGCTCCTTCACGACAAATAGAACCGTCATGCCGCTTTTTTCCGCAATGCGGCGGGCGCGTACCCGCGTCAACGCGCGCACGGTTCCTTTGACAACGCGATTTTCTTTTGTGACGGCGCGATATGAATAAATAAACATGTTAGTTGCGGGTCGTACGCAAAACCTCATCAATCGTTGTCAGGCCCAAAAGAACTTTCTCCACCCCGTCCGATACCATGTCGCGAAATCCGGCCTTAGCCGCCTCTTCCCGAATGCGCTCCGGACCCGCATGTTCAAGCACCAAGCCCGCGATGCGGCGATCCAGCTCCAGAAATTCGAAAAGTCCGATCCGGTCCCGATACCCCGTCTGCAGGCACGTCTTGCACCCTTTGCCGACGGAAAATTTTTTCCGCCCTATCCCGCTCATCCCGATACCGCCTCTTTCCAGCGCCAGAACCACATCCGGCCGCTCCCCGATTTTTTTTATTCCCGCCGGACTCAATTTTTGCGCGGCGGCGCATGCGGAGCAGATCTTGCGCACCAGCCGCTGCGCGATGACGAGCGTCAGGACCGAGGCCGTCACGAAATCTTCCACCTTCATTTCCAAAAATCGCGCGATCGCGCCTGCAGCGTCATTCGTATGCATCGTCGTAAAAACAAGATGGCCGGTCAATGCGGCGTTGGCTGCCATCACGGCCGTCTCCGAGTCGCGGATTTCACCGACCATAATGATGTCGGGGTCCTGCCGGAGCAACGCGCGGAGTCCGGACGCAAACGTCAATCCTACCCGGGAGTTGATCTGAATCTGATTGACGCCGTCGAGCGCGTATTCAATCGGATCTTCGAGCGTGGAAATGTTGATATCTTTTTTTTCCAGGAGATCCATCAACGCGTATAGTGTCGTTGTCTTGCCCGAACCCGTCGGGCCGGACGTGACAATCATGCCGAACGGCTTATTGATGTTCGTCTGAAGCGTTTTTCTTTGCGAATCGGAAAACCCGAGACGCTCAAGCGTCAGATTTTTGTTCGCGTCGTCAAGAATACGCAGCGCGATTTTTTCGCCGTAAAGCGTCGGAACCGTCGAGATGCGAAGCGAGACGTCGCGAACGCCCTCCGGCTCGAAGCGGCCGTCCTGCGGCCGTCGGGACTCATCAATCTTAAGATTCGACAGAATCTTAAAACGCGCGACAAGCGCGGAATGCAGCGTGGCGGGAAGCGCCGCCGCCTCGTGCAACGTTCCGTCAATACGCAAACGGACAACGGATCCCGCGCGCGTCGGCTCGATATGAATATCGCTTGCGCGCCGATGTATCGCCCCGCGGACGATCCGATCCGCAATCGCGGATACCGCGTCCGTGCCCGCGCGGACATCCGGGATGTCAACAAAATCCGCGTCTGAATCGGCGTCATAAAACGCCAATGCGCGCGCGATGTCTTCATCCCGCGCCAAAAACCATTCGATCGCGCCACTGATACGCCCCTCCACAAACGCGCGCAACGCCGGATCGTCCGGATTCTCAGCCGCAATTTTGACGGTGTCCGCGTTCTTCGCAAAAGGAAAAGCGCGAAATTCCCGCACAAGATCCCCCGAAAACAAATCCAAAGCGGCGCGAGACGGCTCGCCCTGAAAAATATCCTCCGGCACCGGAGGATACTGACCGCCACTCTCAAATCCCGGCATATGATTTATTTTTTTTGCCATAATTTCTTCACCCGTTACTCCCGAGTAACCCCCGCACAACACTGTTTCAAGCTGCTCTTATAAGCGTCATTGCGAGGAGTCCTGCGGCAGGACGACGAAGCAATCCAGAAAAACCCCCTGGATTGCCGCGCTC
>JBBTVI010000053.1:0-26192 GCA_038063315.1 Patescibacteria group bacterium
AGGCAGAAATGCTGGATTGCTTCGTCGTCCTGCAGCAGGACTCCTCGCAATGACGGCTGTATAGGCGTGGGGGATTCTACACATAATACTATGTCAAAAATTTTAGGAATTGATTTGGGGACGACAAATTCGGCGATGGCCATTGTTGAGGGCGGCGAGCCGCGCATCATCGAGAACAAGGAAGGGAACAGGACAACGCCTTCGGTTGTCGCCACGGCGAAATCCGGCGATCGCCTCGTCGGTCTTCTCGCCAAGCGCCAAGCCGTGACAAATCCGCAAAATACTTTGTATTCGATCAAGCGTCTCATCGGCCGGAAATTCGGCGACGGCGAGGTCCAGCGCGATAAAACGCTTCTGCCCTATGAAATGAAGGAAGCCGCAAACGGCGGGGTGGAGGTAAAGATGGGCGATAAATGGTTCCGCCCAGAGGAGATTTCCGCAATGGTCCTCCAAAAAATCAAGCGCGACACCGAGGAGAAACTGGGTCAGAAAATCGAGGAGGCCGTGATCACCGTGCCCGCGTATTTCGACGACTCGCAGAGAAAAGCCACGCAGGCCGCTGGGGAGATCGCGGGACTAAAAGTGCGGCGCATCATCAACGAGCCGACTGCGGCCGCGCTCGCATACGGGTTTAACAAGAAAAAAAACGAGCAGATCGTGGTCTACGATTTCGGCGGCGGGACATTCGACGTCTCGGTGCTCGACATCGCGGAGGATACAATTGAGGTTAAGGGTGTGGACGGCGACACCCACCTCGGCGGGGACGACATTGACCAGAAAATCATTGAGTGGATCATCGCCGAATTCAAGCGCGACCAGGGCATTGATCTTGCGAAAGACACGCTGGCCCTCCAGCGTCTGAAGGAATCGGCGGAGAAAGCGAAGCACGAGCTTTCAACAACGCCGCAGACCGAACTCAATCTGCCCTTTATCACATCGGACGCCTCGGGCCCCCGGCACCTTGTCATGACATTCACGCGCGCCAAGCTTGAGGAGCTGGTACACGAGATGATTGACCGCTCGATTGAGATTACGAAGCGCGCGGTCGAGGGCGCCGGCTTCAAACTTCCGGATATTGACGAGGTGATTCTCGTCGGCGGCCAGACGCGGATGCCGTATATTATTGAGGCGGTGCGCAAACTCTTCAATAAGGAACCGAATCGCACGATCAATCCCGATGAGGTGGTCGCGGCGGGCGCGGCGGTGCAGGGCGGGATTCTGCAAGGCGACGTCAAGGACATCCTGCTGCTTGATGTGACGCCTCTCGGACTCGGCATTGAGACGCTCGGCGGCGTGATGACGAAACTCATGGAGAAGAATACCACCATTCCCGCGTCCAAATCGCAGATTTTCTCAACAGCAGGCGATTCCCAGACCACGGTTGAAATTCATGTGCTGCAGGGCGAGCGCGAAATGGCCGCGGATAATAAATCTCTTGCGCGCTTTATGCTCGACGGCATTCCGCCTGCGCCGCGCGGCATGCCCCAGATTGAGGTGACGTTTGATATTGATGCCAACGGCGTGACCTCGGTGGCCGCAAAGGACAGGACAACGGGCAAAAGCCAGTCCGTGCGGATCGAGTCCTCATCGCTGACCAAAGACGAGATTGAGCGCATGAAAAATGACGCGGCAATGCACGCGGACGAGGACCGGAAGAAAAAAGACATGGCCGAGAAGCAAAATATCGCGGATACCATGGTTTATACCGCGGAGAAGGCGCTTCGGGACGCGGGCGACAAAGTGCCGCAGGATGTACGGATTGAGATTGAGACGAAAATCGCGGCAGTCAAAACCGCGCGCGGAGCAGCCGATGTAGACGCGTTGCGGCGCACGTCGGACGATTTGACGCAGGCAATGCAGAAAATCGGAGAGCATCTGATGAAGCAGCAGGATGCGGGCTCGCCATCTTCGCCAGAGAATCCGGATGAACCCAAAGAGGCGGAGTATAAGGAGAAGAAAGACGAGGATCAGTCCTGAATTATGGGGCTGGAATTATGAATTATGGAAGAGCAGCAGATCGAGGACGAATTTTTGCCATAAGAAACTGTCGAAAAAGTCATTGCGAGGAGCAGCAGCGACGAAGCAATCCATGCAGCCCCTTACTGTATGCCGCATAAACTGGATTGCTGCGCTCCCTCTCGACGGACTCGGGATCGCTCGCAATGACGGATGGGGGGGTCTTTTTCAAAAGTTTCTAATACATAATACATACCCCATAATTCCTCATCTGCGTGCCAAACGTTCTCGCCAAAGAATTTATTCTCGCATTTTTGACGTTTTCCTCCGGCGTTACCGCGTCGTGGTACTGGTTTCGTTTTGTCCCTGTGCTGGCTGCCGGAGAAATTAACGACTGGGCAACAATACTGATCGCGACGCTTCTGCTGCTCGGAGCCGCGATTTGTTTCTCGGTTTTCACCATACTCGTCAAGTCCCGCGGGATCATGTATGCGACTGTTGCGTTGACCGCGGGCGTCCCGTATTTGTTTGTGCCGGCCGAGATTCCTGTGTTAGTCGCGTTCGGATCAAGCGTGTTATTTCTCATTGTCGCGGCATCATTTATCCGGACCGAGCATGTATTGACGCCCGGCTTCAATACGCGAAAAATCATCCGCGCGGGGCTGCCGCTTTACTTTACGATCATCTCACTGACCGTCTCAATCTATTATTTCGTCGCCGTCCGGCCCAAAAGCATTGTTGATATCATTCTCCCGCGTCCGGCATTCAATGCGAGCGTCCGGCAGCTTTCGCGCCCGATTACAATGCTTCTCGGCATGGCGCCGATTGCGCCGGAGCAAACTGTGGACGATGCGCTCAAGGCATATGTTACGAGCGATTTACAAAAACGCGGCATTGATGCATCAGCGATTCCGGCAGAGGAACTTACGAAAATGATTGCCTCAGTGCGTGAAAATCTTGCGGCGCAATTCAACCTCACACTTGACGGCAAGACGTCGCTCCCGGACGCCATTTACCAAAATATCGGCGCCCGCGCCGATGCGATCGCGGGGCCTTACAGAAAGTATTTCCCGTTTGGGGCCGCGTTGCTTTTCTTCCTGACTTTTAAGGGTTTGACTCTGCCGCTTCACTATGCCACTATTCTTATAACGGCAATCGTGATAAAAATTCTCATTGCGATTCAATTCGTCAAAAAACAGAAAGAGCAGGTGACTGTGGAACGACTGACATTGTAAATACAGGCGCTAGGAATTAGGCACTAGGCGTTAGCAAATTTTCGATCATCCTAATTATAGCGCCTAATGCCTATGGCCTAATGCCTTTATAGCATGTCCAAAGATTATTATACCGTTCTCGGCGTTGCGCATAACGCGACGAAGGACGAAATCAAAAAAGCGTACCGCAAGCTCGCCCATCAGCACCACCCGGATAAAAAGGGAGGGGATGAAGCGCGCTTCAAGGAACTCAGCGAGGCGTATCAAATTCTGTCGGATGATCAAAAGCGCGCGCAATACGACCGTTTTGGCCGCGTCTTCGATGGCGCAGGAGGATCGCGCCCGGGCGGGTTTGAGTGGCCTGGGGGCGGTTTTCGCATGGATTTCGGCGAGGATCATGACGGCCAGCACTCCGATTTCTCCGACGTTTTTGAGGACTTCATGGGAAATATTTTCGGCGGCGGACGGGGACGGTCAAAAACGAACGAGCGCAAAGGCAAGGACATTCATGTTGATATTGAAGTTACGTTCACGGAATCCATTTTCGGCGTAAAAAAAGATATTGAACTCGCCAAACTTATGCGTTGCGTACGGTGCAACGGCTTGGGCGGCGAGCCGGGAACCATGCTCCATAAGTGCGGGACGTGCCAGGGCGCGGGGAACGTCAAAAGAACACATCAGACGATTCTTGGAGCTCTTACCCAGGTTTCGATTTGCGCGGCGTGCGCGGGCACTGGCCAGGTTCCCGAGACGCCGTGCAGCCAATGCCGCGGCAGGCGGATCGAGCAGGCGATCGAGCGGATCGAGGTCTTTATACCGAAAGGAATGAACGAGGGCGAAGTCCTTAAAATTACAGGCAAGGGCGAGGCGTCCTTGGCCGGCGGAATTCCCGGTGATCTCTTCATCCATCCGTATGTTCAGCCGCAGGAAATGTTCCGGCGCCAGGGCGACGATATCGTGATGATTTTGTCCGTCAAACTCTCGCAGGCGATTTTGGGCGATACAATCTCGGCCAAAACGCTTGACGGGGGTATTGATCTCAAAATTCCCGAAGGCACGCAAACAGGCGACGTTCTCAGATTGCGCGGCAAAGGCGCATTTGCCTCGAGCGGCTATGGCCGCGGCAATCTCCTGATCGAAATGAAAGTGGAGATGCCCCGCAAAGTGAGCCGTGCGGTCAAAACTATCATATATGAATTGAAGAAAGAGGGATTGTAAACGTCCCCTTTCTCCCTTCCTTTCATATGAAGTAGTAAACCATCACTTCCGTCATTGCGAGGGACCCCGAGTCGGTCGAGGGGGCGCGCGGCAATCTCCACCTCCGCTGAAGCTACGGCGGACAAGCAGGGTCCTCTTCTTACCATGTTTACCTCATGCTCGCCCGCCGAAACCTTGTGAAGGCGGGGATTGCTTCGTCGTCTAACTCCTCGCAATGACCCCCTCTGCTGCGATAAACCTCCAATGAGCGCATCTCAATCGGGATTGGCGATTCGCCTCTGACTTTTATGTTGCCTCAATTTTACGATTGAGAACACGCCTCTCCCGCTCATTGGGTAGCGGCGTTTTTTCTTGCGTGCCGAACGCCTCTCGGATTTCGGACGCGCCGTCTGATTTTTATGCGTATCATTCGGTTGCATAGGATTTTCTCCGCAACCGATGGTGCTGCTTTTTTGCAAAGCGGTGCGCCTCGTCGCGAATATGCTGGAAAAAATGCATGACGGGTAAAGGAAGAGTATCGAGCCGGATTGGCAGGCGTTTGCCCGCGACGTAGAGTTCCTCCTCGCGTTTGGCAAGCGCGGTCACAACGCCGGAAAAACGGCTGGCCGCGATAATGGGCAATACGGCGTTGAGCTGCGGCTTTCCGCCGTCAATAACAATGAGATCCGGATACGGCCACTCGGTATGGGCCATGCGCCTGCGGAATACCTCCTTCATCATATCAACATCGCTTTGCTGATGCACGGTGTGGATGTTGAACATCCGATACGCGGCTTTTGCGGGCGCCCCATAGTTGAAAACGACCATTGAGCCCGTAGCCGCGGTTCCGGAAATATTGGAAATGTCATACGCTTCTGCGCGGACAATCGCGCTCGCGCGGCCGAAAATCTGCATCAGCGCGCGGTCAAGATGTCGTCGCGTTTCCTTTGCTGCTGGCGCGGCCTCAAGAACTCCGCGATGCCGCAAAATATTTTCGATTCCCGCAATTTGATCGCGGAGCACCCCGGCCTCTTCAAAGTTTTGCGCGCCGGACGCCTTTCGCATCTTCCTCCGCAAGACCGCGAGAAACGGCTTTCCTCTGCCCCGTAAGATTCTCTTTAATCCTGAAAGCGCTTCGCGGTATTTTTTGCGGTCCGCGTCCGTCGGAGTGCTCAAACGGTTGCAGCAATACCCCGGACACCGGTCGATGTGGGCATTGACGCACGGGCCGCGATGCGGCCGCGCGCATGTGCAGTAGGGAAAAATTTTACGCAAGCTCCGTAAAACGCCACGCAGCATAGCGGCGCTCGTGAAGGGACCGATATAAGCAGGCATTAGGCGATAGGCGTTAGGCGTTAATGGTTGATGGGTTATGAATATGCGTGGAAACTGTTCTTTTGTGATACCGACGTAGGCATAATTTTTGTCGTCGCGCAGAAGCACGTTATATTTCGGAATGTGCATTTTAATCAGGCGCGCCTCCTCAATGAGCGCCTCGATCTCACCCGTGGTTTCCCGCCACATGACCGCCGTGGCTTCTCTTCGGAGTTGCGCGATTTTGAGGATGGTGTTTTTGCGGAAATAAGAAGAAAGCCGCTTTTTCAGATTGGCGGCTTTGCCGATGTAGAGTACTGTTTCGCCGCGCATAAAGAAATACACGCCTGGCGACTCAGGAATATCGAGTGGCTTTTCAACCGCCATGTTGACAATAATAGCAGAAAAATGCAGAATGTGAAAGTGTTACGGGGAGATGTTTCTTAACAAAGATATGATAGGAAAAACCAAAGGAAATTAACGTTCCTGAGGATGCGGGAGAGAATTAAATGTCCGGTAATCGTACGGCGCCGCAAGGTTCAGGCACATCGCCGATCGATCCTTATATGGAGTTCATCGGCGCAATCTTGAGGGAAGCGCTTAAGGAGGCAATAGGCACACCCGATAATTCGGAGGAGAGACAATGGTTTTATTCAACGACTTGCAAATTCCTTTGTGAAGTTGCTGGTCTAAATCATAATTATTTCCTTTGGAAGGGGGAAATGTGTCTCCCGAGACGGAGACACAAAAGGCAAAACCCATTGCATTGGCGTTGACGCTGTTAATGCAATAGACCGTCTATCTGCGACGGTCTTTTTATTGCGTTTCTTCGTCTTCTCCACTATATTGAGAGGTGAAAACGAAGTGGCCAGTGGCCCCATCGTCTAGCCTGGCCTAGGACATCAGCTTTTTCCGCCGGAGGCGGATCCGCCTCCGGCGGACAAGCCATAGAAATGATAATGGCGAGATTGGTTTAAGACACAAATAAATATTGGCCCCATCGTCTAGCCTGGCCTAGGACATCAGCTTTTCAAGCTGAGTACATGGGTTCGAATCCCATTGGGGCCGTGACGAAAATAACCGCTTATTCAAGGGGTTATTTTTTATACCCTCCGCGGATGTTGGAACTCTATGAAACGTATCCGAACATCCTCGATCAGGAGAATTTCTTTACAAAGAAACGTCGTTATGATTTACTTTGTGTAGCGTTCTCAAGTTGACAAAAGTGGGTTGATCAAGGCAGGTGACTCGATCATTTCCCCGACCAGGGGGTACCGATTCTTTGAACGCGAGGGAGGCAGCACGAAAAGCTGTTGACTGATTTTTAACAATTCAATACACAGGGAGGTGCATTGTATGGATGCCATCGAGAGAAAGTGGGCCGATGAATTCCGTCAGTGGCGGAGATTGGGCAGCAGCATGCAGGTAATACTGGTAGATCACAGAGTCAATTTTGAAGAAGTGGAAACTCGCATTCAAGCGGTGATCGCCAGTGTTCAACAGACGACACCTTCGCCTATCAAGCGAGTCAAGGTTATCCCTCATGAATGGATCGAGGATTGCAATTTCATATCCATCGACATTCTCTTTGAGCCCGAGATAGGGCAATCCTTCTGCCAAATATATGATAGGGAGTTAATAGAGATGATCCAAGCATGTGTAGCGCCATCGTTGCTCCGTGCTGGGAATAGAAAATTATCGTAAGGATATAATTCTTTCGAGTTTGGACGACGCAGAATACTTGAGCTCGGCGTAAAACCCGAGCTCTTTTTTTTGGCAAAAGGCCCTGAAGGATACAAAGGGACAGATTGAAGGATTAAATCCCTTATCCACGGCTCCAATCAGACGCCGGACAAGGATTGTTCCTCTTTCTCTCACCGAACGCATCATTGCGCTCTGGCTTTTGTGGTACAACGGAGAACGGCCGCATTATGATTATGCTCTTGGACAGGTTTCTCCCTTCCGTTCTATGATGCGGTCATTAACACAAGAGGAGTGCCAAATGTGGTGGACGGGTACAAAAATTTGACAGATATTTATGAATTTGTTATTGTAGTATTACGGTTTTCAAGTTGTGTGCTGAAAGATCTTTTACAGGAAAGGGGATTACATGAATACCACCGATAGGGTTTGCGACCTCACCCCGGGAACTATATGGAGTACGGTCCCGTACGACCACAGCGGACAGACAAATGGGCCACTGGTTTGCATACTCCAAACGCCGCAACACAGCAACGGGGAGGACGAGGTTGCGGTCATTATGGTCTGTTCGGTTTCAAGAGAGGGGATTGGTGATGCTTGCGCGCATGATCTGATTTTGGCGGAAGGACAGTACGGCATACCATTCGCGTGTATGATCCGTACTAGCGATGTGTTTCCGACGACAGCGCGATATTTTAAACAGGACATCGGCCAAGTGCCAACGGAGATCTTAAGAATTCTCCGTAAGATGGCAACGTGTCCGGAACACTTGATGCATCGCGCCATCGGGTGTGACGGAGTCGAGGTGACGGATATGGATGGACATGCCATGGTGCAATACCGCGACATCATTTGCGGGAGACCGCTTGAGTCTCAATTCGATCCACGGCTTATACGATTGCGATGTGGCGCGCATAAGCACATCTATCTCTCATGCGAAGCAAGAAAGTGTTCTTGCAACGGCAGGAGGCGGAGGTTTAATCCGGGCATTCTTTATGACTCGATGACCCACAGCGCGTGATGCTGTGGGTCTTTTTTGAAAAACTTGACATTTTTAATAATGAGGCATATAGTGCGATATATAATTCAAGTCGCCAAAAATCAGTCGAAAGCAGGTTTTTATAACAAAATTGCCGTGTGTAAAAATGAGCGTTGGCGCGTAAAGCGCATCAATTCTCCGTTTTTACAGCAGCAAGAAATGCAGTATGTTAAGAATTAAAGCAACAATCGCGGGAATAGCCGCTCTGGCGTCGGTTTTCGGAGTCGGCGCAATCCTGACGCATGGGGCGGGCGTGTCCGAGACGACAGGCAAAATTCCGGGGCACTACATCGTTGTGCTCAAAGACGGCGTCTCCGCAGACAATGCGGCGGATGATTTAAGCCGCGCGCATGGTCTTGGCGTTTCGCATATCTATCGGCATGCGCTTAAGGGTTTTTCGGCCGTGGTTCCGGACGGACGGCTCGACGCGCTCAAGCGCGATCCACGCGTCGCATTCATCAGTGAGGATCGTGAGGTGACGGTTTTCGCGGATACGGTTCCGACCGGAATCAACCGCGTAGATGCGGAACAAACCGCCACGCATACGAATAAAGGAGCAGGCGTGCATGTTGCGGTTATTGATACAGGCATTGACACAAAACACCCGGATCTGAAAGCCAATATCGCAGGCGGAAAAAATTGTTCAACGGGCAGAAGTTATGTGGACGGCAACGGCCACGGCACGCATGTTGCGGGAACAATTGCAGCGAGCCAAAATGGCTTCGGAGTCGTGGGAGTTGCGCCGCAAGCGAAATTGTGGGCTGTCCGCGTTCTTAATAATTCCGGCTCCGGCACATGGTCGTCCGTCATCTGTGGCATTGATTTTGTGACATCCAAAGCGCCTGCGAACGGCGGCCCCATTACCGTCGCGAATATGAGTTTGGGCGGCGGAGGCGCAAGCGATAATAACTGCGGCAATACGAATAACGATGCTTTGCATAAAGCAATCTGCGCGTCGCGCGACGCCGGCGTCACATACGTGGTGGCCGCGGGCAACAGCGGCGCAAACGCAAATACCAGCGTCCCAGCGGCGTATGACGACGCGGTCATCACCGTCTC
Source organism: Patescibacteria group bacterium (assembly GCA_038063315.1). Lineage (GTDB taxonomy): Bacteria > Patescibacteriota > Minisyncoccia > Sungbacterales > HO2-52-23 > JBBTVI01. The sequence goes on from JBBTVI010000053.1 coordinate 9,481, forward strand.
GGCGCTTGCGGATTCCGATGGCGCAAGCGGCGGACTTGGTGGCGCAACCGGCTACGGCGCGGACGACACATTCGCGACGTTCAGCAATTACGGCAGCGTTGTGGACATCGGCGCCCCGGGTGTTAACATATACTCCACATGGAAAGGCGGGGCTTATGCGACGATCAGCGGGACGAGCATGGCAAGCCCGCATGCTGCGGGCGCGGCCGCGCTCTATATCGCGACCCATCCGGGAGCAACATGGACAACTGTACGGAGCGCTCTTCAGTCCACGGGCGAAGCTTTGGGAGCCGGGCATACGGATCCGTCAGGAGATCATCCTGAACGGGTACTCGACGCGGAAACCCTGTAATCCGGAAAATTACTTTGATCCAAAATCCCCGCGCACTCTGCGCGGGGATTTTGTTTGTAAATCCTCACAGCCGTCATTGCGAGCCGAAGGCGAAACAATCCAGAATTTCTGTGTTTATGGATATGGATTGCTTCGTCGTCTGACTCCTCGCAATGACGATTCCCTTTGGATTGCGGAGCTTGTCCAGAGTGAAGTGAAGGATCGTCCTGCAGCATGACTCCTCGTAATGACGCATGTATGTTATACTATTCCTATATGTTAAAAGTTGATCATATCACAAAAAAATTCGGGTCTGTTTCCGCGTTGAATGATGTGTCTCTCGTGGTTCAACCCGGAGAAATTTTTGCGCTCATCGGACCAAACGGCTCGGGCAAGACCACAATGATCAAACTCATCGCGGGTCTGCTTCGGCCGGATGCAGGGCTGGTCACTGTTGCGGATGCGGATACAGTAAAAGATCCCATCCGCGCAAAATCGGCGATCGGCTACATTCCAGATGAGCCCGTAGTTTGGTCCGGCATGACGGGCGGGGAATACCTTCATATCACCGGCGCGCTCTATGGCATGGAGGAAGAAGCCCGCACGCGCCGCATCAATGAAATGCTCGCGCTCTTCGGCCTCGGAAGTATGGAGACGGCGTATTTCGACGACTATTCGCGCGGCAACAAGCAGAAATTTACCATCATGGCTGCCCTCATGCACGATCCGAAGCTCCTCCTGATTGATGAGCCGATCGTGGGGCTCGATCCCTCAAGCGCCGCAATCGCGAAAGGGGAGTTTCAAAAATTCGCGCGCTCGGGCGGGGCCGCGCTCCTGACAACGCATACGCTGACGGTCGCGGAAGAAATCGCAACGCGGATCGGCATTCTTGTCTCCGGCCGCCTTGCGGGTTCCGGAACAATGGAGGAACTACGCCGCGCAAAAAATCTTCCGTCCGGCGCGTCGCTTGAGGATATTTATGGGGCGTTTGCAATGAGGAATGCGAATTGAAAAAGTCATTGCGAGGAGTCAGACGATCCTTCACTTCACTCTGGACAAGCTCCGCAATCCAGAGGGAGTCGTCATTGCGAGGAGTCCTGCTGCAGGACGACGAAGCAATCCAGCATTTCTGCCTTTACGGATTGCTTCGTCGCTGCTGCTCCTCGCGATGACAATCGAAATGGATTGCCGCGCGCCCCCTCGATGAGCTCGGGGTCGCTCGCAATGACGGATGGAGGGCTTTTGTAATGGTTTCTCACTTATTCCCATGTTCTCCCTTCTTTTACTCCGTCATCATCTCCGGCGCATCGGCCGCTATTTCCGAAGGAATCGGGTCGCCAAGATTATCACCGTTTTTCTCTTTTTGCTGGTGTTTGCCGCCATCGCGGCGGGCGTGTATTTGTTTTTTACCCGGGGCCTCCGCTCGATTGCGGGCGACCCGTTTCTCCGCGTCGCCATTCCGCTCTACATCAATGAATTGTTCTTTTTGATTGTAGGCTATCTGATGGCCTCAAGCGCCCTCATCAGCGGTCTCTTCGCGCTTTTTCGTAAGGAAGATTCCTGGGTTGTCGCAACTCCGCGCTACCGGGCGATCCCATGGAATGTCGCGCGAGAAGTGTCGGCAGCCGCGCTTTGGCCACTGCTGTTGATTGCTATTCCGGCGGTCATTGCGCTTCGATCGCTTTTTGATCTCACACCCTTCGGATTTATCGTTCTTGGTCTTGCCGTTGTCGGGCTTGCGGCCGTGGCCGTCGGATCAGCGCTCGTGATTGTCTTTCTTGTCGCCGAAATCGGCATGCTCACGCGGCGCATTTTACACAGGGTCGCCGCTCCGCGGACAATAATGTCTGCCGGAGTTTTTCTCGTCCTTGCCGCGGCATCGTTTTTGAGTTGGCAGGCATTGACCGGAGTGCGGCTGCGGCAATTTTTCCAGGCCCAGGATTTGAGTTCGCTCACGGTCAATATTGAAGGCATCGTCCGCCCATTCCGTTTTTTTCCGTCGCATCAGGCGGCGATGACGGCGTATCATCTGTCAACCGGAAACGCCCGGGGCGCAATGAAACCTCTGTCAATACTTGCCGCGCTGGCGCTTGTCGCGGGCGCGCTCTATGCGGCACTCTCCCGTCATTTTCTTCCGCTTTGGCAAATGGCGCAGGAGGGGCGTCTTGAGGCGCGTTCGCGCCTTCCATTTCCCGCCGGGCGGAGCATCCGCGCCTCTAAAGCGATCTTTAACCGTTTGCGCCGATTCATCCGCGGCCCTTTGGGAGCGGTTGCGGCCAAAGAAGCGCTCGTCTTTTTTCGAAACGGGAAAGGGATATTGTGGCTCGGTTTTATGGGAACGCTTCTCGTTATTCAGCTTGCCCTCAGTTCATTTCTCCGCCATACAATCGTTGAATACGGCGCGGACGCGGTATTCCGCGTCGCATTTGTCCGATCGCTCCAAATCGCTGTTATCGCTTATTTTATGAGCGCGTTTGCGCTACGTTTCGCGTTTCCGTCGTTCAGCGCGGAGCTCCGCACCGCGTGGATTTTTGCAAGCGCCCCGGTTGATTTTCGGAATGTATTTTACGCGAAGCTGCTCTTTTTCGCGCCGTTTTTCATCGCGGTCGGAATTGCCGTCGGAATTCTCACCGGATCTTTGATTCCGCTGACGGCAGCCGAATGGCTTGTTTTTCTATTCCTTCTCGGCCTGATGTCTTTTGTCATCACTCTTCTGGGACTCTCTTTGGGGGCGCTATTCCCTAATTTTGATACCGATGATCCGCAGATTCTGAGCACCTCTCTTCCGGGTCTTGGCTTCACTTTCATTGCCCTCGCCTACGGTGCCTCAAGCGCATATTTTTTCTATTCCTTCGCGGCCTTGGGAACGCCAATGCCCATTATTTTGTTCGCCGCGGGGTCTCTTGCTTCCGGTTTTCTACTGGCCCGCATCGCGGCACGCTCCCTCACGCGTCTCGAGTTTGCACGGATACGATAGAGTTCATAAAGGAAGGAATTGACTAACCAGAGCGCTTTGGTATGCTAAATGTATGGAGGCCATTTTGCGGCAGAGGCGCAATAAAGCATACGCGAAGTGGGTAAAAGAAGTTGCACTTCTGTTTCTTGCTGCGCTCGTCGTACAAAATATTGTTGGCGGGGCGTCAGTATACGATATGACAGTTATTGTCGGGGTCGTCTCATCCGGATTGCTCTATTATATCGCCTATCGGTTAATGGAAAAATCATGAACAATCTTATTATCGTTTTTATAGGGGGCGTCGCAATCGCGCTGATGCTTTGGTATCTCACGACGCACCGCAAACATATTTAACTCAATCAAGGCGGGTGGGCATCGGCGTCATGTCCGGCTTTTATTGCAATGCCCGCTGTTTCTCATCAACTCTATCTACGTCGAGACGTCTATCTGAAATACCCGACGCGTCGCAAGGCCGACAAGAAACGATACGGCCGCAGCCCCTAAACTGAAGAGAATCATCTCGCCGAATTGTCTGAGAAACGGGCGGTCAAAAAGCAGGGACGTATAAAACGAGGTTGCGCCAACGACGGCAAATGCAAGTACAAACATGACGGCAACCGCCGCAGCCGTGCCGGACAGCAGAAAAAATGGGGCGATAAGGAGAAAGACGACCGCGCCGTACGCAGTGCCCGTGTAACCCGCCGCTTGCGGCGGGTTTTTGCCTTCCTCGTGGCGCGCCTGCATATAGGCGGAGGCGGCCATGGAGAGTGCGGCGGCAACACCGACGATAAGGCCCGTCATCCCGACAATGGAATTCCGGCCGAATGCAAACGCAAATCCGGTGAGCGCTCCGGTGAGTTCAATAAGGCCGTCGTTCAGGCCCAGGACGATATTTCCGATAACGCGCGATTGTCCGGCGCCCAAATCCGTAATAATGTGCCGCTCGTGCGATTCCTCATCGCGAATCATTTGCGCGACGGCATCATGCAGTGTGGGATCCGCGGTTTTCAAAAATTCCCTATACCGATTGATAGCGGCGTGTTCTTTACGTTCAATCAATGCGATCACCGCGGCGGGCCCGAAAATCGCGCGCAGAATAAAAATAAGCCGCAAAGCAAGTTTTTCTCTGGTCGATGGGGCAGGAGCAAGAGAGGGGGATACGACGCCTCTCTCCAAGTCCTTCCCTGCGCGGTCCTGAGCCGGAGATCGCACCGTAGCATGCCGAATCCAAAATTCATAATGCTCTTTTTCCTCCGCGGCGAATTCCTCCAGGGCGCGCCGCGCAGCCGCATCTTTTTCCCGTCCGGCGAGTGCCATGTACATCCGATAATCGCGATACTCTGCCCGCGCAAAATCTTCAGGAGTCATAAGGGGTAGTATAACAGAAAAACCGTCGCCGTGGAATTTATAGTCATTATGCGCTACACTGCAAATTAATGTTTGAACGCCGGGATATCAAGGAGCAGGAGATTCGATTTTTAGCAGGGGAGTTTAAAAAACACCCTGAATTATTTGCGCCTTCTCGATTCATTGAAGACAAACAAGCATTGGAAAAGTTCGGAATTTATATTCCAGGTAAAGAGGATTGCCCCAAAGGTTATCTCAAATTGTGGCCTCAGGATTTCATTGTTGAAGAGATCGCATCCAATGACGAGACGCAAACCGTCTATCGCCAAGACCTCGGTCTGCTGCAAGGTGACGCCTTACAGGGGGCGACAATTTATGTAATGCTCGTTAAAGCCGGATTATCAACGATTGAGGCAGTCCAGGATATGACGCGTCTTCTCAAATGCGATCCGACGGCAATCCAGTTTGGCGGAATAAAGGATAAAGACGCGATAACCGGACAACGGATTTCTATACGCGGCATCCCGTGGAGTCAAATCCAAGACGTTTCTTCGCCCTACTTTTTTTTGAAAAATGGATCCGTTGGAAAAGGCGTTGTACAAACAGGAGATTTGAAGGGCAATACATTTACAATTCTTGTCAGAATCCCCGACGCATTAGACAGCGATTGGCTCACTGAGCGCATTGAGCGCGTTGGACGCGACGGTTTCTATAATTTCTTTTATCTTCAACGCTTCGGGACGCCGCGGCTCATTAATTATTACTGGGGCATCTGCATCCTGGTCGGAAACTATAAAGAGGCGGTGCATAGTTTCCTGACCACCGTGACAGAACGGGAATCTCCATATTTTCAAAAGATAAGAGAGGCCATACGGGACGAATTCGGAAGGTGGGGGAGTATCTGCGACATTCTTAAACCGTTTCCCCTTGCGTTTCAAAATGAATTCAAAATCGCCTCGTATCTGGAAAATCATCCGGATGACTATGTCGGCGCGCTCAGAGCCATACCTGAACAAATCACGTTGTGGGTATTTGCGGTTTCGTCCTTGCTCTTCAATAAAAGAATATCTCAATATCTAAATGACAATCGCGAAGTGCCGGATAGGATTCCTCTTTTTCTAAGCCGCGATCCGGAGGATTGGCGGCAATACGAACCTTTCTTGAAAGAGTTCCATCTCTTTCCGCCCGATTTTAACAATTTAAGACCATTTCCCAACATACTGCTTCGAAAACGTTTCATCCAGACAAAGGCGCGCGCCGATATCCATAAAATGCGCATACTCAAAGAGGGGGTCGCGCTCACTTTTTCATTGTCCAAGGGGATGTATGCGACAACATTCTTGGCGCATCTGTTTAATTTGATATCCGGCAAACCACCCGAGACCATTGACGATACGCCCATAGACATCAAAGCGGAACTGGGCGAGCCGCCTCTTGCAGAGACAATCGCATATTTCAATGGCATTCTGCATGCCAAGACAGAAAATCTACTCGAAAAATTGACGCAATCCGAATAGAAATTAAAAAGCCCCGCAAATCCTTATGCAGGATGCGGGACTTTCGCTTCATATCATTAGCCCTCCTCTTTCACTCTTTCACATCGTACGCCCATAAACCGCTGGCGAACCGCAGGGCACGATTTACCTCTCCATCCTTGCGGTGGGCGAGATTCACCGTATGAGTAATCTTGCCGTCCGCGTCAGGAGGGTTGGCCCATACATGGACGTGGCCCCAGCAGGACATGAGGAGATTATCCACCACCTCGGGAAGAGATGACTGGATGCCCCCTTCATTTGTTATGGACAAAACCAAAACATTCATGCCCTCATTTCGGGTGGGTTCCAGATGTATGTCGCTCACAACATATCCGGCCTCTTTCATTTCCGTTATTAGATCGGAAAGAACGACGGCCGCGATACCGTCACGACCGAATACCGGAACTCCGGAATCCGCCACCGCGCGATAGCGAAGAGGGTCGCGACGAACGGCCTCCGCTTGCTCCGCGTGTTGCGTGTCCCGCTCCAAAAAGTTCCGACGCATCCTAAAGGGGATGCCTGCATCACGGAGCCTCCGTGTCGTATTTGGATTAACGCGGAATTTGACCAAAACCCTGTCTGGGGCGCTTGCCCGACGAACTGTGCCTCCTCGCTGCAGCTGGTACTCATGCGTGGGGCAAAGCGCCCCATTCTGCTCAACGGTTTCTCGACAACGCGCCCGATCTTTCGTCTCGGCAACACATGCGAAACTCATAGCGCCTCCTTTTCGGCGTGTGAAGGGATATGACTGGTAGGTACTAAAAACAGTATACTACATTAGAATTATTTTGTCAACACCCGCCAAACGCGGGGGATTCGCATTTAAGAATGAGCGCGATGACGAAATGACGACCATGTTGCGTTATAGAGTATTATGATTCCCGCTATCGCCATTGCCGTTGATCTGGGCGCAACAAACGTCCGCGTTGCGCTTGTGGATAACGAGGGAAAAATCATACGGCGCCTTAGCGAAAAAACAAGCCGCGACGGTAAGCGCGGCCGTGTCGTGACGGATCAAATCATCCGTCTCATTCGCGCGTTTACGAGCGGCATTTCAAAATCGCGCATCCGCGGGATCGGTATTTCCTCAATGGGGCCGCTTGATCTAAAACGCGGGGGCCCGTACAAATCGCCCAATGTGCCGTTTACTTTTATTCCCCTTGTGGATTCCCTGCGAAAAACATTCGGCCTTCCTGTTTTTCTGCTCAACGACGCAAATGCCGGCGCGCTCGCGGAGCATTATTTCGGCAAATCACGGGGAAAGGATAATCTTGTCTATATCACGCTCTCCACGGGCATCGGCGCAGGAGCGATTGTCAACGGACGGCTTCTCCTGGGCCGAAGCGGAAACGCCGCGGAGCTTGGCCATCTCATCGTTGATACGGCGTATAATCTCCCATGTACCTGTGGCAAGGGAACAGGACACTGGGAGGGACTGGCATCAGGACGTAACCTCCCGCGATTTTTTGCCGCGTGGCTCCAGAAAACACGCCAGCGATCCGTCGCGCCCGTCCGCGACGCCAGGAATATTTTTGACAGTGCGCGCGGCGGAAATCGTCTTGCCGGTTCATTCCTGGAGGAGCTCGCGCGCGTCAATGCCCGAGCACTCTCGGATATCATCGTCGCGTATGAGCCGGAGCGCATCGCTCTTGGCGGATCCGTCGCGCTTCAAAATGCCCCGCTTATTATTCCCGGAATAAAGAAGCATATTGACCGTTATTTGCGCGTCCCTGAAATTTCTCTGACGCGTTTCAAAGACGACGTTGGCCTCGTTGGCGTCGCCGGAGCGGTGCTGAGTAATGGATAAGAAACCGTCTAAAAACCTCCCATCCGTCATTGCGAGCGACCCCGAGTCGTCGAGGGGGCGCGCGGCAATCCAGTGTATACGGCATATAATGATGGGAATGTATGGATTGCTTCGTCGTCTGACTCCTCGCAATGACTTTTTAGACGGTTTCTAACAAAAATCGCCTTAACCCCGATGGAGAAGGCGATTATTCCTTTCGGCCCGCTTATCGCAGCAGGCGGTTTTGGGCAAAAAGGCGGAAAAATTCCTCGGCGCCGCCGAGCGGCCCTTCGCGGTTGATAAAAATCCCGCGTTCCTCCGCGAGATCCCGAATCTCCGCGATACTGTTGGTAAATCCCACGGGAATCACATCCCGCCTCTGCATGACAGGAAGATCGTTTGTCCCGTCGCCCAGATAGTACATTTTATCGTAGCGCATTTGCGCGATAAGGAGCGAAATGGCGCGCTCCTTACTCCAAGTCATGACGTCAATCCATTCATATGATTTTGTTGCTGCACAATAAATGTGTAACCGTGCGTCAGATGCGTTGATATATTCCTGAATGCGTGTCAGGACATCCGCGACGGATGCGGCCGTCTTAATGCCCGCGTAATGCGGCGGTGCGCCGAACAAAAGAGTCAAGCTTGTCCGGCGAATACCCTCAATGATGACTCGGCCTTCAGTCAGGGTCTCTGGACCGTTTTCAACCGCGATGCCCAGAAACTCGCGGAGGCGGAGAATATCGTCCGTCCCCTGATCAAAAGTAAATGTCTCTCCGCTTGCATAGCGGATAATGCCGCCGGATTCCGCAAGGCCGAATTCCACGCCGAGACGCGGAAGATGCGCAAGCGGCGCGGCTGTAATCAGGCAGCGGTGAACCATGATCGCGGAACCCCTTGTGTCCCGGCAATCAAGAATGGCGCGTTCCAATTCCGGCGCGAGCGGTTCTTTACGATACCGCAGGACACCGTCAACGTCGCTTGCAATAAGAATACGCATACATCCTCCCGCAATCGTTTCGGTTAATTTTCAATGAACGCACACATAGAACGCGTCTGCCGCTTCCCATTGTTTCTTATGGTGGATAACACGGCTTTTCCCGGCGCGCGCCGTATGGTATATTCAAACCAACATGACTGATGCCATCGTGAAGGCGGATATATTTTTTGTAGTTACGACAATCGCGGTTATCGCGATCGCTTTGGTTTTGTGCTGGTTGATGGTCTACCTCATACGAATCCTTCGCGACGTCAAGGACATTTCCGGCCGCGTCAATAAAGAAAGCAAGGCCGTCGTCGACGAACTGGACGCGTTCCGCTTGCAGGTAAAAACAAATGGATTACAATTAAGAAACGTCGTCCGCTTCTTTTTACGGCTGACACAAAGGAAAAAGCGGATCGCGGAAAGGTCAACAACGCATAAATAATTTATCGTACACTATGCCAAAATCACAGTCATCGCTTGCCCCGGTTGCGGCGGGCATTGGTCTTGGGGTCGGGGCGCTTGCGGGCGTAGCCGGTGCCTTATTTCTATATGGTAAAGAGGGGATAAGGCAACGCAAAAAAATCAAGGGGTGGATGCTCAAACTCAAGGGTGAAATCCTCGACGAAATGGAACAAGCCCAGGAATTGAGCAAGGAGAAATATCATCGTATCGTTGACGATGCCGCGGGTCGCTACCGCGCATTGCAGAATATTGACACGGCGGACCTCGAAAAAATGGCTACGGAGCTCAAGGGGCACTGGATCAAACTCCAGCGGGCAGTTGCGGGGCCCCGAAAGACCGCAAGGAAGGCCACGGCGAAACGCCGGAGAAAATGATGACCCGACTTTTCACGGTCTCGGCCGCGCGTTCCCCCGCGCGGTTTTTTTGTTTGAATTTGCGAACAAACAATGGGAGAGTTTGGTAAATAATTCACTTTCGGGCCGCTTTTATTCTTCGAGCGGAGCGAAGCGCAGTCGAGAAGTACAATAATTTAAGGAATTTCTCGACTCGCTCTCGGAGTCGCTCGCTCGAAAAATATATTTCTATCCGTTATTCACCAAACTCTGCATGAAAAACTTGCAAAAATCGTATGCACGGGATACTTTAATCTTGAGAGTCTCAACGATCATTGACATAGAGGAGCTCTAAAATGCACGATCCGGTACGGCTGAAGGAAATGGAAAAGGCACTTGATTTTCCAGGGAGAATATATCAAGCGCGAGAGCACGCGTGCACCTTAATTGCGGCGCTCACACATCCGTTGGCGCCGGGCAAAGGATGCATCGGTGGTATTCATCGGGGCGTTCTCGGTGAGGGCGGCTGGAAAGATGCCCAAACCGCTATCGCTCATGTCTCGGCAAAAGCCCTGGAGATGCGGACCAAAAATGCGCTCCACGGTCTTTACAAGTGGGCAAATCTCGACGGCGCGAAATACGGCATTCTCTGTGAGCGCCCGCTCACGCCGCGTCAACGCCTGTCTGCATATCATGGGATGGGCGAATTCCTGAGAATACTCAACGACATTGAGGATCGTCAAATTCTCGCCGCCGGAGACGTCGGTACAACACCGGAAGATCTCGGACACGCTTGGTCCGTTTGTCCCGCATACATACGCGGAATCAGCGAGGACTATGGAGGCGTCGGCAACACCGGCGTCTATACGGCTAAAGGCGTTCTTGAAGCAATGCAAATCGCCCAAATGATACGCTTCGGAGATCGTCATCTTTTCTCCGTTGCCATCAAAGGAGTCGGGAAAGCGGGTAAAGCGCTGCTTCTTGCGATCCGCATCCGGCATGGCGATAAAGTCAAAGTCGTGATTGCCGATATCAATCCCGCGCAATATACGCAGGAGATTCGGTATATTCTCGGCGTAAACGGAGGAATCCTTGATCCGGAAAGCATCCATCGTGAGGGGTACCATATCTTCGCGCCTTGCGCGGAGATGCCCGAAATCACTCCCGCGACCGTGGATGAAATCCGCTGCCGCATGATCATCGGCGCGGCCAACACCCAGTGCGAGAGCGATGAGTTAGACGATTGTATCCATGAGCGCGGCATTTTCCGCCTGCCCGGGGTACTGGTCAACGGGATGGGTGTACGCATGGTCGGATGGGAGGAAGAACTTCGCCGCGGCTTGTCCGTTGCACATCTTTTCGGACGGGAACTCGCCTCTTTCTACGTTTTAGTAGAGGATGTGGTCCACGAAGCAACGCGGACTGGCGTTGCCCCTTACCGCATTGTTCGTCGCATCGCCGCCGAAGAACTCGCCGTCAGCGCATAGTATCCGATCTCAGCCCGACTCATCAGAGCCGGGTTTTTCTTGGACCACTTATGTCCGTCATTGCGAGCCGAAGGCGAAGCAATCCAGGGTTTTCTCTGGATTGCTTCGTCGTCCTGCGGCAGGCCTCCTCGCAATGACAACCAGGAAGGGTTACTCGAGTTTTTCCTTGACGTCTGCTAAAAATCGGTTAATATAGATGATGTGCCGGATAAAAAGATAGAATCATGGCCCGAGATTATTGGCTGGGCATGGGGACTGGGATACCGCATTGCCTTGCCCCTTGTGTTTTTTGCGCTTGCGGGCCGCGCGCTTGATAAAAAAATTGACACCGCACCCCTTTTTCTGCTCGCAGGGCTCGCCATTGCCCTTGTCTCATCGGCAATGCTCGTCTACCGCATGATCCGCGATATTTCTGATTGAAATTCTCCACACTTTTGCCTTTTGATTTTTGCCTTTTGATTTTTTTATCATGCACATCTCGCTTGCTCCGGAAATCCTTTTCCATATCGGCGCATTCCCCGTGACGAATACGATCTTAGTCAGCACGGCTATTACACTCGGCCTTACAACCATCGCGTTCGCGATTTCATCACGGCTATCCTGGAAGCCCAATGCGCTGCAAAACGCGGCAGAAGCATTATGCGAAGCGATTGTTAACTTCATTGACTCCATTACTGAGAATCGCAAACAGTCGCTGCAATTTTTCCCCTTGGTTGTAACTATTTTTATTTTTGTCGCCCTGTCCAATCTTGTGGAAATCGTCCCGGGCCTCGGTACCATCGGTTTCCTTGAAAAAATCCACGGCAAAGAGGTTATCGTACCGTTTCTTCGCTCCTCCTCCGCGGACCTGAATGCAACCCTCGCGATAGCGCTTTTTGCCGTCGGAGGAATCCAGTTTTTTGGCATATTCGCGCTTGGTCTGATTCCGTACGGGAAGAAATTTTTCTTCCCCCCGTGGGAAAAACCGTATGTGGTCGGAACATTTATCGGACTCCTGGAACTCGTGGCTGAGGGCGCGAAAATCGTTTCCTTTTCGTTCCGGCTTTTCGGAAACATCTTTGCGGGAGAGGTTCTCCTGGGTGTCATGCTTTTTCTTCTGCCGGTTCTCGCGCCGCTCCCGTTTCTTGGGCTTGAAATTTTCGTTGGTATAATCCAGGCAGTCGTATTTTCCATGTTGACGCTTGTTTTCTTAAAGGTCGCCACAGCACACCATTAAAACTTTTTATTCAGATGGAAGAAGCACCAAAAAATATTTTAACCAATATTGACGCAATCAAAGCCCTCGCGCCCGCCTTGACGATTGCTCTTGGGGGGGTTTGCCCCGCGATTGCCATCGGTTGGATCGGCGGCAAAGGACTTGAGGCGATCGGACGGAATCCCGAGGCGGCCCCGAAAGTGCAAACCGCAATGATTCTTTCAATTGCGTTCGCCGAAGCGGTCGCGATTTACGCGCTCGTCGTTGCCTTGATTATCAAATTCGTCTAATCGAGTTTGGTGAATAATTTAGAAGCAAGCCATTTTCTGTCATTCCCGCGCAGGCGGGAATCCAGATTTCCTGCCGACGTAGAAACAAGAACCTGGACCCCCGCCTTCGCGGGGGTGACAAAAAGCGCATTATTCACCAAGCTCCTAATCGGACTCCCCAATACATGGAACTCCTGACGCAACTAGGCATTGACTGGAAACTCCTCGCCGCACAGATGCTTAATTTTGGCATCCTTATTTTTGTGTTGCATCGGTTTCTCTACAAGCCCGTTTTGGGTATTCTCGAAAAGCGCCGTATTCAAATCCAAGAAAACGACCATAAAAGTCAGGAACTTGAGGATAAAATCGGCGAGGCCGATGCGGCGTACCGAAAAAGCGTTGCCCGCGCGGACGAACAAGCCACACGCATTGTCGCGGATGCAACCGCGCGCGCGGCAAAAGAAAAAGAGAGTATTATGGACGCGGCGCGCATCGAGACGCAAAAAATTCATGAAGATGCCGAGCGGCGCAATGCCCGGGAGAGGGAAGATTTCCTCCGCGCGTTGACGACCGAGAGCAAAGCGATCATCCGGGCGTCGGTGGAAAAAATTTTTACCGCAGTTGCGGATACGCGCCTGACGGAACAATTATTAAAGAAGGCGGAGAGGGAAATAGAACGGATTTAACCGCTATCCGCCGTATGAGATGCGCTCATTGGAGGTTTAACCTCGTGAGTCGTTCACGAGGTTAAACCTCCTCATCTTCTATCGTTATCATCTTTTATGTCACGCCTGACGCCGAAAATATACGCTTTCGCCCTGGACAGGATTTTGGACCGTGCGCCCGACAATCAGGTCGAACAAGCGGTCCGCGCATGGCTTGATGCAATGCGCGCCCGGGGCGATATTACGCACGCCCGCCGGGCCGTACGTGAATTTGAAAAAATCGCGCACCGTCGCGGCAAATGGGCTACATTCCGCGTCCAGATCGCGCGGCCCAAGGATGAAGAGGCCGTTCGCGCCTTGATTTTGGGGACCGTGCCGCAGAAGGACGCACCGCTTATCCGCGTATCCGTCAATCCCGCGGTTATCGCCGGAGCGCGCATTATCCGAAACGATTCGTTACTGGTTGATGCGTCGCTGAAAGGGATGCTGGATGGAATGTTTGGCGAGCATCCGGAAAAAGTGCCCATCCTTCGCGGGGGTACCGCTATGGAGGACAAGCAAAGTGAAAAGTGAAAAATGTAAAATAGAAACTTAAAGGCAATCCCATACAGCCGTCATTGCGAGCGCCCCCGAGCTTCGAGGGGGCGCGTGGCAATCCATGAATTTTCTGGATTGCTTCGTCGCTGCTGCTCCTCGCAATGACGCATCTAAATTGGATTTTATTTCATATTTTGCATTTTTCGCTTTGCGATTTACGTTGATTCTTATGGACCATTCTCATATCATTGAAAAAATTGAGCAGGCGATCCGCGATTTCCACGGAGAAATCTCCACGGAAGAAATCGGACGCGTCATTGATGCCGGAGACGGCGTGGCTAAAATCGCCGGGCTTGAGGACGTCATGATGTCCGAGATGATCACGTTCCTTGACGCGGACCGCCGTCCGGTCGCCGACGGCGTCGTGCTGAACCTCGAAGAATATACCGTCGGCGCCGTTATCCTCGGCGCATACGATAAAATCCGGGAGGGAATGCTTGTCGAGCGCACGAAAAGAATTCTCTCTGTTCCGGTCGGACGCGATATGGTCGGACGGGTCGTGGATGCATTGGGACGAACGCTCGATGGACAGGGAACTTTTCCCGAAGAAAAACGCTGTGAAATCGAAAAAATCGCGCCGGGCGTCATCACGCGCGAATCCGTCTCCACACCCCTTCAAACCGGCATTAAAGCGATTGACGCGATGATTCCCATCGGCCGGGGGCAGCGCGAACTCATCATCGGAGACCGCCAGACCGGGAAAACGGCTCTGGCGATTGACGCGATTATCAATCAAAAGGGCGAAAGTGTTGTCGCGATTTATGTCGCAATCGGGCAGAAGGAATCGAAAATCGCAAAGACCGTCGCGCGGCTCCGACGCGAGGGCGCGATGGAGCATACGATCATTGTCTCGGCCTCGGCCTCGAATGCGGCGGCTCTTTGGTACATTGCGCCATTCGCGGGCGCGGCTATCGGCGAATACTTCATGGACCAAGGGCGGGACGTCCTGATTGTTTACGATGATCTTTCAAAGCACGCGTGGGCCTATCGACAGATTTCCCTTCTCCTGCGCCGGCCCCCGGGACGGGAGGCCTACCCGGGCGATATTTTTTATCTCCACTCGCGGCTCCTCGAACGGGCCGCAAAACTCTCTAAAGAATACGGCGGAGGATCCATGACCGCGCTTCCCATTATTGAGACGCAGGCCGGAGACGTTTCGGCCTATATCCCGACAAATGTCATCTCCATCACCGACGGACAGATCTATCTTGAATCGGATCTTTTTTACCGCGGCATCCGGCCCGCGGTCAATGTCGGACTCTCGGTCTCGCGCGTCGGAGGCGCCGCACAAATCAAAGCCATGAAAAAGGTCGCGGGGCGATTGCGTCTCGACCTTGCGCAATTCAGGGAACTGGAGGCATTTGCGCAATTTGCTTCGGATCTTGATCCGGCAACACGCGCGCAGATCGAACGCGGCCGGCGCCTTGTTGAAATCCTCAAGCAGCCGCAATACGCGCCGATTTCGGTGACGGACCAGATTGTCGTTCTCTATGCCGCCGCCAACGGATATTTCGATGACATTCCCGTTGGAGAGTGCCGCGTGCGCGAGGAGGGACTGCGCAATTTCCTCCGCGCGCGCCGCCCCGGAATCCTTGAAAAAATTAAGGATAAAAAAGATATTGACGCGGCATTGGAGAATGAGCTGAAAGAGGCGATTGAGGAGTATAAGAATTCTCTTGAGCGGCAAATAAGGTAGGAGGTAAGAAACCGTTTTAAAAACCTTCCATCCGTCATTGCGAGCGACCCCGAGTCGGTCGAGGGGGAGCGCGGCAATCCATTTCGACCGTCATTGCGAGCTGAAGGCGAAGCAATC
This sequence comes from Patescibacteria group bacterium, assembly GCA_038063315.1. Taxonomy (GTDB): domain Bacteria; phylum Patescibacteriota; class Minisyncoccia; order Sungbacterales; family HO2-52-23; genus JBBTVI01. The sequence continues at coordinate 25,241 of JBBTVI010000053.1, forward strand.
CAGAATTTCTGTGTTTATGGATATGGATTGCTTCGTCGTCTAACTCCTCGCAATGACTTTTTTGAGATTTTCCGACCTCGCCATTATCACTTTTGGCGTTAAGTGCGTTACCTTTCATCACAACCATGCTCTTCGACATCCTCACAATCTTTCCCAACATTTTTGATTCGTACATCAACGAATCCATTATTAAGCGCGCGCGGGAGAAGAAAATCATTGATATCCGCATACATAATCTCCGCGATTATACGCGAGACGCGCATAAAACTGTTGATGAAAAACCATACGGCGGTGGAGCCGGTATGGTTTTTAAGATTGAACCCATCGTCCGGGCCGTTGAGACAATTCTCAAAAAGAAAAGCGGCACCGCCAAAGAAACCACCGCGCGGTTCAAAATTGTTTTATTTTCCGCATCCGGCACGCAATTCACCCGAAAAGTGGCGCAGGGTTGGGCGCGTAAATATAGCCGTCTTATTATGATTCCCGGACACTACGAAGGGATAGATGAACGCGTCAAAAAAGTTCTGAAGGCGGCCGCTGGTTCGACGCCGGAAGAAATCAGTATCGGCCCGTATGTGCTGACCGGAGGGGAACTTCCGGCGATGGTTGTTATGGATGCAGTGGCGCGTCACCTTCCGGGCGCGCTCGGAAATGAGACGTCACTTGAAGAAAAGCGCGGCGGCATCGGCATACCCGTTTTTACGCGTCCGGAAATTTTTGAATGGCGCGGCAGGAAATACCGCGTCCCTGCGGTTTTGCTCTCCGGCGACCATAAAAAAGTGGATGAATGGAGGCAAGCGCATAGGCATGGGTAATCCCTCACAGCCCGTATCAAGACCACCATTATATGCGTCATTGCGAGAAGGCCTGCCGCAGGACGACGAAGCAATCTAAATTCTGGATTGCCGCGCGCCCCCTCGACAGACTCGGGGTCGCTCGCAATGACAGCTGT
>JBBTVI010000054.1:0-18268 GCA_038063315.1 Patescibacteria group bacterium
CAATCGAAATGGATTGCCGCGCGCCCCCTCGCAGCTCGGGGTCGCTCGCAATGACGGCAATGAGGAGTTAATTAGTCATTCCATAGTAGACGAATGCACTTGTTTCCCGTGAAACACCTTTTTAGCAAATTCGGCGCCGCTTTCTTTATGCACATTATTGGCGAGTAATCCACAACATTATACACAGCCAGGAGGGTTGTTTCACAAATGTTGTTTCACGAGAAACAAAATTGTGGAGAAAAATGATCTTTATGCCATCGGAAAAGAGACAAAAAGGAGATGTTGGAGAGAAAATTGCCCGGGAGTATCTTCAACGGAAGGGGTATCGCATTATTGAGCAGAACTATCTGAAGCCATGGGGCGAGATTGATATTGTCGCGACGAAAAACCAGAAATTGATTTTTTGCGAGGTCAAGACGCGATCAGCTGTTTCCGCGTCCGTTGACTTTTTACCCGAGCACAACATTACTGCAGCAAAACGGAGAAATCTGCGCCGGATTTGTGAAACATACTGTCGTGAACGGCGGCTGATGCCCGAACAGGAATGGCAAATTGACGTTATTTCTGTTATCTTTGATGAGCAGCAGCAAAAGGCGCGCGTGCAACATTTTGAAAATGCGGTATGGGAAAAACAATATTGAGATGTTTCTCGTGAAACACTAATTGGTGTGTAACCCCTGATAGCCTTATCGCGATTATCGGTATGTTCGTCATTGCGAGGAGTCAGACGATCCTTCGCAGAGTTTATCCTGAGTGTAGTCGAAGGGCTCGGGACAGGCTCCGCAATCCATAGGGCATCGTCATTGCGAGGAGTAGCAGCGACGAAGCAATCCATAGCGCAGAAATACTGGATTGCTTCGCCTTCGGCTCGCAATGACGCCGGAAAATGATTGCCGCGCGCCCCCTCGCAGCTCGGGGTCGCTCGCAATGACATCTGTGAGAGATTACATTTGAGAGATTACATCGGCGTTTCCCGTGAAACAATTTTTCGGGCCGGAGTATGACGGCAGTACGTCTGCTTTGGGAGCAGATAAAAATTGCGGAGAGTAGTGCAATGGTAGCACGAGTCCTTTGGGAGGATTTAGTCCGGGTTCGAATCCCGGCTCTCCGATAGAGGGGATTGAGTTCTGCGCCGGAGGCGCACTCGCTCGCCTCGCTTGCGCTATTGCGAAGCGGGCCTTTGGCGAGGACTCTCGGCGGCCCGATAAAAAATCATCCGTGAAACTTATGCAGTTTCACGGATGAAAATACTGATACGGTTATATCGACACCATAATTGTGAACGAGCAATACCCTAATATTACTCTTATTACTCTTTTATTCTCTATTTGTCAAGGTTTCATAAATCCTTTACGATATTTATATCTCATTGTCAAGTTGACAAACAAAGTTTTTTGTTTTCTTTTCACTTCTTTTCACAGAGTGGATAAGAAGGATTGGCCGTCCGCGAAATATAGTGCGGGCGGTTTTTTTTACTTAACTTTGGCAAGCTTCCCGAGAGCGATACAATATTTATGAGTAGACATGTACTCATTGGAGGTTTAACCTCGTAAGCGGCTTACGAGGTTAAACCTCCTCATACGCCTTCATCAGCGCATTTGAAAAGACATCAAGAAAATTTGCCAATGTTCAAATGAGGTACGTATTCTCCAGTCAAGGAATGAGCATGAAATAGAAAGTCGTAAGACGGTGGTTTTTTGACGAAAATAATCCTTACACTTTTTTCAATTTCTTGAACAAGTCGACCTTCGCCTTGTTCATTTTTTCTGCGTATGCATTATCACTTTCGGAGGACGCAATCGCATCCAATTGCGCAAACGTGATCCCCTCTTTCAGATATTGTTCCGGACTCTGAAGTGATTTCAATTTATCGTACGGTGTCATCCACTGCCTGTAGCGTTTCTTGATCTTTCCCCTTGCATCCGCATACTCCTCAGCAAATCCGCACGGCCGATGATAATTCAAATAGTGGTTGAAGTAATTGCGATTAAACTCATTGATCAGTGTTGCGTAGCGGACAGGGATATGATTTCGTCCATACAGTTTCCGTATGATTGATCCGTTCTTTGATTCGACCAATGCATTGTCAATGGTATGCGCCTTTCCGGCCATTCCGATCCCCCGAATGCACCGTATCCACGCGGAGAAATCCTGGTTTTCCGTCCGGCCTCGGTTTCGCTCTCACGCCGATATTAACCTGGACCGCACGGGTATTGCGTACCCATTTTGCCACTGACGAATTGTACTGGCGGTTGTGGTTCCGGATGCGGTAGAGGTGGGAGACGGAGAGATCGGAAATTGTTTTGTATGTGTCATGGTGATAGACATGATATTCTCTTTTCAGAATTCTTGTTGTTGCCTCTCCCCAGAGATGGTCGTGCGCCCCGTCTGTTGTGATGAGTAACGCGATGTCCATGGGGCCATACTTTCGTCTGAATCCGTTCCTCTTGTTGGCGGAATAATTCGGAATGAGTTTCCCGCAGTGTTGGTGTTTTTTGATCAGACGCGTGAGTTGTCCATTCGACATCCCCGCGACCGTCCGGATGTACCTCCGGACGATGATGCGTTCCTTTTTCTTTTTGAGTCGGTGGTACGAAAATCTTCTCAACGTTTCTTCAATCCAACGATACCGACCTTTCTTGTCTCCAATCGCAAACTGAAATTCTTTATTGAGCTTCAAAAATTCCCGCAGTTGTTCTATGGTAACGATGTGGGAGTCGTTCATGGTGATTGTTGTCATACAACCACCAGTATGGCGACTCCCATTCCGTTATCCACAGCGCTCCAAAACAGGCAGCGATTTCGTGCTCATTCTGTGTCGGAATCGGGTTTCATTTCATGCTCATTCTGTATGATAGAAGACTGGCGGGGGTGTGGGGGGAGCCGCAAATAAAAATGATGGGAAATTTTTGGGTTTGCCCGCGCGAGCAAGGCGCGCGCGGCCGAGGCGCAAGTGTCGTTCGTCAAAATCCTGCGGATTTTGTCCGAAATACATTCGAACTTCGTCTAATGGTTGTCATGGTTGGGAAACTTTTGATTGATTTTCAAGATGCTGTGCAAAAATTTGTAAATGGCATAGAGAACGGATCTGAGAAGAGAGTTATCTTTTTCGAAGCGGCAAATTATATTAACCTCAAAAATTTTATAATCGAATAAAGGGCGCGGAAAACATGCTGTCAGAAAACTCGCCCTTTTTGTTTTTTGCGTATAAATTGAAAAGCATTATGACCAACGAAATGATACCAACTGCTCCTCATAGGGACTTTGAGGGCATTAAAAAATTTGACGAAAATGGTATTGAATTTTGGGTGGCACGAGAACTTATGCCTTTATTGGGCTATACAGAGTGGAGAAATTTTGAAGAAGTTATAGGGAAAGCCGCACAAGCGTGTCTTGCAAGCGGGCAAAATGTGGATAACCATTTTGGATCACACGCAAAAGTACAGGTGAAAGAGTACGACGCTTTACTTTGAATGAGGAAAATAGGCCTTACCTGTGAAATTGCGTATGACACTACCAACGGTTTTGCGTATGATCCGGATTCCTCCTCAAGGAGAAATCACCAAGGAACACATCCATACCATTGATGCCTGCCCCGAATGTCATACTCCGCTGACCCGAATGAACACCGTCATTTTCTACGAGGAAGACATCCGGCTTCCCGAGAAACCCTCCACTTTCAAAGAGGTCAACAAACACACGGTGGAAAAAGGATTCTGCAATACCTGCAAAACCTGGCGTCCCGCACTCCCGATTCCATCCACCGCCGTCGTCATCGGTCCCCAAGTACGATCCTTTGTTTGCTATGCCTCAGTCATTCTCCGTCTCTCCTACGAACAGATCACGCACATCCTCAATGACCTGTATGCGTTTCCTCTGTCCCAAGGAGAAATCACATACATCCTCGAAGGAGAAGCCATGAAACTGAACCCCGCCTATGAACGGCTCAAACAGACGATTCGAGAACAAAAAGGAACGCACAAGGAAGGCTTGACCAAGAATCTCAATGCATACTTCACCTGCCTTCTCCATGAGGGAATCCCTCCGGATAACAACAAGGCGGAACGCGCACTGCGACATCTCGTCCTCAAACACAAAATCTCCTTTGGCTCTTGTACCCAGAGGGGCGCTGATACGTTGAGTATCCTTGCTTCTGTGCTCCTTTCTCTCTGGTGGAGAAAACCGCAGAATTTCTTTCAGGAGTATATGGCATTGAAAGGGGTGTGAGGAGTTACCGCCTCTCGTAACCCCTCACAGCCGTCATTGCGAGCGACCCCGAGTCTGTCGAGGGGGAGCGCGGCAATCCAGTATTTCTGCTGGATTGCTTCGTCGTCCTGCAACAGAACTCCTCGCAATGACGCATATGGCGGCAATCGCGGTAGGGCTGTGAGGAGTTACCCGTCAATTATTTGACGCCCCCCCTCTTTCTGTCGTATAATGGCAGTAAGGTCTTGAAATGACCCTGCGGCTATTTTCCGCAGGATCGGATTAAAAATTATCGCATCGGAACGAGAGATAAAGAGAGCGGTTTTTTATAGCAACAAGCGAGCAAAAAGCGAAAATGTATTTTCATTTTTTGCGAGTGCCGTTGGTATATACCCAAAATTTTTTCGTAAATTTTTTATTTTTGGGTATATCTCACCATTCGTAAAAAAGAGTATAAGCCGATGAGTTGGTCTTCAGAAACAACCCTTTTCTCGGTGCTTTTATTGTCGGGGCGCAATCTCCCGGAGAGGCCCGCCGCGCGGTTTTCCGTGCGATTGGGTAACCGGAGAAGCGCATCTTTTGACTCGCATTACTTTGTTTTTGCCGGGCCGGATATTGCGCATGCCCGGGTTATTGGCGCGTAAACAGCCCTCTCTCTTTTCTCCCGTTCCTTCATAGCATGAATACGACGATTCTCTCCGTTGTCGGCGGTTTGCTTGTTTTTGCCGTCGGGTGCGCGGTCGGATACGTTGTCCGGCGCGTCATCGCGGCCAAACAGCAATCATCCGTTGACGGAAAAGTAAAAAAGCTTCTTGATACGGCCCGGCAACAGGCAAAAGAGACAGAGTTTGCCGCAAAAGAGCAGGCCGCAAAGACGCTTGAGGAGGCAAAAAAAGAGGAGCGTGACCGCCTGAACCGCCTGCGTCGGATGGAGGAGCGGCTGATCGAGCGCGAATCCGGCGTGGACAGGCGCCTGGACGAGGTCGCGGCGCAGAAGAAAGTGTTTGAGGAGCGCGTGGAGAAGCTCCGCGCGATCAAAACCGAAATAGAGGAGAAGCACGCCCGCGCCGAAAAGGAACTGGAACGGGTTGCGGGGCTCAGCGCGGAACAGGCGGCAGCGGAAATTATACGCCGGGTTGAGCAGAGCCAATCCGAGACATTGATGCTCCGCGTCAAAAAAATGGAGCAGCGCGGCATGGAGGAGCTTGAGCAGCGGGCCAAAAACATTCTCGCGACTCTCATCCAGCGTCTTGCGACGGCAACGACCTCCGAGGTTGCGACAACGACGGTCACGATTCCGTCGGACGACCTGAAGGGGAAAATCATCGGAAGGGAGGGCCGCAACATCAAGGCGCTTGAGCGCGCGGCCGGAGTGGAGATTATTGTTGACGATACGCCCGGCTCAATCGTGATATCGGCATTCGACCCGGTCCGCCGGCATATCGCAAAAACAGCCCTCGAGATGCTGATTCACGACGGCCGGATCCAGCCCGCGCGGATCGAGGAAACAGTGGAGAAGGCGCGGGAAGACATTGAGAAACAAATCAAACAGGCCGGAGAAAAGGCCTGCTTTGAGGTAGGGATCTTTGACCTTGATGCGCGGCTTGTCTCGCTTCTCGGCCGGCTGACGTTCCGCACCAGTTACGGTCAAAACGTATTGCAGCATTCGATCGAGATGACGTTTCTTGCAGGGATGCTGGCCGAAGAGCTTGGCGCGGATGTTGCCATCGCGAAAAAAGGAGCGCTCCTGCACGACATCGGAAAAGCCGTAGATCACGAGGTGCCGGGGACGCACGTGGAGATCGGCCGCAGGATACTCCAAAAATTCGGCGCGGACAACCGCGTCATACAGGCGATGCAGTCGCATCACGAGGAGTATCCATACGAGACGATCGAGTCCATTATCGTACAAACCGTGGACGCGATTTCGGCCTCGCGCCCGGGCGCGCGGCGCGACTCGCTTGAGCATTATCTGAAGCGGCTCGAGGATCTTGAAAGGATCGCGACAGCGCACGAAGGAGTGGAAAAGGCCTACGCGATCTCGGCCGGGCGCGAAATCCGCATCTTTGTGACGCCCGAGAAAATCACTGATTTTGCCGCGCGCGAGCTCGCGGAGAAAGTCGCGCGTCAGGTGGAGAGCGAGCTTAAATTCCCCGGGGAGATCAAGGTCAACGTCATCCGCGAAACCCGCGCCATTGAGTATGCGCGGTAAGCATTACGGCATCTCACCAGGGTTATTGCGGCGGAGACATTGATTGCGCCACGGATCCGGAAGGCGTCGGCAGAGATCAAGCGCTTCGGGAGAGTCCACGCGAAATGTATAGGCCGCAAAAGACGCAAGCGCGCCGTAACAATTTTCTTCCGCCTGTCGCTGGCGGAGGCCGGCTTCCTGGCAGAGTTGAATCGCGCTCTTGGTGAGCGCCCAGTCCGTTTCAATGAGACGCGAGGCGGCATTGGCGTAGCAGGACCCCATGCGTCTCTCCGGCAGCAGAGCGCAGTATTGACTGATTTTGGTAAGGTCAAAACGAAACTCTGCGGGGATGACGTAGAAAAGCGCGGTGTAGCAACGTTCTTGTTCGGCTGGCGCATGGGAAAGCGCATCGCAAAATCCGGCGACTCCGCCGGGCCGGACGATATCGTCTAAGTAAAGCGGCCATCCTTCTGTCCAGCAGGAACCGCGTTGGCGATCCGGAAACGCGCGACAAAATGCGGAGAGTTCATCTTTGGCGGGTTGTTTTCCTTTGACGAGCGCAATGTCCTCGGGTTCCAGCGGTTGAAAAATCTGCATAAACGCGCCGTCAAAGCAAAGTTGCGTAAAATCGCCTGCGGCGGTTTTTGCCAAATCCGAACAGAGCGCGAGAGATTTTTTTATATCGGCGGCCGTCACATACATGAGAAGATGTCCCAAGGCGTGATAGCACGTTCCCCGCTCAAGTCCGGTTGGTTGCCAGCCCGGCCGCGGCTCGCAAATATTTTCAAGCTGTTTGGTGATGTCGCCCACTGCGACGCCGGGCAATGCCTCGGCTCTGAAACGTTCCTGGAAGGCGCCGTGAATGCATCCGTTTGAGCACATGCCGGACGGGCAACGCGCAACGACGTCTTTCCATTGGTCCGGATTCTTTTTTGTCTCAGCGGCCGCAATCTCGTGACCAAGAACGTGGCAGTACCAATATCCGGAGTCAAGTTTTTGAATCAGGCGTGTGACGCGGAACGCATCCTCCATACTGATTTTATCCATCAGGCGCGGTATTTCCTTATCGTAGCAGTTCTGCCGGTGATCCGCCCCGGCGCAATTTTGAATGACTAAGGCCGCAAGGCCGGAAAGATCAGAACCGGCAGGTTGCCTCATTAGTCCGACAATTTTAGGCGCATAACCGCGCAAAAAAAATCCGGTCGTCAAAATGCAAAAAACGGCAATCAAAAAAATAGTTGCCCGTTTTATCGTCCGTCGACGATGTCGAAATTCGTTATAATCTTTAACCTTTTGCATACCATTCAATAGCATATATATCTCAGCAAAAACAAAACGACGATTCTTTTCGGTTGTCACCCCCGCGGAGGCGGGGGTCCAGGTTCTGCTTTATCAAAGAGGGAAACCTGGATTCCCGTTGGAGTTTACCCTGAGCGCAGTCGAAGGGCGGGAATGACAGAAGAAGAAATGATGTTTTCTTTTAACATTGCTCTATATCGCCCGCTCTAACGGTATGGTTGCCCTGATGCCGCGGCCAAACAGCGTTTTTCCTCGTCGTGAAAAACCGCGCATTTGTCCGCGATGGTCTCGTTACCCCGCAGCCATCCCGGGAGCATCTTCCCCGATTCTTCAATGCAGCGCGCCTGTTGCGCCTTTTGGATGAGGCCGCAAAATTCAGCCAGTGCGTGTGCATCGCCGAGACGGAGTTGAGCGAGAAATTGTACCGCCCCTACAATACACAATTCATATGCGCGTTCGTTGACCTGAAGACCGAGCGCGCATTTCTCAGCGGTTTGGGCTATTGTCAAGCTGGGCGCAGGCGTATTGTTTCCGATGCCGACCATGCATATATCGCGGAATTGCTCCGGGAGAATGGCGCATGATGCGAGGCCTTTGGGCCAATCCCAGTTGTTGAGTTCAAGAAGAAGCGTCCCTTGATATCGGTAACAGCTTTTTTGATGCCGCGCTTCAAGAATTCGACAGGGAAACGAAGGGTCATCGCGCGTCGGAGCAAACCGTACCGCGTGCTCCGACCATTCCGGAATGGAGCTCGTAAATCCGTTTTCCATGTAGACGCCGGTGTAGCACGACTCTTTTTGATCCCCCAGTGCATCACAGTGTATGAGCGAACGCGGCAGATCGTTATCCGTCACAAACATCAATCCATGCCCCACACCGTGAAGGCATAACGACATATACCCGGCCGCTGTATCGTGACTTTCCTTAACGCTATCGCAGGCGTGCAGCACCACAGAAGCCGTGTCGTGTCCGGATCGGAACGTATCGCCGTGCGTCGCAAGATACGCTTCCATAATTCCATGGTACATTCCGCTGTCGCAAAGGTGGGAACTCTCTTGATACGCCGTGAGGACGTCTTTGGTTTTTTGAAAAAGCTCCCACCCGGTATAGTGTCCGAATTCGTGGCAGATCGCCAAAAAACGCGGATCGCGCATGTTATCAAGCATGGCCCGCGCCGATGGAAACGCATTTGAGAAGACCATAAACCGCGCAAGCGTCTTTAGGCATTCCTGCTGGATCTTAGACAATGGTTTTTCGGCAAGGCAGGCATCAAGACGATTCTTGATGCGTTGAGTAGCCGTACTGCCGCCATCCGAATTTTCTCTCGGCGCGTTTTGCGGCATTCCAAAAAAGAAAAAGGCCGCCCCCCACACGCCAGAGAGAACAATGATTGAAAATACTGCGCGCTTGAAAAATATGGAATTAAACTTCATCTTTTTTGCATAAGGCATCGGTTATCCCATGGTGGTGGGAGCCGCCTACAGTATGTCGCGAAAGTTCGGTTACTCAAGGCGAATCCCTCTACAGCGAACGCGCTGATCGCGCGAAAACAATCATTTTGCTCTTTTGTGCCAACGTCGCGGGCGGCTGCGCAGATTTCAAAAGTGCGATCAAGGAGCGCGGCATCAACCTGTAGGAGACGATGCGCGGCTCCGGCGAAGCACGTGCCGCGAAATGCGCCGGGCAGTCCGGCGCAAAGATTTTGCAAGCCCGCGATGTCGCGATTGCGGATGACGAGCGCGTCCGTATTGGGATTCATTAAGGACATATAGCAGGACCATTGCCATTGCCGATCATCGGTATAGGAACAAAATGCGGCGAGCCCAGTTGCCGTCGTGATATCATCATAAAACAGAGCCCATGATTCTTTGCGGCATGCGTGGAAACTGATCGTGTCCTCGGCGAACGGCTCGCAAAACGCAGTGACGCTCTCTTTTCGGGGAGTGATATCTTGGACAAGCGCAATATCCTCTGGACCGAGGGGTTGGAAAACCGACATAAAGACCCCTTCGACGCACGTTTGAACATAATTGCCGTCTTTTTTGATTGCGATGTCCCGGCAGAGCGCCGCGGATCGTTTAAGATTCGCATTCGTGATGTACATAGCGAGATGCCCGAGTCCGTGATAACACATGGAACGCTCCACCTCTTCCGGACGCCGTCCGCCACGCGCTTCACAGACATCCGCGAGATCCGGTTTAATGCTTTGAATTTGTTCTTCGGTAAGATAATCTTCCTCGTTCTTGAAACGTTCCATCAGAGAGCCGTGCGGGCAACCGTTATTGCACATCATCACCGGACAGCGTGCAACTACATCTTCCCAGCGGTCCGGGTTTTTTGCGGTTTCGCGCTCCGCAATGTAATGCGCGAGCACATGGCAGTTTAGATATCGCGGATCGCGTTGCTGGATAAGTCGGGTGAGCGCAAAGGCGTCTTCCATTGTTAAGGTGTTCAGCAATTTCGGAATTTCTGCATCGTAGCAGGAAAGCGTATGCGGAGCGTCGCGGCATGTGCGGAGGATGTTTTCGGCAGACGCGCTGAGCGGAGATTCCACGCGGCGAAAAACCATAGGGAGGGAAACGGATTTATCGAAGATCAGCAGAACGGCGACAATACCGAGACCAACGGCCAAAAATCCGGCTATCGCGAAACGGCGCCGCATATTGTAACGTATTTTTGTCATACGCGATCAGCGGCAAAAAGATTGGAGTCGAACCGGAACTGAGGCACAAATTGCAGCCGCCTGTCGGGCATCATACCACAAGCGTAATCGCCGCAGTATGTGGCGATTACAGTCATGCGCCTCGTCATCGCGCAGGATACCATCCTCGCAAAATGCGAGACCCTTTATATACTCGCGTGTCGGCTCGCCATACTTCATGTGGCCTCCGGCAAGGCCCTGAATGCAGGGTAAAACGAGCGGTGGGGACAATGCGCGGCAGTAACCGACGACCGTCGCCGCGTAATCCTGTTTTTGTCCGTAGGAACGGATGAGCTCGTGCGCTAATCCCAATACGACCGTTGCGCGCACAAGGTATCCGGCTTTCTCTGCCCGATCATCGTCAAGAATGCGGAACATGGCGGAATAATCCGCGGAATTTTCTTGGATTGCGGCAATAGCCGTAAACGCCGCTTGATAATCGCCGCCTTTGACGCCGAGCAACGCAGGCAACATGTTCGTATAACACGGTTCGCGGTCAAATGCCGGTGGATTCTTGCATAACGAAAATGGATCGCGGCGGAGATTCTCGAGGCGATACTTCGGATCTGCCGCAAGAATTTCAATCGCATTGAATACGCCGGTGACGCAACGATAGCGCTCGGACGGATCTTGGCTCACGCGTTCGCAAAATTCCATTCCCGGCCGCATCATTGCTTCCGCATCTCCCCACGTGCCAGGATCCCCGCCGTCCACGGCGCCGTGTCCGATGCCGTGGAAGCAGGCGCCGGACGCATCCGCAGTCATTCCCGACAATTGCTTTCCCACAGATAGACAGAATTTTCTGGCCTCTTGCATATCGCCGGTGGTTTCAAGAAGCGTCTCCATAAAACCGTGGTAAAATCCGTATCCGCAATAAGATGTTTGCGGCGTCAGCGCTATTTTTCCCCCCTGCCGGAACAGGCGGTACGCTTCTTGTCCTATTCGATGCGCATATCCGTGGCAATCGCCCCCGACCTCTCCATCTGCGTAGCGCGCGGCGACCAGATTAAACGCCGAGGCGATGCCGCGTTCCCGCAATTCTTTGTCCACCAGCTGCGCCAAAGATATTGATGCTTCGGCGCGAGCGCTCGCGTTGGATGGGCGCACCTCAATGATTCCGTGGCGCAAGGAATGCAGGTGGTCGTGATATTCCCAGCGGCCAATTCTGTCAAATCGGAAACTCCACTCCGCATCGGGCGCAATTGGTTTTTTGGGATCAAATTCCGGATAGACGGCATGCGTCGGATGCATGTCCGACGCAGGCCAAAAGGAATTTCCGGTTTCAGTTGTAAAATGGACGATGTCTCCCGGACGGATTACAAGAACCGCGGGATAAAACCCGGTTTCCAGCACAACAACGCTGTGCGGCGCGGCGCGGTGGCCGAATTGCCGTACCGCAAAAAACAATAATACGCCGCCAGCAAACGCGGAGCTGATGAGCAAAGTAACGAAGAGGCGTCTTATGGTTTGTCGATACAGAGAAATATGGAAAGATGTCATGGCATTAACATCAACGCGACGCGCACAACGAGCGATACTCCGGCGGTATCTCATCGCAGATGTCATCGTAGCGCTCCCGGCCATATTGCGTCGCGACAAGATGCAATGTCCGCGTAAAACAGCTCCGGCGGTCATTATCGTTGAGGCCCGGTTCTCGGCAAAAAGCGATGGCCTTTTTATATTCTTTACCGACTCCTCCGAATTGCATATATCCATCCACCACTCCAGTGATGCACCCGTCGCGTGACAGCCCTTTCGACCAGCGGCCGCAGACGGCAACGGTCTCCTGTGCCGGCAGTTCGACGCGGTAACGCATGCCCGCAGCTATTAAAGCAGTCAGCGTTGCGGGAAGATGCGATTTGTCGGTGAATCTCTCCGCAACGGGTATCGCATCAATCACTCTATTGTTTGCAGCCCATAAGACCGCGGTCATCAATTCGTCGTAACACGCTTGTTTATAAGATGCGGGTTGAAACAGGCAGAGTGCAAGCGGATCCTCCGGATTCATCGCGATGCCGTTTTTCCCGCCGTTATAATACATAATCGCGACGGAGTCAAAGACCCCGGTTGCGCATAAATTGCGTTCATAATCATCGGAGGCAATGCTTTCGCATGCGGCAAGCGCGCGTTGAGCGAGGGCGCGTTCGTTTTTTATTCCTTCGGTCTCAACCAAAATTTCGGCGAGGCCGTGGCCGGCGCCATGGTAACATCCTTTTGATGGGGTTAAAACGTGACGGCGCAGCTCGTTTTCGACATAAACGCAGAATTTTCGCACGTCTTCAATGCGGCCCGATTCTGCGGTCATCCGTTGGACAAGGCCATGATAAAATCCGAACCCGCAATACATCATTTGCGGATGGATTTGTAATGCGCCTTTCGCGCGGTATGTTCCGTATGCCGCCTCGCCCAGGCGGTGGGCGAAGTCGTGACAAAAGATATTGAAAGAGGGATTCTTTTCGGACAAAGATAAAAAGAGCCGGAACGCAGCGTGAAATCCATCGCGCGCCGCGACTCTCTCGATCAGTGCGCCCCAGCATTCCGACGTGTTGCGGTTATCCTCCGCACACGGATCTGCGACAGCCCCCCGCGGATCGCGGACAACGATGACGCCCCGGAAGGAGGGTGCGAGATGATCGTGATAGCGCCATACGCCTGGACGGTCAAAATGGAAAATCCATGACTCGCCCGCGGCAATAGGTTTTTTCGGGTCGAATTCAGGATAGACGTCGTGGGTCGGATGAATGTCTGACGCGGGCCAGAACGGAACGGTTCGCGCGTTCTGAAATTCGATTTTCTCTCCGGCCGCCACAGTCATTGTTTGTGGATTAAAGCCGCCGTTTCCGAGAACGACGCGATACCGTCCGGTTGCGTACTGCGGAGTGTTCAACGGGCGGTTTTCTAAAATCAAAAAAGACGCTGTAGCCAAAATACCGAGGACGGCGGCAAAGATGCAGAAGGTCGTTTTTTGCGACATCATTGAGGTCATAAATTTACATTTTATCCGACGGCGCTCCAGCACTTTCGTCGTAGCGACGCACTTCAATCGGGACGTTTGATGGGTGGAAATCACGGCTTGTCCGACGGGCAAGAAACAGCGCAAAGCGCGTCGTCGTTCCGATTTCTTTCGCCCTCTGATAATTCTGATGCTCGCGCAGAAAGGTATCGGCGCATCCTGAATAATCTGTGCCAACGTCGTTCCGCAGCGCGCACAAGATAAAAACGTATGTTCCATCTCCGAGGACTCTCGTGTCATACGGCATTTTATCATCCACGATCGTTAGTTGGGTATCCAGCAAGCGTTCGAGGGGCACCCACCACATTTCGTTGGAATACATGCCCGTAAAACCGGCAAACCACGTTTCCGCAACGTCTTGCTGGTATGTTTTGACATCAAAGAACAAAAAATCGCGACGGTTTTCTTGTTGTTGCAACGTTAAAATTTCATCCTTCAGTATTTCCGTTTCAGGAGGCGGTATGTAAGGGGGGTGCCACAAGGTGGTCGTCTGTCGGGCCATGCGATCAAATAGTGAAGTGATGCTTGCCGTTGGCGGAGCGTCCTGAACAGGTGAAGCCGTAGAGTGAGGATGCTGAAAATTTCGCGCCGCGTTTCTGAGTATTGCCAGGGGATTTGGTGAGAATGCATAAATAAGCAGGGCGGCAACGATCATGTTCCACGCCGCGGACCAAAAGCGTTTGGTCACGAGAGTAGTCGACATCTCCGCGATGAGGATGAAAAAGATGGAGAAAATAGGCGTGTAATAACGGATGGGAAACGACTGGCCGTCGGCAATGTCCGGGATCAGGGCGGCGACAAAATGAAATGATAGAACGCCAACGATAAGGAATAAAACGGTGCGTTTATGCAAGTCATGAATTCGCGCGGACAAAAAATACGCGACCCCGGCAGTAATGAGTCCTCCCCAGAGGAACAGAACAAGAGTTAAATTTTTGTATATAAAGAAAGAGTTGAAGAATAAGGGAGCGCGCGCTATGAAACGATTCAATAGCATGGACAGTCGAAGATCCCCGAAAAGCCAAAAAGGAGAAAGGGCCATAGGAGCGGATGAATGCCCGGCTGCGTAGAAAAACGACGGAAAGTGCAGAAGAAAAATGGCGAACAAAGAAAAGGTACCGACGGCCGTATAATGCCAAATTCCGCCATTCATTCTGCGGAGCGCGAGATGGACCCCGTAAAAAAAAATCGGGGCCGCGGCGAGCACGGAGTAATGCAATGTCATGGCAAAAAGAAAAACTCCGATACCGGAAAAAAGCAGGCCGACGCTTTTCCTATAGTGGCTCATAAGAAGCAAGACATAGCTGAGGAGCGCAAACGGTTGCATGACGTGCGGCGCCCAAAGAAAGAGCGACTGCTCAAGAATCTTTTGCGAAAACGCAAAGATCGTCATTGCGACAATTGCGGTTTTTCGGCCAAATAACTCTTTTGCCAACAAGTAGATGAGGATTACCGCTGCAATCTGCAGAAGTACATTAAAAATCCCCAGAAAAATAATGTCGTCCTTGATTAAAAGCGGGAGTGCAAGGAAGTAAAAATAAGCGGGGCTCGGCAAGATCGTTCCCAACTGACCCATGGGTCCGGTCAAGGGGTGTTCCCCATATTGGACCATGTGATGCGCCACCAGATAATCGCGGTTATAATCGTAATTGTATTGATAATACGGAAGCCGAAACGCATCAACGCGCAAAAGCGCTCCAACGGCGAGTACAATTATAAAAAGGGCAATTGCCGCAGATGATCGTATGAACGCGGATCTCATCAATTGAAGCAAAGAAGATAAAAAAGGACGTCGCATAAGCGAATGATACAGCAAAAAGGACTCCATCTAAAGAGAGTCCTTTTTGAGGTTTATTCAATATGCGTTGCAGCGCGGAGCATTACGGCGCTTGCCGGACGACATAAAAGATCCCCGCAGGAAATGCGCCGTCGCAGGCGTAAGAGTAGACGCCTTCGGCATCTATATCAAAAGAAAAACTATCTGCGGAATTTGCGGGAATCGGATAGGCACGATCAATGCTTAAATTCAGCGTATGTTCCGTCGCATCATTATTCTTTACCATAATGCGTTCGCCGAGGGCGAGACGGGCGACGGTCGGCGACGGGACGCATCCGGTGATGTCTATTGTGCTCGCGCGTACCGCGACATCGGCCACTTTTTGAGTATATGCAGTAATCTCTGTGAGCGTGCCGTCGTCCGGATTGGCGTCGATAAGCGCGGTCAGTTCCGCGCGGCTCATACGGTTTGCGTCCGGCGCGGTCAGAGCAACGGGAGACGGATTGGCGTCAGAGCCCGATGCGCCGCCATTATTTTTTGCGCGGCGGCTTTGGTTGAGTAAAGTCGCGATTCCGACAACGAGCAATAGTGTAAACGCGATGGTTACGATTGCGGCTGTTTTTTTGGACATAGAGATGTGTCTTTACGGTGACTTTTATTAATTTTATTCATTATATAAGAACGGAACCCAATACGGAACTGTGAGTTTTCCCCAGCACTTCTCCCGATATGCCGTATCCAGTCCTTTACAAATCTCCTGCGCTTTTTCTTGAGAATACCATTGATTGAAGTACGAAAAAATATAGTCAAGGCATGCATCGCGTTCTTCGCCGCTTAAAAGCGGCGCAAAACAGACGCCGAGCGCCTCTTTATATTCTTCGCCCGGGCGTCCGCGTTCCAGATATCCATACGCGTATCCCTGAACGCACGGGATATGCAGGCGTTTATCTATTGTGCGGCATTGATGAACGGCCGTCTCTAAAGAAGACGATGACGATTGCGCGGCTGCCGCCAAGTTAATCATAGCATCGCGCCGGGCCGCATCATGCGGAATTGCGGAAATAAATACTGCGGCGTCAGCCATATTTTTTTCGGTGCGCCATAGAAGGGCGCTATTCATGCTCAGATAGCATTCTCTTTGATAGGCGCCTGCGGAACCCTCGGCGCAGAGCCCAAGAGGGGCCGAAGGATCCATGCGAATGCCCGAATCCGGCTCCATATACAAAAACGATATGCCGTTAAAAACGCCTGTTGCGCAGCGGGATCGCTCTTCGGCTCCGGCCGCAGCGTCCGCGCAAAAGGCAAGGCCGCGTTCCGTAATCCGCAACTCTTTTTCTTTGCCTTGACGGGCACGTGCAAGCCGCGCGGCTTGCATGTCAACAATGCCGTGGCCGATGCCGTGGTAGCACTGCATTGTGGCATCAGGCGCCTCCCGGCCGATGACCCGATTGACGTACGCGCAGAGATTTCCCGCCTCAGTCGCGCCGCCGCCCTCAGAGACCACCATCTCCATAAAACCGTGGTAAAATCCGAAAGAACACGCCGCGGTTTTTGGAGTGACGCGGAAATCTTTTTCTTGGGCGCGCAGACGGTAAGCGGCTGCTCCGAGCCGATGCCCGCTGTCATGGCAGTATCCCCGGAAAACGGGAACCGTATCGTACAAAGACGCAAAAAGATCAAAGGCCGCATCGAGACCTTCTGCCCGCAAAACCGACGCGATCCGCTCATCCAGGCATTCCTGCCGCGTTACGTCCGCATTGCGGCAACGCGCGGCGACGGCGGCGTCAGGGTCCGTGACAATGATTTCTCCGCGAAATTGCGGGGCGAGATGGTCGTGGTAGCGCCATTTGCCCGGACGATTGAAACGAAAAATCCAGCTGTCCGTTTTTGCAATCGGCTCTTTCGGATCAAATTCAGGATAGAGGTCGTGGCTCGAATGGAGATCCGATGCGGGCCAGAAAAAATCATCGCGCGTGGTGCGAAAGGCAATGGAGTCACCCCGCTCTATATGGATGACCGAAGGGAAAAATCCTTCTTGGGTTAAGACAACAACGCGTCGGGACGCGCCCTGCTTGCCTCGTAAGTCCGTGACGACTCCGGCCGTCAACATGCCAAATACGGCAATCGCGATGCCGAGCGCTCCGACGCGGACGAATTTTTTACGACCCGAGAAGAACGCTTCGACATCGCGCTTGCCTGTTTGGAGGCATACGCGCGCATACTGCGCCGCGGTATGAAGAATCTTTTGCATAATAGGAGACCAGATCAGTCAATACCTGAAAGCACCAATCACTTAATTCGCCGGCGACCGCGACTCCGCAAAATCCGATGGCCGCATCCGCCGTATTTTCCCCTCCCCAAAAAAGCGAGGAGACCGCATGTGCAACACATTCTTTGGCGCCTTCTTGATGGGGCGCGAGTCCGCACCAGACCCCGACTTGTCTGGCTTCGGCGTCCGTCAATGCTCCGACGGCGCGGATATCGCGGCGGACCGCGAGCACGACAAATTCTTTTCCGAAGCCGCCGAAGCACGCTTTCCATTCTCTTTCGTCAGTTCGGGGGATGCGATCGCAGAATTCAAACGCTTTTTTGAAATTGGTGGCGGAAGGACTGCCGATATCCGCCCCGGCCGCCTCGAATAAATGCGGGGTTAAATACACATAGCACCACCAGCGATATGCGCGGGGCATAAAATCATCGGCGCACGGACGCAGGGGTTCCGCGACGGAAAAATATTCGGCGCGTTTTTTCTGCCAGTCCTCGCGATTATGAAACCCGCCGCTGATCATCTCCATAACGATTCCGCCGACGCACTCGCGCGTCTCTTCGTCGCCATGTTCCGCAGTTCCGGTTTGTTTACAGACACCTATTGCCGCGGGCATGTCGTAGTCCAGCGCGGCGACAATACCGTGCCCCAAGCCGTGAAAACACATGGTATATGCGCCCGGTCCGCCCGGCGCCATGCGACAGACGCGCATAATATCGTTGAGCCCTTGCTGGCCTTTCTCGGCAAACAAGGCGACGACGATGGAGTGGGAGCACGCATTGCGGAACTCCGGCGTGCACTCGCGTATACCTTCA